>DASRZF010000374.1:0-7543 GCA_035686645.1 Polyangiales bacterium
ACACGGCACGCGGTGGGTCCGCCAGGAGTCCGCGATCCTGAAGCTTCGCCTCGAGCTCTTTGCGGGCCGTCTCCACATCGCGCGGCCCATCCCCGATCAAGTCGGAGTGAGTGAGTATGGGGAACACGCGCAGCGCTGCCGTCCCCTCCGGAAGATCGGGCAGCAGGCTCTTGGCTCGGTCGACAATTCGCTCGAGGTCGCCTGCATTCCTGGGCTCGAAGGTGAGGAACACGAGATCCGGCAACTCTCGATCGAGCGCTGCCTTCCACTGTGAACGCGCCGCTTCGTCATCGACGTCGATCTCCAGCCAGTGCAGCTTCGCGCCTTCATGCTCGAGGTGAACCCATTGACCATGCTCGGCGCCGAGCGCGTCCCTCGTCGGCCGCCGCTCGATCAGTGCGCGCAGCAGCGTCGAGCGGCCGCTGCTGGCAAGGCCGAGGGCGGCAATGCGCGGCGGGCGGCGACGCAGGAGCAGTGAACGAAGCCCGGCCAGATCGTTCTTGATACTCGATACCAGGGGTACCTGATCGAGCACTCTCACGAGCTGGTCCAATGCCACTTCTTTTGCGCGCCCGCTCACCGGCCAATTCATTCGTCCTACGGTCTAGGCGTGCAACCCGAGTCATGTTAACTTCGCCGCCGCGTAGATGCTCGAAGCGGACTGGCTCGATTCTCTTGAAGACCTGGGTGGCCGTCTCGTGCCGGCGGCGAAGAATTTCGTGGACTCCCAGCGCCCTCCGCTCCCCGGAACGGGAGCCAAGGGGATTCGCTGGCTCGCAGAGCAACTGGAGGATTTCGTCGATCGCGAGACCGACGCGCCGGAGGACGATCGCTTCGTCGAGGGCGCGGGGGCGCTTCTCGGTCTCTTGCTGATCGACCACCTGGGCGGAAGGGCGCGCGAACGCGAAGGCAGTCATCGAGTCCAGCTCGGACGCTTTGGCTGGTTCGATCCCTTCGGTGCCATCCAGGAGATCTTGGACGCGGAGGACCCGCGCGCGTGCTTCGCGGAGTACCTCAGCATGGCAGAGCGCGAGGCGGATGCGAACGGACCCGTTTCCGGCACCGTGCGGGTGTTTGCCGATGCGCTCGGCCGCGCCCGGCCCGATCTCGACATCGAGTCCCAGTTCGAGCTCACGGTCGAGCTCAACAACGGAGCGAGCGTAGACCTCACGCGTCTCGAACGGATTGCGAGGGAAGTCGGCGACGGGGACGCGGCTACCGAAGCCGCCCGCAGAATCATCAGCATGTTGCCCGGTTCGAATGCTCCTGAGGATACCGATTGGCAGGAAGCGGCTCCGCGTCTCCTTCCGCGTCTCGTCTCGGAGAAGTTCGTCGCGTCACTGCCTAGCGAACAGGACCTCTACTTGCGTCCAATCGGCGGTGACGTGCACCTCTCGCTTCAGCTTCGGTACGGAGCTCGTGCCCGCTACGTGCGCCGTGCCGAAGTCGACGCCTGGGCGCTCGCAGAAACCGATGCTCGCGGACGCGCGATCGAGAACCTGGTCTCGAAGTCGCAGCAGCTACGAATCGAACCCGTCGAAGAGGGCATTCTACGCGTCCGGCAGGGTGACGGATTGGATGGCGCGCGGCTGATTTTGCCGGACCTTCAAGCGCGCCTCGCCAAGTTCGGCCCAGGCACCTGGCTAGCAGCTGCCCCCCATCGCGACGTGCTTCTTCTCGCCGGCGAGACGGCGGGCGAAGCGCTCAGCAGACGAGCCCAGGACGCCGCGCGCCGTGCGCCACATCCAGTGTCGCCTGCGGTCTTCGTCATCACTTCGGAAGGCCCACGCCTGCTTCGAACCTAGAAGCTGGCTGGATCGAGCGGGGACGCGCCCAAGTCGAATGGCGTGTCGGCCGTGGCCTCCGCGAATTTTTCGAGCTCATCTGCGAGAAGCGTGGAGACCGGCGGCGCTTGGCTCATGCGGCTCCGCTCCGCTCGATAGGTCCGAACCGCATTCGCCACGTCTTCGCGGCCGACCTGCCACTGCTTCCCCTTGATCCAGTGCCGAAGCTGCGACGCGAGAATTGCTGCGTCATGGATTCGGTCGTCCGGATTGCGCGTGACGAGTCGTCGAATGAGCATGTCCGCCTCGTCGCCTCCCGAAACCAAGTCGGCCAGCGGTGGCACTTCACACTTTGCGATCTGACGGATGGTGTGCGCGTCGTTGTCCCCGGAGAACAATTGGCGTCCGGCCAGCATCTCCCAAAAGACGACGCCTAGGGCGAACAGGTCCGTGCGGTGGTCGCCTCCCTCGCCGCGCAACACCTCCGGGGCGAGGTAGGCGATTTTGCCTCCGATCATGTCCTCGGCGCGCACGTGCTCGTGGACGGTCGCGTCCGCCAATCCAAAGTCTGCGAGCTTAACTTCCCCATTGACACCGAGAAGAATGTTCTGCGGCGATACGTCGCGGTGCACGATACCGAGTCCACGGCCTGCCGCATCGCGCGCACGATGGGCGTACGCGAGCGCCTTGGCGACCTCTTGCGCGATCCAGGCTGCCAGCGGAATCCCCATCGAACGATTCTCAGCCTGGGCCACCCGTGTCAGCGAGCGCAGAGACTGCCCGTCGACGAGCTCCATCACCATGATGTACGTTCCATCGATATCACGCGCGTCGTAGACGCGAACGATGTTGGGGTGGCGCAAGAGCATCCCGAGCCGCGCCTCGTCGAGGAACATCGAGCGAAACATCGGGTCACCAATTGAGGGGATCACCCGCTTGATCGCAACCGGGTGCAGGCCGCCGTCGTCGAAGATTGCGTTTGCGTGCCAGACCTCGGCCATGCCGCCGACCGCAATTCGCTTGGTCGGTTCGTATCGCGTGGGCGCGCGTCGCAGCCGAGTCGAGAGATTGGGTTGCGGCTTCGAGGCCATGATGCGAGCGTGGCAAACTGCTCGGGACCCGTCAAACTAGTCCATCATTCGAGCCTTCATCATGCGAGACCATCCCTACGCGCCCTTTATCGACCGAGTGCACAAACCGGCTCAATATCTAGGCGGCGAACAGGGGGAGGCGCACAAAGACTGGAACGAGGTCGACTGCCGTATCTGCTTGGCCTTCCCGGATCTGTACGAGATCGGAATGAGCCACCTCGGCTACAAAATTCTCTACGACATCGTAAATCGGAACCCCGCGTTTCTGGCCGAGCGCGCCTACGCCGTCTGGGACGATATGGAGCGCGAGCTTCGCTCTAGTGAACAATCGCTCTGCTCACTCGAAAGCGCACGGCCGCTCCGCGATTTCGACATCGTTGGCTTCTCGCTTCAGTACGAGCTGACCTACACGAACGTTCTCCAGATTCTCGACCTCGGAAAGATCCCGCTTCGAAGCGAAGACAGAACGAATGCCGATCCCTTGATCGTAGCCGGGGGGCCGACGGCCACCCACGCAGAGCCCATGGCGGAGTTCGTCGATGCGTTCCTGATCGGAGACGGCGAAGCGAAACTGCCTGAGCTCATGAAGTCCTGGGCTGAAATGCGGGACCAGGGACTGCCCCGCGCCGAGCGCTTGCTGCGAGTCGCCAAGCTTGGCGGGTTCTATGTGCCTGCGCTCTACCAAAGCGTGCCCGTCGAGGAGACGAGAATGCAGGTCGTGGAGCCGATCCACCCCGAGGCGCCCTTCCCTGTCCGGCGCTCGATCGTGCCGGATCTCAACGAATACCCGTTCCCGGTAGATGGACCGATCGCCAATTGTCAGACCGTCTTCGACCGGGCATCGATCGAGGTCGCGCGTGGCTGCACCGAGGGGTGTCGATTTTGCCAGGCCGGAATGATCTACCGCCCTGTCCGCGAACGCGAGCCGGATGCGATCATCGACGCGATGCTGCGCTCGGTTGCCGAAGCGGGGTACGACGAAGCCTCTCTCACATCTCTTTCCACAGCCGATTACAGCGCGATCGCGCCACTCGTGCACCAGTCGATCGACGCTCTCGCCCCGTATCAAGTCTCGCTGAGCGTATCCTCGCTTCGCGCGTACGGACTGAGCGAGGACGTGCTCGACGACATGAAGCGCCAACGCGCAGGAGGTCTCACGTTCGCTCCGGAAGCTGGTAGTCAGCGGATGCGGGACGTGGTCAACAAGAACGTGACCGACGCGCAGCTCATGGAAACCGCCGAACGAGTCTTCTCCCGCGGCTGGAGCAAGATGAAGCTCTATTTCATGATCGGACTGCCCACCGAAGAGGACGAGGATGTCCGAGACATCGTTCGCACCGGGGCCCGTGCACTCGAAGTCGCCCGGCGCGTGCAACGAAACAAACGTGCGCGGGTTACCGTGAGCGTGTCCACCCACGTTCCAAAGCCGCATACGCCGTTTCAATGGTGCGCCATGGACTCGCAAGACGAAATCAAGCGCAAGCAGTCGGTTTTGCGCAATGAAGCGTCGAGCTTTCGCATACAGCTCAAAATGCACAACTCGGACGGCTCGTGGCTCGAAGGCATGCTCGCACGGGGAGACCGACGTCTGGCCGATGTCATTCAGGGTGCCTACGTTCGGGGCGCACGATTCGACTCCTGGGACGAGAGACTCGACCTCGCCCATTGGACGGATTCCATCGAGGATGCAGGAATCGACCCTGCCTGGTTTCTGGGGACGATTCCTGTCTCGGCGCAGTTGCCCTGGTCACACATCGACGTCGGGCTCGAGCAGGGCTTCCTGGCGCGCGAGTACCGCAAGTCGCTCCGCAATCGCCTGAGCCCCCCATGCGGCAAGACCGTCGGCAGCTTCGTCCATCACACGAACGTGAAAGAAGCGAACGACGAGAAGCGCCGACTGGTTTGCTACGACTGCGGCATCGCCTGCGACCTCAGCGAAATGAAGGACGAGCGCATCCGTTTCCTCGAAAGCATGAACGCGTTCGAGCCGAGGAAGACACCTGCTCCGGATGAGCCGGCTGATGAAGACAACGTCGTCGACAGGCGTCCGTTTTACGGAGTCGACCAGGGAGCACCGATGCGCATTCGGATCGGATATCGCAAGATCGGTCGAACCGCGTACACCTCCCACCTCGACTTGGTGCGCGCCTTTCCTCGCATGCTTCGACGCGTCGGGCTTCCGCTCTTCTACAGCGAGGGCTTCAGGCCCTTGCCTAAATTGACTTTCGGACCCGCTCTTCCGGTCGGCACAGCGAGCCTTTGCGAGCACGTCGACGTTCGGCTTCGCGCCGACGAGCACCCCGACCTGAACCGCCTCTGCGCGCGTCTGAACGATGCGGCGATCGATGGGATCGAATTTTTCGAGCACCGCGTCCTCGGCCCGCGGGACGCAGCCCTCAACCGGGTGATCGAGGAAGCGGACTACGTCGCTGCGTTCTCGAGGCAGGAGCTTCGATCGCTCGGCATCGAGGACGAGGACACCCTGGCGCGCATGCTCAGTGAGCGCCCGAGCGAGCTCTTCATCGACCGGGAGGTCCAAGGAGTGAAGAAGCGAATCGACGTCGGGGCCGCCCTGGTCGACCTCCGCGTCGGCGAAGGTCGGAACGCTCTCGCGCTGGCCGGGTTGGCTGGGGACCTGCTGCCGATTCGCTTGACCCTTCGTATTGGGGGAAAGACGACGCCAAGGCCCGGGGAAGCGCTTCGTGCCCTCACCGGACTGGACGAGCTCGTCCCTCGCGTCGTCCGATGCGGCTTATTCGCGAACAGGCCGACTGGACGGGTCGCGCCGTTGCAGCTGGAGCTCCTCCGGGTCAAACCTACCCTTCAGGCCGCCGAATGACAGACCGTTTCGACATCGTCCGAAGCTTGGTACGCGCAGCGGCCGATCGCGCTGTCGATCGCCTTGCGAGCACCCGAGTCGCCGCCGCCACGAAGCAACTCGTCGAACGTCTCACGAAGCAGCGCTGGAGGCTCAGCGACGAAACGCTCACGGCAGCCGCCGCGCATGCGCACGGAGTCGATTCAGCGATGGTCGCCTGCCATTCCGGGCGCCTCTTCGTCGACGCCTCGATGACCAACGGAAGAGAAGTCCAGTTCAGTTTGACCCCGTTCTCCGTTCGCTTCGCGCCACGCGGGGCCAAAGAGATCTCGTTCGACGTCGATCCACCCGACGCTCACGACAGCTCGATCGTGGGAGCGCTGGCTGGATGCATCGCCAAGGCGACCTGGCCCATGATCGCCTCTTTGGACGCTGTCGACATGGGAGGTGCCATCGTCGAGCGCGAGAGCCCAGGACGACTGAGGGTGGACCTGCGAAGCGTACCGGCAGTGCGGAAGTTTGCATCTTCCCAGACCGCAACGATGATCTTCGACGTTCTCGAGCTCGAGTCGATACGGGTCGAGCCGGGCGGGCTCGCTCTAAAGCTCAAGCTACCGCAGTTGACACCCTAGAGCTCTTCTCGCCAACGCTGCGACAGTGCCACTTGGGCCTTGTAGTCGTCGATCTGCTTTTGTTTCTCCTCGTCAGACCAGCCGATCAGCTCGGCCATCCGGGAGGCCACCTTTTCGGCCGAGCCGAGCCCCTGCCGGGAGTCGCGAAAGAAAATCTGCGTACGCCGAATCATGATGTCGCTCAGGCTGGCCGCGAGCTCTTCCAGTACGCCGAAATCCACCTGCGCCATGATCTCTACGCGCCCGGGGATGATCGCTTCGATCAAGGAAGGATCAGCGGCGCAGAGCTTGGCGAGCTCCAAGGCGCGCATCCCGTAGGTGTCGACCAGGTGAAGCCTGGCTTTGTCGGAGAGGTCGCATTTACACAACCGACCGATCTCGTCCGCGACTTTCTGATGGTCGTCGTCCTCGGGCCAACCCACCGCCCCCGGCAGAGGGAACTTGAAGGTCTGCCCGGAGTGAATGTCTTCTGGAAGCTTGCCGGAAAGCTTCAGCAAGTTGACCGCAACGTCGACGCACTCTTTGGCCATCTTGCGGTAGGTCGTGAGCTTCCCCCCAGCGATCGTGATCAAGCCATCTTCGCCGATCATGATCTGATGTTCGCGGCTCACCTGTGACTCGGCCATCTCGCCTACCTCAGGCTCTGGAGCGATGAGCGGGCGGAGCCCAGCCCAAGTCGAGATCACGTCGTCGCGGGAGATCTGCTTAGTTGGGAAGTAATAGTTCGCGGCGGCGATCAGATAATCCACGTCTTCGAGCGTCGCGGCTTCCTCGCCAGGTGCGCCGTCGTAGTCTGTGTCCGTCGTGCCGACGTAGGTGCGCTCTCCCCAGGGCAGCGCAAAAAGCACCCGTTTGTCCGTCGGATGGAACAAGACGACTGCATGCTCCACCGGAAGCTTTTCTCGGTCAACGACGATATGGATGCCCTTGGTGGGCCGGAGCACTTTGCCCTTTCGCGCGCCACTCATCGCAAGGACCTCGTCCGTCCAAGGACCGGTGGCGTTGATGACCGTATGCGCCTTGACCTCGCGAAGGCTTCCGTCGCGAACGTTCTTGACCACGACACCCGAAACACGGCCCTGCTCGTTCTTGGTCAGCGCGTCTACTCGCACCCAGTTCACCGCAACGCCACCGTTCCGGATTGCATCGATGACCGTTTCGAGCGTCAGTCGCGCATCGTCCGTGGAGCAGTCGTAGTAAACCGGCGCACCTTGCAGG
>DASRZF010000375.1:0-6012 GCA_035686645.1 Polyangiales bacterium
TAGCCGTTGACGAGAAGGCTCGTGCAGACGTTTGGATCGGGGTCGATGATCGTGCTGAGCTTTTCGTGCTCTGGAATGGCGCCGGCAAAGTGGTGGTCGACGTAGAAAACCTCCGCGCCGGCATCCAACGCCTTCGACACGGCTTCCCGATTCTTGTCGAAGCTGATGTCGAGAACCGTCGCTCGATCGCCCTCGCTCAGGTCGGCCTTGACGACCAATTCGATGTCTCGCTTCACGCCGGTGATGAGCGTACTCTCCAAAGGCTCTGCGTTGCGAAGCTGGGTAAGCGCACAGATGCCATCGGCGTCGCCATTGAAGATGTCGAACTCGGCCATGGACGCGTCTATAGCACCAATGACGTTGGCCAAAGCGCGGTCCTCCTCAACCAGCCGCGAATGATCACGAATGGAATGATGCACGCCACGTGACGAAGTCGAATTCCGCTGCGCTCGGCGCCGTAGATCGGCCGTACCGGCACATCCCGGACGCGCAAGCCAAGGAGCGACAAGCAACTCAGTAGATCATTCGGATACCCGTAGCCCCGCCAGAGTCGATCCCATTCGATCGCGAGCGAGGCGCGTCGGCTCATGGCGGCGTAGCCGCACTGGGAGTCGTGGACATCGATTCCAAGCGCCTGGCGCGTCAAGGAAGAGAAGAGCTGGTTCCCAACCCGGCGATGCCAGGGCATCTCGCTTCTGACCGACGGCCAAGCAAGCCGGTTCCCTTTGGTAAAATCTACCTCTTCGGCGATGAGGGGCTGCAACAAGGCGGGTAGATCATCGGGGTGCATCTGTCCGTCGCCGGCCATGATGGCGGTGAAATCCGCGCCAAGCGCCAGCGCACGCCTGCAGCCCGTCGCGATCGCGGCCCCGACCCCCCGGTTGGCATCGTGCGAGAGGAGCACGACCGACGGAAAGAACGCTTTCACTAGCTCCCCCGTGGCATCGGTGCTGGCGTCATCCACGACGATGATTTGATCCACGAAGGCTGGAAGGCCCCCTAGCGTATCGCGAATCAGCTCGGCTTCGTTGTAGGCGGGCACGACGACCGCGATGGTTCTTCCATCCAGCACTCCGGAACACTCAATCACTTGCTCCGAGTGGTCGCAAGGCGTACCTCAATTGCCAATGGCGCAAGTCCTCTTCGTTTCGAAGCCGGTCGTCCCGCCTTGGAACGACAGCAGCAAGAACCTGGTTCGCGACATCGCAGCCAGCCTAGAGCGTCATTCACCCGTGCTGGTGGAACGTTCTCGCCATCTAGGCATCTTCCGCCAACTGCTGTTCGCGACTTCGCCAGACATCTGGCACTTCTTCTTCGCTCCCAACGTAAAGACCTCCGCGGCGGCGCGCTTTGCACGCGCGGTCCGAAGGGTGCCTAGTGTTCACACCGTCTGCAGCCTGCCTGCGGAACAAGACGCCATTGAAAGGTTGCTATTCGCGGACGTGACTGTGGCGCTTTCGCGAGCCGCATTCGAGCGCTTGCGTCTGGCAGGGGTCGACGAGACCGCGCTCCGGCTGATTCCACCTTGCGTGCCTCCGCTGTCCGAACCGGGCCCGGACAGGCGCGGCGAGCTGCGCAAAAAGCACGCGATACCGGAGAACACGCAGGTCTGGATCTATCCTGGAGACCTCGAGTTCGGCGGTGGAGCAGAGATCGCCGTGAAGGGCTTCGCAGCATGGAATCGTCCGGACGCGCTACTCCTGATCGCTTGTCGCCCGAAGACGGCCCGCGCCGCCGTGGAGCGTCTCCGGCTCATGGACCTGGCGCGGCGATGGGGCATCGCTTCTCAGGTGCGATGGCTGGGAGATACTCTGCAGATCCACGAGCTGCTTACCCTCAGCGACTTCGTGGTGCTGGTGAATCGCAGCGCCTACGCGAAGATGGACTACCCCCTCGTCGCGCTCGAATCCATGTGCCTGGCCCGGCCTGTTCTGGTCGGTCGGGGAACGCCATCGGAGGAGCTTGCCGAGCTGGGGGCAGCGGTCGCAGTCGAACCCGACGCAGAGGCACTCGCCGACGCAGTGAGGCGCTTGAGTGCCGACGAGGCATCGCTCATCGAGCTCGGACATAGGGCACACAGCGTGGCGACTTCGACGTTTTCCCCAAAGCAAGTCGCCGCAGCGTACGAGCGTCTTTACGAGGAAATCCGTGCCTGACGCATCCGAGCGGGAGGTTCAACGATACTACGACGATTTCAGCGACTCGTACGAACGAGGGCGAGGCTCAGGCTACCACCGGATGATCGATGATTTGGAGTTCGAGGTCGCCGCGCAGTTCGCCGAGGGCGCTCGGGTTCTGGAGCTCGGCTGCGGCACTGGTCTGATCCTCGAACGTATCGCGGCAATCGCGAATGAGGCTGTCGGGATCGATCTGTCGGAGCGTATGGCGCAGCGGGCGAGAGAGCGTGGGCTCGAAGTTTTCCTCGGAAGCCTCAGCGAGCTTCCCTTCGCCAACGAGCAGTTCGACCTCACCTACGGCTTCAAGGTCCTCCCGCACGTCGCGGACATCGAGACGGCCATCGGAGAAGCGGTGCGGGTGACTCGTCCGGGCGGACACCTCTTGCTCGAGTTCTACAACCCATGGAGCGTTCGCCGTCTGGCGAAGAGGCTCGCGGGGCCGGCTCCGATCAGCGAGAGGCGGACGGAAGCCGATGTCTATACGCGCTGGGACTCGCCCCGAGCGATACGAAGACTCATGCCACCGGACTTGGTTCTGCTCGAGCTCCGAGGGGTTCGGGTTCTCACTCCCTTCGCGGCCATTCACGGTCTCCCAGTGCTCGGACCCGGCCTGAGATGGGCGGAGCGGTCTGCAGGAAGCTCGCCACTTCGGTACTTTGGCGGCTTCATCATCGCCGTGCTGCGCAAGCGCTAGAAGCGGCAACGTGGCCTGGAGCTACGCTCGCTGGCAGAGTAGCATTGCCAGCAGTGGCACCCGCACGCGTTACCTCTCCAGATCGAGACGTCCTCTTCGAGGCCAGAGGCGTTCGTCAGCAAGTCCTGCACGCGGCACTGCTGATCGCCGTCGTCGCCGGAGGTTTGGCCTTCGCCCGAACCGTGATCGACGCAATCGAGCGGGATGCCTGGAGGGTCGTAGGGGAAGCCGTGGTGATGTACGCCGGCTTCGTCGCCCTGCTCTTTGCGCGGCGTCTTCCCTACAAAGCTCGAGCTCTCAGCTTCCTCGGCCTGCTCTACGTCGTGGGCGTCGTCGCTCTCTTGTCCGTCGGCTATCTAGCGGCCCCGGTCCTGGTCTTGGCGGGCCAAAGTGTCCTGGCGTCGGTTCTGTTCGGACGCAGGGTTACCCTGATCGCGCTAGCGATGAACCTGCTCGCACTTCTGGGAGTGGGAGCGGCGCTTTCAACGGGTATCGCCACGGTGGAGACGACCGCCTTCTACGAGCCGTCGTTGTTCGTGAACTGGCTGCGCGTAACTGCGATCTTTGCCGTGTTCTGCGGCATCGCTGTCGTAAGTGTCGACGTGATCACCAATCACTTGAACCAGAGCCTGCGCGACCAAGCCGAGCTGATCGAGAATCTCAAGGGTGCGATGCAGCTGCGCGACGAATCGGAACGTCAACGTCGGGCCGCCGAGTCGCGCCTCCGCGATGCCAGTAAGCGCGCAGAAGACTGAGTCGGAGGTTCTTGAACCCGTCCGAGCCGGGAATCGCGCCCCGCCTCTCAGCTTCGAGCCCCCAGCTCAGCGGGGGTCCCGAATGGATCGGGCTTCCACATGCGCACGCCCAGCAAGAACGGAACCACCCAGTATGGGCCGTTGAAGGCCCAGAAAACGAGCGCGTTGCCCGGAGGAGGTCCGATCCAGTACTCGTAGATCAGGAACTCCGTGCAGCCGTGCAACATCGCACCCACGTAGACCAGCGCCATCGGCCGAATCCAGTTCTTTCCCTTGATGAACGCGAAGACGAGCAGGAGATAGAAGGGTCCGTAGATCATGCCCGATATGCCCGTGTTGACCCGAACGAACTGGTGATCCGCGAGGAAAAAATGATCCTGTGCGAT
The DNA here is from genome assembly GCA_035686645.1 of Polyangiales bacterium. GTDB lineage: Bacteria > Myxococcota_A > Polyangia > Polyangiales > Houyiibacteriaceae > SG8-38. Next base: position 4,013 of record DASRZF010000375.1, read on the forward strand.
CTCGCCGTACCAGCGGTTCGCGCGCGACCAGAACGCGTCGCCTTCGAGAAGACCGAGCGCGTGCCAGGAATCCGAGAAGAACGAGGAGAACGCAAAGAACGAAAAGCAAACGACGAAAAAGATGTCTTTCTTTCGTTGTGCAAGCGGCAGGCCATTACTCGATGCGGTCATTTTCTCTCCTCAAAGACGGCGCCGTGTATACCATCAAAGCGCTACGCGAAGCGAGTCTGCAATGAAATCGTAGACTCGACGGATGGGGCGGCTGGTCTTGAGCTCGGAGTGCGCGGTGAGCCAGATGGGAAGCGTGGGTAGCGGGAGATCCGGGAGGATTCGGCGCACGGCAGGCTCCGCATCCCCGATGGCGACCTGCATGAATCCGATGCCGTTCCCTTCGACTACCATGCGCCAGGCGACGACTTGATCGTCGGTTCGGATTGGAAAGAAGCGACGTTCGACGGTCACCCCAGCCGAACGAAACCCGCGGATCATCGACTCATCACGGTCGTATCCGATCACGTCGTGCTCGAGGAGGTCCTCGGGGGTTCTTGGACAGCCGCGTCGGGCGAGATAGCTTTCGGCCGCATACACGCCGAGCTCGATCTCGCCGAGGCTGCGGGTGATGACGTCGGTCTGCGAGGGTCGATACATGCGAACCGCGATGTCGGCTTCGCGCTGCAGGAGGTTGTCCGTCGCGTTCGAGGCGACCAACTCGACCTCGATCTCGGGCTCCGCGGCCCGAAGGGCGAGCAAGACCGGTGGCAGTCTGTACGTCGCGACGATCTCGCTGGCGGTGATGCGCACGACGCCTCCCAGCGCTTCGACTCTGCCAAGCGCGGCCAAGGCCAGGCGGTTGGCGGCGTCAGACATTTCCCGGGCGTACCCGAGTAGCTCCATCCCCGTATCCGTGAGCGCGAGACCGCGCGCCGTCCGGCTGAAGAGCTGGACACCCAACTGCGACTCGAGCGCCTGGACCTGCCGTCCAGCCGTAGGCTGGCTGATCCCGAGAGTGCGTGCGGCGCCCGAAAGCGAGCCCCGGTCGGCGGCAGCCACGAAGACTTGGAGCTTTTCCCAGTCGAACTCAGCAGGCATCTAGGTACCTATGCATTATTGCATATCTATATTCGATATTTGGCGGATTTACCATCATTTTCGCATGCGTATGATTCAGACCGAACCGCAGCGAACTGCGGCAAGGAGCAGGGCAGCATGGAAAAAGAAGTACTGGTCGTGGGCGCCAATGGGCGCATCGGACGCTGGTCGGTGGAGGCGTTCCTGGACGCGGGATGGAAGGTGCGGGCCTTCGTGCGGACCGGTTCTTCCGCGCGTGTACGGGGCGGCGTAATCGTCTTCGAGGGGGATGCGTTCGACGCTGAGGCCGTTACGGCGGCGTCCGAGGGCGTCGCGGTCATCGTGAACGCGCTCAACCCTCCCTACGAACGCTGGGCGGAGGAAGTTCCCAAGATCACGCAGAGCATCCTGAGCGCTGCCGAGGCCAGCGGGGCCACGGTGATGCTACCGGGCAACGTATACAACTACGGGGATGGCATGCCTCCCGTCCTGCGCGAAGACACGCCGCACGTCCCGACGACCCGCAAAGGGCGCCTCCGCGAGGAAATGGAAGAGGCGTACCGTCAGGCGAGCGCGCGCGGCGTACAAACGATCGTGCTTCGCGCCGGGGACTTCATCGAGCGCAAGGCGACGGGCAACTGGTTCGATACTTATGTCGGAAACAAAGTCGAAAAAGGGATCGTGACGTATCCAGGGCCTCTCGACCGCGTTCACGCATGGGCCTACTTGCCGGACGTGGCCCGGGCGATGGTCGGCCTGGCGGCGGTTCGCGAAAGCCTCGGCGCCTTCGAAACGATCGGCTTCGGTGGCTTTTCGCTTACCGGGGCCGAGCTCGTAGAAACCATGGAGCGCGCCCTTGAGCGCCCGTTGAAGCTCAAGCGATTTCCCTGGGGACTGGTTCGATTGATGGGACCGTTCAGTGCGCCCATGCG
>DASRZF010000376.1:0-5465 GCA_035686645.1 Polyangiales bacterium
GGCCTTCGCCTGAGGCGACCACCGACCAAGCCGAAGTGGCTCCCTGTGATTGCATTTCGGGTCGACCCGGCGAGCTCGATCCCCGAGGCCTGGGCGAACTGGGTCTACTGGCACGGCCGTCTCGACAGCGATCCCTAAAACCCGGCAGCTGCGCAGCAGCCGTTCACCAGCTGCTCGACGAGCCCCCGCCGCCGAAGCTTCCCCCGCCACCGGAGAACCCGCCTCCGCCCGAGCTCGAAAAGCCTCCGCCACCCGAGGACCAAGAGCCCCCGGACCATCCCGAGCCGCGCCTGCGCGTGCCCGGCTTCCGCTTCTTTCGCCGCCGCCCGAAGAACGACCAGACGATCGGGGCCCCGATCAGCCAAGCCGCGACGAAGACCGGGCTCGCGTTCGGTCCGAGCAGCGTCAGTCCACCGACGTACACGAACGGGATCAAGAACAAATAGAGGAACCACTGGAACGGGTTCGTGCCGAGTACAGTGAAGACGAAGGGGATGAGAAACAAGAACCAGAGCAGGCCAAACATCTGAGTCGGCAAGTCGCCTTCAAACGGACTCGGCTCTGGGGCCGGAAGCGTGCTCGTCCCGCGAATCAGCCCGTCGATCGCCTCGACCGCGCGCTCGATGCCTCCGTCGAAGTCGCCCGCGCGAAAGCTCGGCCTCAAGATCTGATCCAAGATCCGCCTCGACATGACGTCGCTCAGATACGGCTCGAGTCCGTAGCCGACTTCGAGTCGCATCTTTCGGTCGTTCTTGACGATGAAGAGAAGCGCTCCGTCATCTTGGTCGGCACGGCCGAGCTTCCAGCTCTCCGCGACGCGCAAGCTGTAGTCCTCGAGCTGCTCCCCATCGAGCGCTTCGATGGTGAGAACGACCACTTGCGCGCCCTTGTCTCGCTCGAGCGCAGCGAGCGTTTGCTCGATTCGGACCTCGGCTTCCGGCGAAATGATCCCCGCATAGTCGTTGACGCGACCGCTGAGCGTGGGCACCTCGAGCGCCGATGCCAAGCTGGGCAAGAAACCAAGCGCCAGCACAGCCAGCGCGATGCTGCTTCTACTCACGACGAAACCTCGGCTCATTCGAGAGCTCGTTCTTCGAGTCTTTGGGCGACATCCCGTGCTCGACGAGAAGATCTGCGCAGCGCTGAACCGCATCGATCAGCGCCTCCGCCGGCTTTCGGCGCCGCACTCCGGCCGCCACTTCGTTCGAGATGGCAGCCCAGGCGCTCTCTTCCACGCACGCGTCGATCCCCTGGTCGGCGAGAATCAGCACTCGATGCTCGAACAGTGCGACGAAAATCAGAACACCGCTTCGCTCGCGAGTCGCAAACACCTGCTCCTCCAGAAACGCCTCCGCTGCACGCCCTTCGACGCGGCTCTCGAGCAATTCGTCTCCGATCAAGCGGCGAGCGACCGGCTCGAAGCGACTCGCGACCCAGCCGAGGACGAGACCGACTTGCAAGCCGATCAAGATCCCTAGGTGATCCGCCGCGCCCCAGCCTCCGAACCACCAAGCTCCGAGGGCAGCGCACATGGCGCCGAGCGCCCCGCCGACCAGCGCACCCTTCCAAGCGAGCTCGGGATACAGGTCGCAGCGCTCCACTACGTAGACCACGATCTCGCCAGCCGTGTTCCGCTCGGCGGCCGTGGTGGCGGCGCGGATCGCCTCACGATCGGCTTCGGAGAAAAAGGTTTCGATGTGCCCCTGCACGGCGGGGGCTAAAACTCGACCTTCGGGGGTTCCTCTGCCCCGGGCGTCGACTCGAAGTAGGGCTTGTCGTCGAAGCCCATGATCTTCGCGAGGAGAACCGTCGGAAAGCGCCGTCGCGTCTTGTTGTAAGCGAGCGTCGCGTCGTTGAAGCGCATTCGTTCGACCGTAATCCTGTTCTCTGTCCCTTCGAGCTGAGCCTGAAGGTCTCGAAATGCCTCCGTTGCCTTCAACTCGGGATAACGCTCGACCACTACCAGCAGTCGGGAGAGCGCGGAGGAGAGTTGGGACTGAGCAGCCTCGAACTGGGCGAGCTGCTCGGCATCCGGCGCAGAGCTCAGATTCACTTGGCCGACTTTCGCGCGCGCTTCTACGACCTTCGTGAGGGTCTCCTGTTCGAAGTCCTTCGCGCCTTTGACGGTCGCTACCAAGTTCGGAATCAGATCGGCGCGCCGCTGATAGACGTTCTCGACCTGGCTCCAGGCGTTGTCCACCCCTTCGTCGAGCTCGACCAAACGGTTGTAGCTACCCACACCCGTGGCCAGCAGCGCCAACGCGATTGCCACAATCACACCACAGCCGATCACGCCCTTGCTCATGAACCCTCCTCGTTTCTCACGCGCTCGGAGAATGCGCGTAGACCCTGCACGCGGTCAAGGCCTCCGCTTTCAGAGATCGAGCCAATCGCCTTGGCTCGGCGTGTGAACACTCGGAAATCCGCGCTCTTCGAGCAGCCCCTTGAGCGTCTTTCGCGCTGGATCTTCGCCATGAACGAGGGCGACTTGCCGAAGCGGGCCTGCTTCCCGCACCGCCTCGGCGTATTCGAGCAGATCGTCCTGCCCGGCATGCGCGCTGAACCCATTGAGCACGACGACTTCCGCGTGCCGCTCACGCTCCACGCCAAAGATCCGCACCCGAGGCCGTTGCTCGACCAGGCGGCGTCCGAGCGTGTGCTGCGCTTGAAAGCCGACGATCATCACGGTGTTGTCGCGGCTTCCGATCGCGTTGGCCAGGTGATGGACCACCCGGCCGAACTCGCACATTCCACTCGCCGAAATGATGATGCAAGGCTCTTCGCTCCGGTCGATAGCCTTCGAGTCCTCGACCGAGGAGACGTAACGCAGCCCGTCGAAGTCGAACGGAGATCCCCCTTGGAGCAAGGTCCCCTGCGCTTCGCGATCCAGGCAGTCCGGGTGAACTCGAAACACGTCCGTGATCTTCACGGTCAGAGGCGAGTCGACGAATACGGGGACATCTGGCAATCGTCCCCGGTCTTTGAGCTTTTTGAGCGAGTAGACGACTTCCTGGGCGCGCTCGAGCGCAAACGAAGGCACGATGACCTTGCCTCCACGCTCGACGGTTCGCGTGACCACGGCGAGAAGCTCTTCTTCCATGAGCTCGATCGGGTCGTGCGTTCGGTCCCCGTACGTGCTTTCCATCAAGAGGAACGAGGCATTCGGGGGGATCTCCGGATCGCGCAGCAGAGGCATGTTGCGCCGTCCGAGGTCACCCGAAAACACCAGGCGCCGGATTTCTCCAACGACATCGACATCGAGCGCTACCATCGCGCTTCCGAGCACGTGCCCGGCGTCGTAGTAGGTCAGCGTGACGCCCTCGGCGATCTTCTGCGGTCGATGATACGGAATGCCCACCATGAGCTCGAGCGTTCCCACCACGTCCTTTTGCTCGTACAGGGGCTCGACCGGATCCATCTTCGCGCCCTCTCTCGAGATCTTGCGATTGATGTACGCCGAATCCTGCGCCTGAATCTCCGCCGAGTCTTCGAGCATGGCCGCGCAGAGATCCCGAGTCGCAGGGGTGCAGTAGATCGGTCCGCGAAAGCCTTGACGATAGAGACGGGGGAGTGCGCCCGAGTGGTCGATGTGGGCATGGGAAAGCACCACCACGTCGATGTCTTTGGCGCGAAAGCCGAGGCTTCGATTGCGTTCCACCGTTTCTGCGCGACGACCCTGGAACAAACCGCAGTCGAGCAGCACGCGAGCGTGTTCGGTGTGCACGACGTGCCGTGAGCCGGTGACGTTTCCCCCGACCGCGCCGACGAATTCAACCCGCACGCAGCACTCGCATCATTCGTTCGCCGATGAACTCTCGCACCACCGGGTCCTCCGACTCGAGAAACGCGTCGGGTGAGCCCGTAACCGCAACCACGCCGTCGTGAATGAGCGCGAGCCGGTCGCTGATTGCAAACGCCGCCTTGAGGTTGTGCGTCACGACGACCGACGTGACGTTGAGCCGCTTCTGAAGCCCGAGAAGCAGTCGGTTGACTCGCGTGACGTTGATCGGATCCAGACCTTCGGCCGGCTCGTCGTAGAAAACGACGGCGGGCCGAACGGCCACGGCGCGAGCCAGTGCAACCCGTTTGCGCATGCCACCGGAGAGGTCGGACGGAGCCATCGACTCAATCCCCGGCAATGCGACCAGGGCGAGCGTCTCGGCAACGCGTTGGACGATCTCCTCTTCGCTCAGCGACGTCTGCTCGCGCAACCCATACGCGACGTTCTCGTACACGTCGAGCGAGTCGAAAAGCGCAGATTCCTGAAAGAGCATGCCGATCCGGCGCCGTGTTTGGTTCCATTCGGCCTCGGTCTGATGGGTCACGTCTTCGCCGTCGAATCGAATGGTGCCCGCATCGACCTCGATGAGGCCCATCATGGCCTTGAGCAGGATGCTCTTCCCCGAGCCGGACTCGCCGATGATCGTGATGACTTCTCCTTCGACGATGTCGAGGTCGAGCCCATCGAGGACCAGCTGTCGTCCAAAGGCCTTCCGAAGACCGCGTAGCTCGAACAATGCCATGGTCTCAGGACATCAAGCCTTCGCGGACCAGGAGTTGCAGTACCCGAGAGGATGAATCGGTCCCTTGACCAAGGTGCATTGGCCGCATTCGTCCTTCTTGCCGGCTTTGTAAAACGCGCAGGTCGAACAGCGCTTCTTTTCGCCGTAGGGCGAGTCGTCCCGGTATTCGAGCTGGGTGCGCAACTCCATATCGGTTTCGCTGAGCCCGCTCACGTCTTGGCAATGCAGCTCGGGCTTCGTGCAGGCGTTGAGCAGGACCGGAACCGAGCCTACGACAACCAGTCGAACGCTCTGGCCGAGCATCTCTCGTCTCGAAATGGTGGTCTTTTTCATCCAATCACTCCTTGGCGAAGGCTAACACAGCCGGGCCTCGCTCAGCGAACCGCCTTCATCAAGTCGAGAAACGCTTCGCTCTCGACCAAGCCGGTGATGCGCGAGGCCTCGGAGCCATCGCTGTTGTGAAGGACGACTAGGGGCAGACCGGGCTGATTGTAAGCTTTGAGCAGCGTCCACTCGTCGTCGGTGGCCTGGTCCGTGCTGAGGTCGACGCGGATCGTCACGAAACGCCGGGCTTCTGACACGATCCGCGGGTCGCTCAGAACGTCACGTTCGAGCTCCTGGCAGGCGCCGCACCAGTCTGCCCCGAAATCGACCAGCATCGGGCTCCCCTCCGCGACCGCTTTCGCTTTGCCAAGATCGAAGCTTTCGACCCATCGAATGTGCTCGCCGGCCGGAAGGGCCTCGGCCCAGCCGACGATGCCGAGCAAGCCTGCGACGCACGCGCTGACCCCGAGCGCTTTCCGAAACCTCGCGCCCCATGCGCCGCTGGCGAAGGAAAGATGAATTGCCCCGGTGATGACGCCGCCCGCGAGAAGCCCGAACGCCACCGCCAGCCACATCGGGTCGCGCACGGCGGGACGCGGGTAGGGCAGCACGCCGCGC
>DASRZF010000377.1:0-3538 GCA_035686645.1 Polyangiales bacterium
CATGATCCCCGCACGCTTGGCTTGCTCATCCATCGCCCACAAGCCCTCATAGACCTCGGCTTCGCCGGTGATGTCGGTGTAGTGCGTACCCGTGTCGAGGCAGGCCCGCGCCATCGCTTCGTAGGTGTGTGCAAATGGTCCCGCGCAATGGATCACCACATCCGCATCCTTCAAAGCGCTACGGATGGACTTCGGGTCCGACAAGTCGGCAGGCTGGGATTGAAAGCCGTATCGCTCCGCTTGCTTCCGAAGGCGCTCCGAATTTCGACCGGATAGGACGACTTCCACGCCGTCTTCCTTCGCGAAGCGTGCGATCAAGTCGCCCGTGTACCCATAGGACCCGTAGATCAGAATCTTGCCCAACATCGTCAGGCTCCCTTGCCACCTCGAACGGTGCAGATCAATCCGCTCCAAGCAACTCGGCATCTGACAGGCGCTCCGCGTTGGATCTGGTATCTACTGCTCGTGAAAGCAGGGCAGGCCAGCCGAACCGCAGAGTACGTGGCTCTGTTCAGGGCGATCGAGTCTTCGCTTCCCGCCGATCGACGGCTTTTCGAAGACCCCTTTGCCCGGCGGTTCCTGCGCCCGAAGCTGGCGATGCTCGCGTCTCTCTGTCAGGTGCCGGGCGTTGCGGACCTCGTTGCACGTTTCGTCGACAGCCGATGGGCAGGCGCTCGCTCATCCGCCGTCGCGCGGACGCGACTGATCGACGACACGATTGGACGAGCACTCGGACACGGGATCGAGCAGCTCGTCATTCTCGGCGCGGGATTCGACGCGCGAGCCTATCGGATCGGCGCCCTGTCGGATCTCCCCGTGTTCGAGGTCGATCATCCCGACACGCTTGCAAGGAAGAGACGATTGCTGAGACGGGTGTCCGCGGAGGCTGCGTCTCACGTTCGTTTCGTCAGCATCGATTTCAGATCATCGGGGCTCGACCAGGTAATGACCGCCGCGGGCTACTCCAAGAACTTGCGCGCGTTCATCCTATGGGAGGGCGTGACCAATTATCTGAACGAGGGCGCTGTTGATGCGACTTTGCGCTGGTGCGCGTCCGCCGCACCTGGGAGCCAAGTCGTCTTCACGTACGTCCATCGCGCTGTGCTCGACGATCCGAATTCGTTCGCGGGGACCGAGCGCCTCTTCGAAACTTTGCAAGCCGCTGGCGAGCGCTGGACGTTCGGCTTGGATCCGGCCGAGCTCGCGCAGTTCCTCGACGAGCGCGGCTTGCTGCTCGAAGAGGACATTGGAAGCGCGGACTACCGCGCCCGGTACATGCCTCGAGTCAGTCAGATCATGCGGGGCTACGAGTTCTACCGCCTCGCCCGCGCATGTGTACCGGGACGCGCTACGGAAGAGCCGATCGGCTAAAGCAGGGAACCCTGGTCCCCGAAGCGCTCCAGGTACTCGCGCATCCGCAGCTTTCGCTTCGTGTTCTCCGAGCTCATGTAACGGATCTTGCCGAAGATCGGGCGCTCTGGGCCCCAAGCTCGGTCGTAGCGGCCGAGGATCCAGAAGATGCCCGAATAGCTATTGGGGTCACGGCCATCGAGCGCGTACTTGTTGTTGAGCTCGATCATGACGGCCAGGGCGTCCCGCGCGCTCGGAGACCATTCGAGGATCTTCTTGCCCCAGAGCATTCGGAGATAGTTTTGGAGACGCCCGGTCTCGCGAAGCTCGGTCTGCGCAGCGTTCCAAATTGGGTCGTGAGTCTCCGAGGCCGCGAGCTGATCCAACGAGTAGAGATACGGCCGCTCGTCGCTTTCGTGCTGCTCGAGCGTCTCACGCGCCCAGCCGGGCAGTGACTCGTACTGGTCGTAGTCGCTTCGGTGCGCGGACATGTTGAAGCCCAGCTCCCGCCAGGTGATCAGCTCGTCGAGGAACGATTCGGCGGTCGAGCTCATCCCCCACCAGCCCTCGCGCGCACCGTTGACCTTGGGCGCGAGCTGCTCGCTGGACCAGCCCTCGTTCTTTACAAGCTCGTCGAAGATCTGATGGGCCGAGACGTGCCCGAAATGGAGCCAAGGCGATAGCCCGCTCGCCGCGTCCGCATCGGGATGGCTCCTCTCTTCGCCGTAGCGATCGATCGCCGATGCCAGAAAGTCGTGAATGCGTGCCTCGCCGGCGTCAAAACCACCCGCCAGCTCCACCGGGGCCACGCCGTGGTCGATCGGAAGAGAGGCTAGCGTCTCTCCGCGGAGCACCGATTCCGAGGCTCGCTTCCAGTTTGGCGCCGCTGACGCGAGCAGTGTCTGCGCATCGTCCTTCGAGACCGGTGCGAGCCCCTCCAATGGATCTGGCAGCGGTTGCGCGCCGAGATGCTTCGGGAGCTCCTTTTGCAGGTGGCGGCGGAAATCAAACGCTCGGCTGAAGACCTTGTCTGTCGCCCGCATCGGGTAGAGGCCGTTGCTGTCTACGAGCTCGAGACGCAGATTGGTGCGTGAGGCCGCGGCCTCTTGCATCTTCGGCACGAAGAACGTCGGATAGTCGTCGCTCACGATCAGGCAGGCGTCCTTGCTGAGCGCGGTCAGAAGTCCTTTGCCTTCGCCTGCACCCCTCTCCACATACGGAAAATAGACGACGTTTCGCTCCGAGAAGTGCCGCGCGTTCGCTCGCATCCCGTCGAGGATGAACCGATGAAGTCGGTCACTCGCCCAGGGGTAGCCGACCCTCAGAGCTTCGAGAATCAGCAGCGGCCTACCGAGCTTCGCCGCGTGCGCAGCCGCATGCTGGAGCGCGTAGTTCCAGCGGGGCCTTCGAAATCCCACCATCCAGTAAAGGACATGTGTGCCCTCCGGCCGCACCGGGCCATCCTGTAGAACGCGAATGCGGGTGTTGGGTGCAGGGATCACATGTCCTCGGATACGTTGCCGATGTCTATGACCCGCGCCGCTTCCGTCAAGAAGCCCCGGAATCCCAGGCGCCGTCCTCGGCAAATCGGGGGCCTGCAATACATCAGGCAGTTGCGGCATTGACAGCGGCGCGATTTCGCATAAACAGTCAGCTCTGATTGTTTCTGAAGTCGAGGAAGTATGAGCAAAGAACTGAGGTTTGACGGGCGAATCGCGATCGTGACCGGAGCGGGTCAGGGGCTCGGCCGTTCCCATGCGCTCGCGCTGGCCGCACGCGGCGCCAAGGTGGTGGTGAATGATTTGGGGGGGTCGACCTCCGGCGAAGGCAAGTCCGCGGAAACCGCCGATCTGGTCGTCGAAGAGATCAAGAAGGCCGGCGGCGAGGCGGTCGCGAACTACGACTCGGTCGAAGATGGCGACTCGATCGTGCGGAGCGCGATGGACAGCTGGGGGCGCGTCGACATCGTCGTCAACAACGCCGGCATCCTGCGCGACAAGTCGTTCAAGAACATGACCGACGCTGACTGGGACATCATCTTCCGCGTCCACAACTTCGGTGCCTACAAAGTGACCAAGGCCGCCTGGCCGATCATGACGGAGCAGGGCTACGGCCGTGTGCTCTTCACGACCTCGTCCGCGGGCCTTTACGGAAACTTCGGCCAAACCAATTACGGATCGGCAAAGCT
>DASRZF010000378.1:0-42387 GCA_035686645.1 Polyangiales bacterium
CGCGGAGTGAAGCCGATCTCGGAATCGGCCTGCGCCCTCCACAAGCGATCATGATAAGAAGGTCGGGATGAAGATCGGGATTGTATCAATCAACGTCGGCGGACCAGCGACAGCCGAGAACATGATTGCGGTGGCCCAGCACGCCGAGGCTGCTGGGATCGAGTCGCTGTGGACCTTCGAGCACGTGGTCGTTCCGACCTATTACGAATCGAAGTATCCTTATGACCGCTCGGGCAAGATGCCGGCTGCACCCGAAACTTGGTTCATCGACCCGTTGATCTCGCTCGCCTACGTGGCCGCCGCGACGAAGACCATTCGGCTCGGCACGGGCGTCAACATCTTCCCGCAGGCCAATCCGATGCTGTTCGCAAAGCAAACCGCGTCGCTCGATGCGCTGAGCGGCGGTCGCCTGACGCTCGGTCTCGGGATTGGCTGGCTTGCCGAGGAGTACGAAGCGATGGGCACGCCTTTCGAGCGACGCGGCGCACGCTTCGACGACTACCTCGAGGCGGTGAAGAAGGTCTGGAGCGGTGAAGTCGTCGAACACGAAAGCGAGTTCCTCTCGTGGCATGGCTTCAAGAGCTACCCCACACCGGCACAGAAACCGCATCCACCGATTCTCATCGGCGGAACGACGACCAAGACCTTGCAACGCGTCGTCCGCTCGGCTCAGGGCTGGTACGCACCGAGCGATTCGACGCGGGAGCTCAGCGAGAAGATCGAGGAGCTCAAAAAAATGGCCGCCCAAGCGGGACGGCCATTCGAGTCGATCGACGTCACGACGAACTGGCGAATCGCGAAGCATCCCGACCTACTGCCCGAGCTGGAAGAGCTCGGCATCGGCCGGGCCATCGTGCTACTCGGCGCGACAGGCGAGTCCGATCCCAGGAAGGCGATCGACCTGATCGCCTCCAAGGTCGGCTTGTGATCAGATGCGGTGCCTTACGGCGTGAAGAGGCAAGTCGCCCAGGCACTGATCTCTGACTCGCAGAACACCTCACCGAGACCCGTGGTCCCATCCGTGACGGTTAGACTTGGGCTCGAATCCACTGGAGGAGCTGCGGGAGGTTCATCGCGCCTGCTTGCCTTGCGGCCTCGCGACCGCTCTTGAAGACCGCGGTCGTCGGAATACTGTTGATTTGGTAGCGCTGGGCGAGCATCGGGTTTTCGTCGGTATTGACTTTGGCCAGTCGCACATGCGGCTCGAGCTCTGCTGCGGCTCGTTCGAAGAAGGGCGCCATCATCTTGCAGGGGCCGCACCAAGGAGCCCAGAAGTCCACGACGAGGGGGATCTCGCTCCGGCTCAAGTGTCGGTCGAAGCTTTGGTCGGTGAGCGAGATCGGGCGCCCGCTGAACAAGGACTGCTTGCACTTCCCGCAGCGGGGTCTATCGCCGATCCGGGCGCTGGGGATGCGGTTGGCGGACTGGCAATTGGGACAAACGAGGACTCGAGACGGGTTGCCCATTGCGTGTCAAGGTAAGTCCGAAATCAGGCTTGGCTAGGGTATCATGAAGGATTCAAGAGCAATGAGCAGCAGCGCCGAGGGCTGCGTTTCCACTGCGTCTGGTCGGGGAGCTGACAGCACCGCTGCGCCTCCGTCGGAGCCTGGAAAACGGTTCCTTGACGCTACCTGGACCCCGGCCCATATTCCGCCCCCTTCAGGCAAAGAAATACCCATTTTTTCAAGAGAATTAGCGCGAGTAACGCATGGCACTGACCGCCGATAGAAAGTCCGAGCTGATCGGTCAATTCCGCAACCACGAGAAGGACACGGGTTCCCCCGAAGTCCAGATCGCGATTTTGAGCGAGCGGATCACCTACCTGACCGAGCACTTCCAGACCCACAAGAAGGACCATCACTCCCGTCGAGGCCTGCTCAAGCTGGTTAGCCAGCGACGCCGGCTGCTCGACTACGTCCGATCCCAGGACGTGGAGCGATACCGCAAGATCATTTCAGAGCTTGGCATTCGGAAGTAAGCTGAGCCCCGGGACGTTGTCCCAGTAGAACCTTGGTGGCTTTGCGTCGGGTCCGGAGTTCGCTCTTCGCTTCGATGATTTGAGTTCGGGCTCAAATCCTGGAATCGGGGACCGAGACCGCTCTCGATGGCAACGCGGACCGCATGCGCGGTTGTGCCGCGCGGAAGGCAAAGAGAGCGATGATAATCAGAGAATCCGTTAAGATCGGTGACAAAGAGATCACCATCGAGACGGGCCGGATTGCCAAGCAGGCAGCCGGCTCCGTATTGGTGAGCAGTGGCGAGACCATGGTGCTCGTCACAGTTTGTGGAAACAAAGAAGCGCGGCCAGGAGCGCCGTTCTTTCCACTCACCGTCGACTACGTCGAGAAGACGTATGCCGCAGGCAAGATTCCTGGCGGCTTCTTCAAGCGCGAGGCGAGGCAGCGCGATCACGAGGTGCTCACCTCTCGTCTGATCGACCGACCCTGCCGGCCGCTCTTCCCCGATGGCTACATGTGCGAAACCCAGGTCATCGCGACCGTGATGAGCGCAGACGGCAGCAATCAGTCCGACGTCCTGGCGATGGTCGGTGCCTCGGCCGCGATTCACATCAGCCCGCTTCCTTGGGCAGGCCCGATCGCTGGCGTACGTGTTGCCCGCGTTGACGGAAAGCTGATCGCAAACCCCACCTATCAAGAGCAAGAGAACAGCGAATGCGAGCTGATCATCGCCGCGTCCAAGGACGCGATCGTGATGGTCGAAGGCGAAGCTAGCGAGTTGTCCGAGGCTGACCTGATCGCCGCCATCCAGTTCGGCCACGAGTCGGTTCAGGGTGTGCTCGAGCTCATCGGAAAGATCCGCGAAGCGGTGGGGCAGCAGAAGTGGCCCTTCGAGTCGCCCAAACGTGACCCGAAGATCGACGCGAGGGTCAAAGAGGTCGGTCTGGCGAAGGTCATCGAGGCATGCAACATCGCCGAGAAACACCCGCGCTACGGCCGCTTCAGCGAAATCAAGAAGGAAGTCGCTGCCGAGCTAGCTTCGGAATTTCCAGACCTCGAAGGCGACATCAAGGCCGCGTACGAAGACCTTCGTTACAACACGATGCGGGCTCAGGTTCTCGACGAGAAGCGCCGCGTCGATGGTCGTGACTACAAAACCGTTCGCCCGATCGCCATCGAGGTGGGTCTGCTGCCTCGCGTCCATGGTTCCTCGCTGTTCACTCGAGGCGAGACCCAGGGCATCGTCACGGCGACCCTCGGCACCCGTCAGGACGAGCAGAAGATCGACGGTCTCATCGACGAGTACTGGAAGCCGTTCCTTCTCCACTACAACTTCCCGCCCTACTCGGTCGGTGAGACCAAGTTCCTCCGCGGCCCAGGCCGTCGGGAGATCGGGCATGGAACCCTCGCCGAGCGTGCGCTCACGAAGGTGCTGCCCTCGCGTGAGGACTTCCCTTACACGATGCGCATCGTCTCGGAGATCACCGAGTCGAACGGCTCGTCATCGATGGCGACCGTGTGCGGCGGAAGCTTGTCGATGATGGACGCAGGTGTGCCGATCAAGGCTCCCGTCGCGGGTGTGGCGATGGGCCTCATCATGGAGGGCGAGAAGTACGCGGTCCTCACGGACATCCTCGGCGATGAAGACCACCTCGGCGACATGGACTTCAAAGTCTGCGGCACCGACAAGGGCATCACGGCCATTCAGATGGACATCAAGATCGCCGGCTTGAGCCAGGAGATCATGCACGAAGCGCTCGAGCAGGCGCGCGAGGGCCGGCTTCACATCCTCGAGAAGATGAACGAAGTCATGCCGACGCATCGCCCCGAGCTCTCGAAGTACGCTCCGCGCATCGAGACTTTGAAGGTCAAGCCCGACCAGATTCGCGTGGTCATCGGACCAGGCGGCAAGATGATCAAAGCGATTACGGAGCAGACCGGCGCCAAGATCGACATCAGCGACGACGGTACGGTGAGCATCTCGTCGCCAGACGGCGAGGCGCTCAAGAAGGCAATCGAGATCATCGAAAGCCTCACGCTCGAGCCGGAGATCGGCACGAAGTACAAGGGCATCGTTCGGCGCGTCGAGAACTATGGCGCGTTCCTGGAGATCGCTCCTGGAAAGGACGGGCTGCTCCACATCACCGACATGGACTGGGGCTTCATCGAGAAGGTCACGGACGTCATGGACCTCGGCGACGAGGTCGAGGTGATGATCAGCGATATCGATCGTGAAGGACGCATCCGGCTTTCGCGCAAGGCGCTCCTCGAGAAACCCGAGGGCTATGTGGAGCCTGAGCGCAAAGAACGCCGCGAGGGTGGCGGGCGCGGGCGCGATGGCGATCGAGGCCGCGGAGGACGTGACGGCGACCGAGGACGTGGGCGCGGCGGACGCGAGGGCGGCAGAGACCGTGGCGGACGCGATCGGGACCGTGGTGGCCGTGGCGGCGAAAGAGCCGGTGGACGCGAGGGCGGCAGGGATCGCGACCGCGGTCGTGACCGTGACCGCGGGGGCGAGCGCAGTGGCGAGCGCAGCGGCGAGCGCAGTGGCGAGCGCAGCGGCGAGCGCAGCAGCGAGCGCAGCAGTGACCGCGATCGCGAGCGAAAAGACTGATGGCGCGTCTGCGCGTCTACAAGATGCGCGCCGACGCAATGATTCCGCGGTACGAGACCGAAGGCGCGGCGGGGCTGGACCTCGCCGCGTGCCTCGATGCGCCGTTGCGGCTCGAGCCGGGAGAAACCCTGCGTGTGCCGACGGGGCTACGATTCGCGCTGCCGCCCGGACATGAGGGCCAGGTCCGCCCGCGCTCCGGCCTTGCCGCACGCCATGGCGTGACGGTGCTCAATGCGCCGGGAACGATCGACGAGGACTACCGCGGGGAGGTGCAGGTTCTCCTCATCAATCACGGGCGCGCGGCCTTCACGATCGCGCCAGGTGACCGCATCGCGCAGCTCATCGTCGCGCCGGTCAGCCATGTCGAGATTGAATCGGTCCACGACGAAGCCGCGCTCGGTGGAACCAAGCGCAGCGACGGTGGGTTTGGAAGCACCGGCTCCTAGAGCGCGCGGTCCATCAGCTCCGCGATGGTGGTCTTGGGCGCTGCGCCGATGTGCTGGGCCACGAGCTCGCCGCCTTTGAAGACCATCAAGGTCGGCACGCCTCGAATCCCATACTTCGAGGCCGTCCCGGGGCTCTCGTCGATGTCGAGGTGCGTCACCTTGACCTTGCCGACGTACTCATCCGCAAGCTGATCGATGAGCGGTGCAATTTGCTTACAAGGCCCGCACCAAACCGCCGAGAAATCGACGAGCACGGGGGAGTCCGAGCTCAGAACCTCCGTGTCAAAGTTCAGGTCGTTCACTGAATGTACGTTTGCGCCAGCCATCTCAGCTCCTATTCGGATTGTTGGAGATGCTGTAAGTAAGGACGGTCCGACGAATTGTCAACGTGCCGCGCCCGCCGGCTACCGTGCAATACCCCCACATGGTAGGCTTTTTCGCGGCCGGACCCACCCTGCGGGAGGCCACGAACAGACCATGAAAGCCGGCCTCTTCATCGCCACCGCAGTTCTGTATGCCCTCGCCTGCATTCTGTATCTATTGCTCCTGACACGCGGCGCAGAGAGGGCGCGCAGACTACCAGGAACCGTCTTCGTTGCAGCGCTGGGCGCGCACATCGCGTTCCTGCTGCTGGAGGGCCCGTCGACGCACGAGCTGCCCCTGGCCGACATGTCTCAGATCTTGAGCATTTCGTCTTTTGGAATCGGGATCGCGTTCCTGCTGGCGTCGTATCGTTTCGACGTCACCATCCTCGGCGCATTCGTAGCGCCGCTCTCCCTGATGCTCTTCCTCGCGTCCGGGCTCGGCAGCAGCTATGCCCCGGTCTCGCCCCCCGTTCAATCCGCAGTGCTCACTCTTCACATCGGTGCGAACGTCCTCGGGCTGGTTGCATTCGCGCTGGCATTTGCGGCAGGGCTTGCGTACCTGGTTCAAGAGCGCTTGCTGCGCCGGCGCCAACTGAGCGGCGTGTTTCAACGCCTTCCTTCGCTCGACGTTCTCGATACGATGAGTCTTCGTGCAGTCTTGGTTGGGTTCCCGCTCCTCACGTTCGGAATGATCACGGGCACGTTCTGGCTGTTGCGTTCCGACGGTTCGCAATTCTTCGTGTCCCAGGCGCTCGGCCTGGTTGCATGGGCGATCTTTGCGGGCGTGATCGTCCTTCGAGTGGCGGCGGGCTGGCAGGGTCGAAAAGCCGCCCTCGGCACGATGATGGGCTTCCTCTTCACACTCCTGGTCCTCGCGGGCTACGCGCTGCGCGCTGCTGCGGAGGGTGGCTGATGCGCGATTTCGTGCTCGTCGGCCTGTCCCATCGAACGGCACCGGTAGAGGTCCGGGAACGCCTCGCCGTGCCTCGGGACCGACTCGGCGAAGAGCTTCGCGAGATCGCCGCCAGTGGACGTTTCGACGAGGCGCTCTTGATTTCCACCTGCAATCGTGTCGAGCTCTACGCGACCAGCAGCGACCCGATCGACGCGGCGAAAAGAGCGAGAGACGCTCTTGCGGCCCGGCTCCTCGATTTCGCCGCCGAGGACGCGCTCTATCAGGAGCGCGGCGTCGATGCAGTGCGCCACGTGTTCCGCGTCGCTTCGAGCTTGGACTCCCTCGTGGTCGGAGAGCCTCAAATTCTCGGCCAGGTCAAAGAGGCGTTCGACGCGGCGAAGGGCGCTGGGACGGTGGGCACCTTGCTTGGGCGGTGCTTCACTCAAGCCTTCGCGACCGCAAAGCGCGTCCGAAACGAAACCGGAATAGCGCAGGGAACCGTCAGCGTGAGCTCGATTGCCTGTGAGCTTGCGAAGAAGATCTTCGGCAACCTCGAGGGGCGTCGCACTTTGCTGCTTGGGGCCGGCGAAATGGGCGAATCGGCGGCACGAAGCCTTCGACAAACGGGAACCCAGCTCCACGTCATCAATCGAAGCGAGGATCGCGCTCATTCACTAGCGGAATCCTGCGGCGGACGTGCGGTGCCCTACGAGCGACTCACGCTCGAGCTCGCCGAGGCGGACGTCGTCATCGCATCGACAGCAAGCCCGAAGTTCATTTTGACCCCCGAAATGATGAAAGGCGTAGTTCGCTCACGACGTCATCGCCCGCTTTTCATCATCGACATCGCCGTCCCACGTGACGTGGATCCGAGGGTCGGCAACATGGACAACGTCTTCGTCTACGACGTCGACGACCTCCAACAAGTCGCCGAGGAAAATCTTTCCGTGCGCGCCAGGGAAGCCTCTTTGGCAGAAAGCATCGTCGAAGAGGAACTCGGTGCCTTTCTGACCTGGCGACGTTCTCTCGAGCTCGCCCCAACCATCGTCGCTCTTCGAAAACAATTCGCCGAAGTGGCCGAGCAAGAATTGCGACGTGCCCTGCCCCGCCTCGACGGGGTCAAAGACAGCGATCGAGCGGTGCTCGAAGCGATGTCGCGGTCGATGGTGAACAAGTTGCTGCACCAACCCATGACGCAGCTCAAGGCGGGCGCTGGCGAGCCGGATGGCGCTCTCTTGATCGACGCCGTCCGTCGTCTGTTCGCGCTCTCCGAGGAAGACGCTGGGGCCAAAGAAGCCTCGACGGAAGGGTCCGGCGAGGCCAAGGTCACGCAGTTGACGACCGCAGCAGCCGGCTCGTCGGGCGAATCAACGTGAAACTACGCATTGCAACACGCGGGAGTAACCTCGCTCTCGTTCAAACGCGCTGGGTGGGCGCCCAACTCCGGCGACACTTTCCCGATCTCTCGATCGAGGAAGTCCACGTTCGAACGACGGGCGACCGTATCCAAGATCGCCCACTTGCCCAGGTTGGCGGCAAGGGACTCTTCGTGAGCGAGGTCGAGGCGGTGGTCGTACGCGGTGACGCCGACTTTGCGGTCCACTCGCTCAAAGACGTGCCCGGGGACGTGCCCCTGGCGGACGGCATGGGCATCCTCAGCGTGCCCGTGCGCGAGGATCCTCGCGACGTCCTGCTGACCATCGACGGCGTCGATTTGGCTTCCCTCAAGCGAGGCGCGAAGGTCGGGACCACTTCGCGCCGCCGCGTCGTGCAACTTCAGCGGCAGCGTCCGGACCTCGCATTCGTCCCGCTTCGCGGGAACATCGAAACGCGCATTCGCAAGCTCCGCCAAGGACAATGTGACGCGATTGTCTTGGCAGCCGCAGGGCTCAGTCGGACGGGCGTGCTCGATGAAACCCCGCATTGGATATTGCCTCCAGAGATTTGCCTGCCAGCAGTCGGACAGGGTGCGCTCGCAATTGAAGGCGCGCTGAGCAACCAGGCTCTGCGCGAGCAGCTCCTGGCCATCGAAGACCCTACGGCACGCATTCAGATTACGGCCGAACGCAGCATGCTCCAAAGGCTCGAAGGAAATTGTCATTCTTCGATCGCAGGCCATGCGATCGCCGCAGACGGAAGGCTCAAGCTCGAAGCCATGGTCGCATCGTACGACGGCGACCAAATGCTTTGTGCGACTTCGGACACCTATCTCGACCTCAACTCAGCCGACGCCGTCGAGGGCGCACGAAAGCTGGGCGAGGAGGTCGCCGAGCATCTCCTCGGGCAAGGAGCCGCCGACCTGATCCGTCAGGCAGGCGTGGCCGCCATGCAGACTCAGTTGACCAGCAACTGAGACTCGGGCTGGGGCCCGTAGCCGAGGATCCGGCGAACCCCGTTGATCGACTGGCTGAGCCAAGGGTCACCGCCCTGTCGGCCGACGCTTGCGACGTACACCGTTTCGCCATCGAGAAACACGGGGCAGACGTCCACGCTCTGCCCTTCGAGCGCCCCCGGCATTCGTCCATTGAAGCTTGGGGAGCCCAGGAGTGGAGCGATCGCACCGAGTGCTTCGCAAATGGAGCGCTCGCCCGCGCCGGCGACCAGCAAACCATTGTCGATCGCAACGACGACTGCGTCCAAGTCGCCCAGCGAGCGCGACTGTTCGAGCTGAAGGCAAAGCGCCCTATATGGATCCTGGCTTCGGCGGGTGCGGCGTTCGTACATGAGGACTCCCTGGCAGATGTAGGTGCATGTAGACTATTGGCCTACGAGACGAGGGGCAAGATTCCGTCGAAACCATTGATTTCAGCGAAATCGACACCGCGTACAAGACTGCTAGAGTCGCGCTGCAATGAGTCTCGCGGACGTGCTTGGCAGTCACCGCGTCGTGGTGACCGTCGGCAGCGGCGGAGTCGGCAAAACCACGACAGCGGCAGCAATGGCCGTGCACGCGGCCATGGAAGGCCGGACGGTCCTATGCCTCACCATCGACCCTGCGCGACGCCTAGCCAATAGCCTCGGGCTCGATGAGATGAGGACCAGCGAGCAGGAGGTTCCGGGCACGCTCTTCGAGCGCAACGGCCTCGAATGCAAAGGCGCGCTCTCCGCGATGATGCTCGACACGAAGCGGACTTTCGATGAGCTGGTGGAGAAATACGCTTCCGATGAAGGGGCGCGTGACCGCATCTTGAACAACCAGATCTACCAGTACGTCGCGAGCTCGCTGGCGGGAACGCAAGAGTACATGGCGATGGAGAAGCTCCACGAGGTGCGCAAGGATCCGAAGTGGGACCTGATCGTGCTCGACACCCCGCCCACTTCGAGCGCCCTCGACTTTCTGACTGCGCCCGAGCGACTGATCGACGCGATCGACTCTCCTGCGATGCGCTGGTTTCTGCAAGTGTTCGAAGGCGCCGGCAAAGAGGCTTTCGGCTTGGTGGGACGCGGCGCGACCGTGCTTCTCAAAGGCATCGGAAGGATTACGGGCCTCGAATTCTTGGAACAGGTCGCAGGATTCGTGGGTGGGATCAACGAGCTCTTCGGCGGCTTCAAGGATCGCGCCGAGCAGGTGTCAAACGCGCTTCGAAGCCCTGAAGTGGCGTTCGTGCTCGTGACCAGCCCCGATCCGATGGCGATCGGCGAAGCGCGTTACTTCAGCGACACCTTGCAAGCGTCCGGCATGAACCGCGAGGCGATCATCGTCAATCAGGTGCATGCGATCATCGACCCGCCCGACCTCACACCCGAAGAACAGGTGCGGGCGCTGCGCGAGGTCCTGCCTCCGTCGATCGACGCCGCCGATCTTCAGCCACGTCTTCGCGAAGCCCTGGAGACCGAGCATCTGTGGGCGATTGCCGACCGAGCCGAGGTCGACCGATTGGACGAGCAAGTGGGAAAAGATACCCTTATCGTGGAAGTGCCCGCATTCGATCAAGACGTCCACGACCTCGCGGCACTCGCAAGAGTGGCTTCCTATCTGACGGGGACCAGCTGATCGCAACCATGCCAACCGACTCATCCACTAGCTGGAGCGCCATCATCCTCGCTGCCGGAGAAGGCACGCGCATGAAGAACCGCCGCCCCAAGGTCCTCCACGAAATCGCAGGACGTGCGCTCGTTTCCTGGGTCGTGCAGAGTGCTCTCGATGCCGGCGTATCTCGCTGCCTCGTGGTGGTGGGTCACGGCCGCAACGACGTCGAGCGCGAGCTGCTGGGCCGGTTTGGCGAGCGGGTTGAGATGGTGCTGCAGCCGGAGCGTCGCGGGACTGGCGACGCAGTGCGCTGCGCGATGGAAGCTGACTCGCGCCTCGACGGGCGAATCCTGATCCTCTACGGCGACTGCCCCCTGATCCCGCCAGCGCTACTTCGAGAACTGATGAAACGGTCCGATGAAGCGCGGGCCGACCTCGGATTGGTCACCGCCACGATCGCCGAGCCGGATGGCTACGGCCGAATCGTCCGCAATGAATCGGGCCAAGTGCAGCGGATCGTGGAGCATCGGGACTGCACCGAAGACGAGTTGCGCATCCAGGAGGTCAATCCTGGGCTCTACACGATGCGCGAAGATTTCCTGCGCAAATCCATCACGCAGCTGACCCCCGACAACGCCCAGGGCCAACTCTACTTGACGGATCTCGTCGAGCTGGCCTCCAAGCACGGTCGGGTGGTGGATCTGGAGGGCGACATGTCCAATCTCAGCGGAGTCAATGACCAACGGGATCTCGCGCTCGCCGCCGCCGCGCAGAGGCAACGGGTCGCTCACGATTTGGCAAGCAGTGGCGTGCTCGTTTCCGACCTGGCAACGCTGTACATCGACGCTGAATGTGAAGTCGAACCTGGCGCATCGCTGGGGGCCAATGTCCACCTTCGGGGGCGCTGCCTAGTCCGGACCGGCGCAAGCATCGACGTGGGTTGCGTTCTCAGCAACGTCGTCGTCGAGAAGGATGCGAGAGTTCTGCCCTATACGGTCGCGACCGACTCCACGATCGGAGAAGGCGCGCAGGTCGGTCCATTCAGCCACTTACGCCCCCACACGGAGCTCGGTCCACACAGCAAGATCGGAAACTTCTCAGAGACCAAGAAGACGACGATCGGCGTTGGCTCGAAGATCAACCATCTTTCCTACGTTGGGGACGGCGTGATCGGGGATGGCGTGAACATCGGTGCTGGGACGATCTTCTGCAACTACGACGGGGCTCAGAAGCACGTCACGGTGCTCGAGGACGGCGTCTTCATCGGGAGCGACACCCAACTCATCGCACCCGTGACCATCAAGAAGGGGGCATACGTGGCGAGCGGAACGACCGTCACTCGCGACGTTCCCGAAGATGCGCTGGCGATGTCGCGAACCAAGCAAGAAAACAAGGAGGGCTATGCAGCCCGCCTTCGGGCGCGCCTCCGCGGGAGCAAGAAGCCCTCGCCGACCGGCGCCTCAGAAAGTGATCGTGAAGGTTCCGCCGCCCGGGGTGGCGCTGAAATCGAAGTCCGGGCCTTCTGCGCTCCGCTCGTAATACTTGCTGGAACACGCGATGCCCCGGTAGGCCTCGTAAGCTTTAGACGCGCCGCGCGGTGCGGTCGCTGTCTGGAGAGCGAGAAGGAGTGGGGGACCGACGTACATTCCCGCCGTGAGACCACGGCTCTGGCCCTTCCACTGAGTCGCTTTGACCGTTCCGCCCACGACGCCGTAGATGAGCATGCCCGCAACGCCCAGAGCTCCTCCGGAGAGCTCCTGAACGGAGGCAGCCTTCTCCAAGGTTTCCGTGGCATACAGAAGCTTCGCGCGGCGCGCCTCCTCGGTGCTGTCATCTTTGCGCCTGATGCGTTTGGCGCCCCAGACGTCTGGCGCAGGGATGATCATATGCGTGAGGCCGACGAAGTAGCTGCCCGCCGCGAGATACGCCCAACCGAACTTGTCGGCCTGATCGTTGTCCTGCGCCGCGTGTACGGCGGCGTAGGTCATGCCGCCGCCCCCAGCGAGGAAAAGGCTCATCCAGACGTAGCGCCACCGGGTCGCTTGCTTCTTGCCGTCCTGTAGCTTCCCTTCGATGTACTTGATGCGATACTGCACCTCGTCATCGCTCAGCTCCTCGATACAGCTATAGGCATCTTGGGCTGTGGCCGCTCGAGGCGGAGCCAGAATCGTGAAAGCAAGCGCGCAGGTCAGGACCAGCGTGATGCGGTGGATGAGTGAGTTCGCGTTTCGATGATGTTCAGGCACAACCTACCCCTGTTCGCCAGGTGGCCGGGATAGTACGCAAAACCTCCCCAAACTGCGATAGTCATTCGCATAATCAGTCACTTTTTTTCGGACCTTCGAATTCCCCGCAAATGTATGGATCCGGCGGGAACTAGATACTGTCGGGGGTGAAACGCGGGGTTCGGGCTCTATCGCAGCTGCCTCGACGGGCCGGATCGGGGCGTTATGCTGGGGGCGTGGAAAGCGTGATTTTCAAGGTTCTCATCACAGTCGCGGCGCTGTCGGTGTTGATCATCATTCATGAGGGTGGACACTATTTGGCGGCCCGAGCGTTCGGGATGAGGGTCTTGCGATACAGCATCGGGTTTGGCCCGACGTTGTTTCGCTACCAGCCAAAAGGCAGCCCAACCGTCTTCCAGGTCGCGGTGATCCCGTTCCTTGCGTACGTGCAAATCGCCGGAATGAATCCAAACGAGGAAGTCGACCCAAACGATCCGGAGCTCTACCCGAACAAGAGCCTGTTCGCGCGGATCTCGACAATCGCCGCGGGACCGATCGCGAATTATCTCACCGCATCCGCGATCGTTTTCGGGCTGGGAGTGACCAACAGTCTGCCTCCGATGCAACCTGCGGAGCCAATGGAGGTCGGTGAGGTGGTGCCTGAGTCGCCTGCGGCGGTGGCCGGTTTGCAGGAAGGCGACATCATCGTCGTGGCGAACGGCCAAGCGATCAAGAACGTTTCCGATCTCATCGATGCGACCACGCCGCGTGCCGGCGAGCCGACACTCTACGTGGTGGAGCGCGAAGGCCAGGTCCTGCCGCCCATCACGATAACCCCTGCAGACCGAGGCGGACGCGGCCAGATCGGCGTCAGCGCCAAGATGATTCGGCTCTATTCGAACCTCAACGCCTGGGAATCCGCCAAGCTCTCGATCGCGCTTCCCTATCAGATGACGATGGCTCAGCTCAATGGGCTCGCCGAGATGGTGGAACGGCGGAGCACCGAGGGCATCGGCGGCCCGGTGATGATGGGCAAGATGGTCGCCGACGCTGCTGAGGCCGGATTGCCAGCCTTTCTGTGGATATTGATGTTCATCTCGGTGGCCCTCGGGATGTTCAATTTGCTGCCGTTTCCTGCGCTCGACGGGGGTCGACTCATCTTCCTCGGATACGAGGCGATTACGCGCCGACGAGCCAACGAGCGGTTCGAGATGGCCGTCCACGCATTCGGAATCGTGCTGCTATTGGGGGTCATGATCCTCGTCACGTATCGCGACATTTTCGGATAGGCGCTTGCCGCGCAAAGCGGAGCGTGTAGCTTCCGGAAATGCATCCCGATGTCATCGTAGTCGGAGGCGGCTTGATGGGTTGCAGCGTCGCCTACCGCCTCGCCAAAGACGGGGTTCGCGTCCTCGTTCTCGAACGCAGCATCCCTGGAGCCGAAGCGTCGTCTGCGGCGGCGGGGATCCTCGGACCCACCGTCGAGTCATTCGACGACGCATTTGCCCTTCAGCTCGGCCGGCGCAGTCGTGAGCTCCATGCCGAGCTCGCTGACGAGCTCGACGAGCTTTTCGGGATCGACGTCGGATTTCGGCGCTCTGGGGTTCTCAAGGTCGCGTTCGATGAGGAGGAGCTTGCGGAGCTCGATACGCAAGCCTCCAAACTCGAAATACACCGCGTCCGTTGCGATCGCTGGAGCCCCAAAGAGCTGCTCAGCGAAGAACCTGCCGCCAGTCGGGAAGCACTCGGAGCACTCAGCATCGCTGAAGATGCGCAGGTGGAGCCTAAGAAGTTGTTGTCGGCCGTTGCTCTCGGGGCGGAGCGCGAAGGCGCGACCTTTCGCAGCGGATCCACGGTCCGCGCGGTGCATACGGAAGGCGGCCGGGCCCGCGGCGTGCAACTCGGCGACGAGCTCATCGAGGCAGATCAGATTGTCGTCGCTGCGGGCAGTTGGACCACTCTGATTCCGGGTCTCCCATTCGATTCCGATACGATCTATCCGGTGCGCGGCCAGATGATCGCAACCCACACGCGTCCCCCCGTCTTCAGGCGAATCGTTTTTGGCGCTGGCGGCTACGTGGTCACGCGCCCAGACGGCCGCGTCCTTTGCGGCTCTACGATGGAACACGTCGGTTTCGAGCGCGGAATCACTTTCGGAGGGATGGCCGACGTCATCGGCAAGGCCACGCGTCTTGCGCCCGGTCTCCGATCGGCTCCCATCGACGACCACTGGTCGAGCTTTCGCCCCGGTACGTCGGACGGCCTACCGCTGGTCGGCGAGACGCGGATCGCCGGATTGTTCCTTGCCAGCGGGCATCATCGTAATGGAATCCTGCTCGCACCGCTGACCGCCGAGCTCATCTCGGACGCCTTGTCCGGGAAAGCGCCATCGCGCGAGGCGCAGGCACTCTCCCCGAAGCGCTTCGAGGAATCGCAAACATGACCATCGGCACGGACGAAGTTCTCGTTGCCAACGGCCTTCGACATCACGTGATCCGCTGGGGCGACGCTCCGGTCGACGTAGTCCTTTGCCATGGCTTTCTGGACATCGGTTGGAGCTTTCGCGCCGTCGCAAACGAGCTCGTCGCCGCAGGACACGGGGTCGCTTCGTTCGACTGGCGCGGTCACGGGCAGACCGAATGGATTGGAGCCGGCGGCTACTATCACTTTCCGGACTACGCACTCGATCTGGAGGATTTGCTCCCTCAGCTGAGTCGAGAGCCCGTCCATCTGGTCGGGCACTCCATGGGCGGTTCGGCGTGCGTCATGTACGCCGCAGCACGCCCCGAGAGAGTGCGAAGCTTGACGTTGGTCGAAGGTATCGGCCCCCCGGAGATGGAGCCGCGCGACCCTGCGACACGCTTGCGCGCTTGGCTCGACGGGGTCGCAAAGGTCCGGGGACGCGCCGCTCGCCCGATGAGCAGCGTCGAGAGCGCTGTGGCCCGGATGCGTATCCAAAACCCCGAGCTGAGCGATGAGCTCGGTGCGTTTCTGGTCAGCAAGAGCACGAGACCGGTGGATGGCGGGCTTCAATGGAGTTTCGATCCACTGCACAAGACCTGGTCCCCGCGGCCCTTCGAGACCCAATCGTTTTGCAGGCTTCTCGAAGCGATCTCGGCCCCTACCCTCATCGTCGCCGGAGAACGCGGCTTCCGATTGGCGGACGAAGAGGACCGGGTCGCGAAGATCAAACAGAAGCGCTTCGTCGAAATCGCCGATGTCGGGCACATGATTCACTGGTTCAAACCGCGTGTGCTCGCTGAAGAGCTCGCTGACTTTTTCGAGGCGCATGCGCCTTGACCGGGTGATAGCCTCGTGAAACGCTGCCTTTCCATGCGACGGATTTTTTTGCTTTCCCTCGTGCTGGTCGGTGTCCTGGCGGTTCAAGCGCTTGCCGAAGACACGCCCCCGAGTCCCGATGAAAGCCGCCGCGGGAAGGTCTTTGCAAAGGTAGGCACTGCGACGATCACCGTGGGCGATCTCGAAGACATCATCAACGCGCGCTCTCCATATGCCCGGATGAGGTTTGTCGACCCCGAGGTGCTCAGAGAGCTCGCAGACGAGCAGGTTCGTAACGAGCTTTTCTACCAGGGCGCCGAGAAGCTCGGCTATGCGGAGAATCCCGTGGTCCGGCAGTTCGTCGATCAGACGCTCGTTCAGATATTCGTCCGCGAGGATTTCGAGCAAGCCGTCACACCGGACGACGTCCCGGCGGAAGACGTCGCGCAGTACTACGAGGAGCACTCGGAAGAGTTTCGTCGGCCTGAGATGCGCCGCGCAAGGCACATCCTCGTAAGCAGTGAAAAGGAAGCCAACGCCATCCTCGAAGAGCTGAGATCTGACGCGGACGCAGCCTTTCGCGCCCTCGCGAAGCAAAAGAGCCTCGACACCGAGACGAACATGCGAGGTGGCGACCTGCTTTACTTCACGGAGGACGGAAAACTCGTCGGCAAAGAGGCAGGCGAGTCCATCAATCCCACGCTCGCGAAAAGCGCGTTTGCGCTCGCGAGCACGGGTGACTTGAGCAAACCGCTCGACCTCGGCGATGGGAAGTGGAGCGTGCTCGAGCTCACGGGGATTCGACCAGAGCGCATCCAGACTTTGGAGCAGGCGACCGGCCTCATTCGTCGCAAGCTATGGCGAGCGGAGCGCGAAGGCGCTCTCGACAAGCTGATGGCCGACCTGCGCACCGAGCTGAAGCCGGAGGTCTATCCCGAGCGGATGGATGCGATCGTTCTGGCGCCCAGCAGCGAGCCGATCGAGCCCCCGAACCAATAGAACACGCGGGCGCTGCTATGGGCTTGCCAATTCGCTGCGCTCCGGCTACTAAATGAACGTTCATTCATTTTCGGAGCCAGGGAGCTATGTCATCTACATTCCAGCCCTTTAAGGAAGAGCATCGGATCTTCCGTCAGCAAGTTCGGACATTCGTCGAAAGCGAGCTCGTGCCCAACGTCGACGAGTGGGAGGAGCAGAAGCTGTTCCCCAACTCGGTGTTCAAGCGAGCCGGTGAGCTCGGCATCATCGGAGCGCACTACCCCGAGGACGTGGGCGGCGGCGGCGGCGATTTCTGGATGAGCGTGGTCAAGTCGGAGGAGCTCGCGCGCTGCGGTTCTGCAGGTGTGACCATGGGCTTGTTGGTTCAGTCAGACATGGCCACACCCGTGATCAACGATCTCGGCTCGCGTGAAGTCAAGGACGAGTTCTTGGCGCCCGCCATCAGCGGAGACAAGGTCGCCGCGCTCGGCGTGAGCGAGCCGGGCGCAGGCTCGGACGTTGCAGGCCTGCGGACCACCGCCCGAGCGGTCGGTGACGACTACGTGATCAACGGCTCAAAGACATACATCACCAATGGCACTCGCGCCGACTTCGTCACTCTGATGGTGAAGACCGATCCGGACGCGGGCCACAGCGGTATTTCAATCATAGTCTGTCCGACCGATGTCAAAGGCTTCAGCGTTTCGAAGAAATTGGAGAAAGCCGGCAACTGGTCGAGCGACACGGCAGAGCTTTTCTTCGAGGACGTACGAGTTCCCAAACGCTACCTTCTCGGACAAGAAGGAATGGGATTCGTCTATCTCATGCAGAACTTCCAGTCGGAGCGACTGGTCGGCTGCGTAAGCGGGCTCGAAGGATCCAAGTTGGCTCTGGACCGTTCCGTGCAGTTTGGGCGCGAGCGCGTCGCGTTCGGAAAGCCCTTGATCAAGAGAGAGTACTGGCAGCAGAAGTTCGTCGACCTCTATACCAAGTACGAAGCCGCAAAGGCGCTCTCGTACAACGCATGCGCCGCGTACAACGAAGAAAAGTTCGTGAACGGCGGTATGTTGTCGATGGAGACGACGCGCATCGTCTCGATGGCCAAGGCCTACGTCGGGGACGTGACGGCCGAGATCATGGATCAATGCCTGCAGTTCCATGGCGGCATGGGATACCTCGAAGAGCTCTGGGTCGCGCGCGCGTGGCGTGATGCCCGGCTCTTCCGGATTGGCGGCGGCGCGACGGAAGTGATGCGCTACGCGATCGCGAAGATGATGGGCTTCTGAGCGAAGGGTCGCCGCCGCGACCGATTGCTCAGAGAGCGATATCCTCAAGCCGTTCGTTGACCTAAATCGCAAATCGGGACAGACTTGGCGCCGTGAAGTCGGTTTTTATGGTCGCGCTCATGGTCGCGCTCATGCTCGTCGGTTGCGGCGACGAGGCTCCGCCGTGGAGTCCGGGCGGCATCACTAACATTCCGGGTACGATCACGGGCGGGGGCGGGACCAGCGGAACCGGAGGCATGGGCGGCGTGGGCGGCTCAGGCGGCGGCGCGAGCGGCGCCTGCGACAACCCGTCGGATCTCGACGCGATCGAAGGAGCAGCGCCAAGCATCCGTGACATCGCGCGCAACTGCGGCCTGACAAGCTGCGCGCTCTTCGTGTTGAACGGGCCCGCGTACCAGATCTGCGTCGACGCGTGCGTCGAATCCAGCGTTGAGGGTCTCTCCACCCCATGCGCGCGTTGCTACGGGGCCTTGGAACGCTGCGGGAGAGATGCAATCTGCTTCGAATCGTGCTCGCTCAACACCTGCAGCTCGTTTTGCACCAACTGCCTGGCAGCCGCCGGCTGCATCACGGAATTCGAGGAGTGTCGAGGTCTTCCCGGAGACGACTGCCCTCCCCCGTAGCCACGGCGGATCTGCCTGCAACTGACCCAGGTGCTGGCACCGACCTGGTCTAGGGCTGCGCAATCGCTTCCTGCACCCGTTCCCATGGATCCGAGGTGCCGATGACATCGACGATCATCACTGCTTCCGCCGCGGAGATGTTGTCGCTCTTCGGCGAGCTGATGTCGAGCCAGCCCGCGATTCGGCGAGCGATGGCGAGGCGCGTCGCGAGCTCGGTGCGTGCACGAGCGAAAGTGCCAAAGCGCGTCCAGCGCATCGACCAGACTTCGTCGGCAAGCCAGTCTCCGAATACCTGATTGGGTGGAACGGGATCTACGACGCGCTCGGCCGCGCGTTCGAACGAGTCGGCCCACGGGCGCCCGCTCTCAGTCCGCTCTCGACGCTCAACCAGAAAGCCAATGGCGTCTCCGAACCAGCGCGAAGCAAAGGCAGCACGCGAGGGCCCTCCGAAATCGAGCAGATCGTCGGCTACTTCGGCCCAGGTCATCGAGTCGAGCTCCGGGAACGGTTGCGCGCTAAGCACGGTGCTGAGGCCCTTCCCTGCCAGGAGCGCATCGATCATTCTCGCCTCGCGCTCGGCGTACTCGGCGAACGAAATCAGCTCGCTCGGGGACCAAGCCACTTCATCGAGCACCGCATGCTCAGGCTTCAGCTCGCCATTCGAATCCAAAAGGCAAGGCCGCGCCAGCTCCACACTAACCGGGGGAAGAGAACCGAGGGTGCGGCAGGTGCAGCGGTGTTGAGTCGAGATTCGACCACCTTGGGGTGTGGCAGTGAGGGCGTACGGAAACTGAATGCAAGGCGTTGGCTTCATCTGGGGACCGAGCTGTGAGTGAATTGCACATCCTTGATCGCTCCAAAACACACATCGGCCGGTATCGCTCCGCATCATGAGGACCGCCGCATCCTCGCCCTCGTGCCGGTCGAAGGCATCTTCGGATATCGAAGCGAGCATTTCGCAGTCTTCATCGCTCAGCGCACCCACCGCGTGGATGTCGCTGCAGCAGAGTCCATCGCCCACACAATCGAATCGTGCGCCTCGGCGAACCAGAAGCGGCTCCCGCCTGGCGAGTCGGGTCACGCGCTCTCCAATCGCGGCGCAGGGCCGAGGTAGAGGATCTCCATTCCAGGGGTGACGATCACGTCACTTCCCGGGTTGACCTGCTCTTTGCCTGTCTTCGGGTCGCGAATCCCGATCACCATACAACCCGTGGTTGCACGAATCTGTCCACTCAGCCGGTCGAATCTAACGGGCATCTCCGTTCCTTTCGGGACGCGGCCCACGTAGAGATTCTGGTTCCCCGCGAACACCATCCGGCTCGTCGCGTCAGCGACGCCCGGGTAGACGACCGTGTGTGCAAGTAGGGAGTACCCCACGCGGCGAGTTTCGACGACCTCATCGCTGCCCGCAGTCCGAGCGTGCTGAACATTCTCGGAATCGAGAACCTCCGCAATGATGCGCACGGGTATTTTCCGGGATTGGGCAGCCGGACTTTGGGTGAGGGCAGAACGAATCGTGAACACCGTGAGGATGGTTGCCGCGTCTGCTTCCTGAGGCTTGATTCTTCTGGAGCCGGTGACGATGACCGTCGACGCATGCGTGATGCGCACCTTGTCGAGCTCACTTTCCTTCGTCGGATCGCCCTGCACCCAGAGGAACTCCGGACTGAGCTCTCTCGGTCGTTCGTAGGGCCCGAACAAGACGACCCGTTGCTCTTCCGTGTCGATCTCCGAGCTCAGCACGTCGAGCAGCATTCCACTGCCCATCTCGTAGCCACAAACCACGATGTGATTGACGTAACCGCTCATTCGAAACTGCTCCTCCCGGATGCTCAAGACCGCGTGTAACAGGCTGTGACCGATGATGCCCGCGAAAAGGGCCAAGGTGAACAAGCCGCCGACCATCATCACGCCGCCGATGACTCTTCCCAGGGTCGAGACCGGAGTGATGTCACCGAAGCCAACGGTGGTGATCGTGACCAGAGCCCACCATAAACCATCGCCGACACTAGTAATCTCGGGGTTGACGTTACGTTCGACGAGAAAGAGGCTGATGCCTCCGAGGATCGTCTCGACGCCGAGGACGGCGAACGCGAAAGCAAACAGCAATCGGTTTTCCTCGAACGCATGCATGAGGCCACGAAATGGATTCGCATACCGAAACAACCTCTGCGTTCTGAGCAGACGAAGAAGGCGCAAAGCGCGCAAGCCACGGAGCGCGGGTACCAGCGCCAAGACCGTGAGGATGTCGATGAGCATCATCGGAGTCAGCGCAAATCGGATCCGAGAGAAGATCTCCGTGCGCAACCTCCCGAGTGGTGGCTTGTTGAAAACCGCGAGCTCGGGCGGCCGATACGTCAGGATGCGCGTGCTCACCTCAATCGCGAAGAGCCACAGCAGGAGCCGATCGATTTGTTGGAGGACTCGGTCGCCGGCCGATCCTTCCGCGAAGAAAGGCTCCGCGATCAACACCGTGATCGACAAGAGGATCAGGATCCAAACGAACGATTCGACGACGCGGTACGCTTGTGTGCGCGGATCGTGAAATGCACCGTGCAAGTAGTCGCGCGCGAGCATGCGCCGCGAGCATCAATCGACGAGGATTGGGTGTCAACCGCCCTCCTCTGGCAGCTTGGGCTATTCGGCAGCGACAGGCGTCTGTTCGACCTCGTCGAGCTCGATCGCATCCGCAAGGATTTCGGCGATGTCACGTTGGCCGATCTCTTCGTCCTTGTCCTGCTTCTTGAGGCCGTCGGTCAACATGGTCATGCAGAACGGACATCCACTGGCGATCGTCGTCGCACCCGTATCGAGTAGCTGAAGCGTTCTCTTGTTGTTGACTCGCTCCTCGCCCTGCTCCTCCATGAACATCTGCGCGCCGCCAGCACCGCAGCAAAGACCCTTCTTCTTGTTCCAGTACGGAACCTCGGTCAGCTCGAGCCCCTCGATCGCCTCCAGGATCTGGCGGGGCGAGTCATAGACCTGGTTGTAGCGGCCGAGGTAGCAGCTGTCGTGGTAGACGACCTTCCCCTTCACCGCTTTGGAAGGAACGAGCTTGCCCGCTACCAGCAGGCCGTTGAGGAAGTCGCTGTGGTGAACCACGTCGTACGTCCCGCCAAAGTCGCCATACTCGTTTCCGAGAATGTTGAAGCAGTGCGGACAGGCCGTGATGATGGTCTTCTTGGAGGCCTCGTAACCGTTGAGTGTTTCGATGTTCTGCTCCGCCAGCATCTGGAAAAGGTACTCGTTGCCTGCACGGCGCGCCGGGTCGCCGGTGCAGGTCTCTTCGGTTCCTAGAATAGCGAAGTCGACGCGAGCCTTCTTCAAGAGCTTAGACACCGCGCGTGCGACCTTCTTGGCTCGATCGTCGTAGCTGGCAGCGCATCCGACCCAGTACAGAACTTCGGCGTCAGGCTTGTCGCTCAAGAGGGGGATGCCGAGCCCATGCGCCCAGTCACCTCGGTCCATCGAAGAGATGTTCCAGGGGTTGCCGTTGGTTTCGATGCCGTTGAACGCACCCTGGAGCTCGCCGGGGAACTCGTTCTTGATCATGACTTCCTCGCGACGCATGCCGATGATCTTGTCGACGTATGAAATCATGACGGGACACTGCTCTTCACAGGCGCGGCACGAGGTGCAGCCCCAAATCACGTCCGGATGCAGAATGTTCGGTACCAGATCCACGACCGTTTCACCGACGAAGTAGCCTCCCTCGGGGGCAGCGGGGAACGTGTGAATCGGCTGTTCTCCGTCGCTCGGTTTTGGCGGCTCCACCGGCTTGTCGCTCGGCTCCGCGACTAGAGCGGCCTTTCCGAACATATCCTTCTCGGTCGCGTACAGATGATCTCGAATCGCCAAGGTGAGGTGCTTAGGCGAGAGTTTCTTCCCGGTGATGTAAGCCGGGCAGTTGTCGCTGCAACGCCCGCACTCGGTGCAGGTGTACAGGTCCATGATGTGCTTGTACGTGAGGTCGGTGAGTCGGTTGATTCCGAGGGACTCCTCCCGCTCGACCTTGCCCTCGAGGTCCTCCACCTTGGGAAGCGCGTTTGGGCGACGCTCGTAAGCGAAGACGTTCGGAATGACGGTCAGGACGTGGAAGTGCTTCGAGTACGGCAAGATGTTCAAGAAGATCAACACGAAAGCCGAGTGCCACCAGAAACCCGCATGCTGAAACGCGGTGACGATTCTCGTGCTGTCCACGCCGGATAGAAGCTGCGCAAAGATTCCCCCGAACGGTTCCCACCAGCCGGCATGAATGCCTTGGCCAGGCTCGCCGTAGGCGCGCGCATCCAATACCAGCGAAGACCCTACGTAGAGAAAGTCGGCAGCCATCATCGTGATGATGATGAAGAGAATGAGAATCGGCTCCGTGAAGATGTAGCGGTTTGCGTGGTGGCCGAGTGTCATGCGGGGCTTATCTTTGACCGCCTTCGGGTCGCCGCTGTCCTCTCCACGCTTCACCCATCGGAGGTACAGGAACACGACGGAGCCTGCGATTGCGCCGAAGGCGGCGAGCTCTTTCACGAAAGAGTACAACTTGCCGACCAAGTGATCGGTGCTGAGCAGGCCCCAGAAATCGAACCCGGGGTCGAAGCCGCGTCCCCAGAGCATGAGGCTGTTGAGGAGCAGCACCTGGAACGCAACGAAGATGCCGACGTGCGCGAATCCAGCCAACGTATAGTTGGGCATCTTCTTCTGCCCGAAGGCATAGACGAGGAGGGTCTTCGCTCTGTCGGCGATCTGTTCACCCGTCCAGGCAAACCGTGGGTCGGGCACCCCGATTTTGACCTGGCGAATCCGCCGAAACGCGGACCAAGAAAAGAACCCGAGCGTGCTCACCAACAGCAGCGTCATCCAAATCGGACCCATCGTTTTCTCCCTGACTTAGAGCGCGGAATCAGTACGAATCTGGGCTCGCGCTGCGCGAAGGTTTAGGGGTGCGGCGCATCGAAGTCAAACGCCGCGTCCTGGTCGCCCAAGACTGGGAGGGCCCGTTCCACTATGATCCTCGGGTGCGCCGTTTGGGGTCGATATTTCTGCTGGGAGTCGCTGCATGTGCATCGCCGGCGATGCGAACGGTGCCGCGAGTCGTCGACGGAGAAGTGGAGAACGGGCCCTTCGTGTCTCCGTACGCGTACGAGTGGTTCATCGAAGGTGAAGCGCTCGCGGCGAAGGGACAGCACGCCCAAGCGGCGATTGCGTTTGAGAACGCGGCGGCGGCACCCGATGACGACGTTCTGCTCATGACCCGTTTGGCCGAGGAGTACGAGCTCAGCGGAGCTTACCGAAGGGCTGACCGAACGCTCAGCTTGGCGCGCCGCAACGATCCGAGCTCGGCGCGGGTCGCCCTCGCGGAGGGGCGAATCCTGCAAAGCAGAGGCGCGGAAGCAGAGGCCTTGTCCTCGTTCGCCCGCGCCATGGACCTGGCCCCAGCCTGGGAAGAGCCAGTGATCGAGATGGCCGTGAGCCTAAACGCCTTAGGCCATCCGCAGCGGGCAAATGCCGTCCTGCTCGACTACGTCGAGAACAGCATTGCCTCAAGGTCCGCGAGCGCCCGCAAGTTCTTGCTCGAGCTCGCGCGAGAAGCGAAAGATGGGCGGTTGTACGAACGAGCCCTCTTGCTCGATTCGAGCTCGACCGCCGAGTCCCGAGCGGAGGCAGCCGGCGCCTTGTCGCTCGAGGCCGGGCGCCCGGCCATGGCCGCCCGAATCCTGGGCCGAGCTCTCGATTCGACGAAAAACACCAATCTCTGGATACGCGCACTCTCGCAGAGCGGCGATCGAGCTCGAGCGCTGGACTTCCTCGCCGAGTCCCAAAGCGATCAGGTAGAAGGCGACGTCTGGCGGGCCGAATGGCTAGTACGGCTAGGCGATGCCCAACGCGCGTTGGACTCGCTGCAAGCCATGTCCGGATCTCCGAGAGTCGAGCTGAGCCGAGGCGAGGCGCTGGCCGCTCGGGGAGAGTACGCCAGCGCCGCTGCAGTCCTGTCCCGAATTCCGTTTGGTGCGTCGACGTTCGAAGCATCGCGCCTCGCGCTTGTCGAGTGCTCGACGTCGCTAGGCAGGGCCGGAGCCGCCACTGAAGCCCTGAGTCAGGCGCCCCACGGATCGCTATCTGTGAGGGCGAAGGTCGCGGAGTTCTATCTCGAAGAAGGCGATCTCCCTGCGGCGCTGCGATTGTTCGATCCGAAGAATCCGAAAGAGCGCGCGCTGATCGCAAGGCTGTTCGAGGAAGCCGGGGAGTTCCGTGAAGCCGCCGCGTACTACGCCAGTCTGAAACCGAGTTTCACCGACGGGTCTCCGCTTGCCGCCCGAGCTTCGGCGGAGCGCCTAGCTGCTCACGGTCATCTCGGAAGAGCCGTCTCAGTTCTGGAAGGCTGGAGGACCGCTGCGCCAGACGACCTGTATGCTCGCGTCCGGCTGGTGGAGCTGCTTCTCGCACAGAGTCGAAGGAACGATGCAATGCGCGAAGGGCGCGACGCGCTCGGCCTGATCGAAGACCAGATGCTCTCGGCGCACCTGAGCGACCTGCTCACTGCGCAGTCAAACCTGTCGCGCTGAACAGGTCTCAGTACTCGCCAAACAGGTCTTGAATGCGCACGTCGAGCGCCGTCGCGACTTTGTAGAGCGAGCTGATCGATGCGCTGGATTCGGCGCGCTCGATTTGTGAAAGAAGCGAGACGCTCAATCCGGTGCGGCGCGCCATCTGCTTCAAGGTCAGCGCGCGGTCCTTTCGCAGTCCCCGAATCGTCTCTCCGATGACGCGATGGAGGTTTTCTTCGGGGGTGCGCAGCAGCCCCTTTTTCCGCATCACGCGATCGAGAACTTCGCGGAACTCATCCGGGTTGAAAGGTTTCTTCAGATAGTCGACCGCATCGAGCTTCATCGACTGGACCGCCGTGTCGAGCGATGGGTACCCGGTGAAGATCACCACCGCGACGTCGCTGTCGACCCTTCGGATTTGCTCGAGCAACTCGACGCCGCCCAGGCCGGGCATCATCAAGTCGAGCACCACCAGATGGTAGCCGCCTTCCTTGACTTCATTGGGCGCGTCCTTGGGGTTGGCGAGCGTGGTCACCTCGAAGCCGTCCTTGGTGAGGAACGTCTCCATGAACTCCAAAATCGCTTGGTCGTCATCGACGACTAGAACTCTTACTGGTGGGAGCGCCTTTGACATCTTGCCTCCGCTGCAATTGTGATTGCAGTGTTCAATTCTAGTCGGGGCGAGAGGATTCGAACCTCCGACCTCACGGTCCCGAACCGTGCGCGCTACCAAACTGCGCTACGCCCCGTATTTCAAGCTCGGCGGAATCTAGCGTTACCGTCGAGAGCTGTCAACGAACTATCCTACATTTACCCACATATAGACTTGGTATGCGTCAGCCCAGGGTCCGGCACCCTCTACCCAGGGTCCGATCGCGAGCTGCCCGAGAGATCCAAAGTACAATGATTTCAAACCGGAAGCACGTCCAACTTGGAGCTCGAAGCCCCGCAAGAGCACCCTTTCCAGAAGCGCCGAACCTTCCTCCTTGAGCGGTGAGCAGACCGCGTAGAGGAGGGTTCCTCCGGGCCGCACCAGCGCGGCCGCGTTCTCGAGCACGAGGCGCTGTGTCTCACCCATGCGGGCCGCATCGTCGGTTCCAGCCCGCAGTAAAATTTCAGGTCTACGGCGCAAAGTACCGAGCCCGGTGCACGGAGCATCGACGAGCACTCGATCGAACCCGCCCTGCACGCCTCCCGCTCCTACCGTCCAGTCGACGCAAGCGGTTTCGAGCCGCGCGGTGTTCAAGCGGAGCCGCTGAAGCTCAGCTGGAATCTGCTCGAGGCGATGTTCATGAAAATCGGTGGCAATGACGCGGCCGGACTCACCGACGGCTTCGAGGAGCTGCGCCGTCTTGCCGCCGCGACCTGCGCAGGCATCGAGCACGCGCTCTCCCGGTTTTGCCTCGAGCAGCAAGCCAATGAGCTGCGCTCCCTCCTCTTGCACGGCGAACGCCCCCTCCGAGTAACCAGGAAGCGCGCGCGGGTCACCTACCCCACTGATGCGAAGGCCCAGCGGAGAAATCGACGTCCGCGACACCGCTGCGTCCGGGTGAGCGGCGAGAATCGCCTCCGCGATCAGATCACGATCCTGGTCGAGGCGAACGCGCAAATCGATCGACGGAGGCTCATCCCCTATGCGAAGGAGATCGGCGCCGTGCTCGGTTCCAATCGACGCCGTGAGCGCGTCGCGCAA
The DNA here is from genome assembly GCA_035686645.1 of Polyangiales bacterium. Classification (GTDB taxonomy): domain Bacteria; phylum Myxococcota_A; class Polyangia; order Polyangiales; family Houyiibacteriaceae; genus SG8-38. The sequence continues at coordinate 26,875 of DASRZF010000378.1, forward strand.
CCAGTCGGGAACGACAACCGCTGGCGGCGGCGCCGGTACGGCGGGGCGATCGGCCGCCACCTTGCGCAGCACGGCGTTCACGAAGCCTGCAAGCCCTTTTCCGCGTTTCGCACGTACCAGCTCGACCGTATCGTTCACGACCGCGTGCGAAGGGATGCGCCCCAGATGGTGAAGCTGATACACCGCGCTCAACAACGCGATATGGGTCCACTGGTCGAGTTTGCCGAGGCGTCGAGCATGCCGCGCGAGCGAGGCGTCGAGCGCGGGTATCGTCCTCAAAGTTCCGTAAACGATTTGTGTCGCAAGAGCGGCATCCGATCGGCCGACCGACTCGCGACGAAGCTCCGCATCCAGCGTCGGCGCGGCCCAAGCATCGTCGTGCACCACCCGGTAGAGCACACGGGTCGCGATTCGTCGGGCGGCAGCTACCACGGCCGGAGCTTACTCGGGTCGGGCCCGCAAGCACGGAGATTGGAGGCTAGGCGGACGCATGATACCGTAGCGGCCGTGGGGGACGACGGAAGTCGGCAAGTACCGATCGGAACGAGGCGATGAGCGCATTGGTTCTCGTGGCTGACCCCGATCCATTCAACCTTCGCTTGCTTCACGAGGCCTGTGAAGTGGCGGGCTACGACGTGGTGACCGCAGCCGATGGGCCCGAGGTGCTCGCGATGATCGCGCGTCGTCCGCCGGACCTGCTCATTCTCGACGCCAAGATGTCGGAGATCGATGCATTCGAGATCCTCCGCATCCTCAAAGCCGACGCCGGCCTGCTCGACATTCCGGTTCTCCTGGTCACTGACGAGAGCGACATCGACGCACGACGCCGGGGTATCGAGCTCGGTGCCGAAGACTACCTCACTCGCCCTTACCGAGTATTCGAGATTCAACGAAGGGTTCGCAACGTCTTGCGTGCGACCAGACGGGACCGAATCGGAATTCCAGAGAGCACGCCTCCAGCGGACCAACGAGACCCAGTGACCGGGGCCGGCACGCCATCGCAGCTGTTGATCAGCCTGGACTATGAGCACACGCGCGCCGAACGGTACGGGCACCCATTGAGCTGTATCGTCGTAAAGCTCGGCAACTCGAACGAGATTGCGGCCGCAAGCGGCGACGGCACGGCCGACCAGGCGATGGCGCGAATCGGCACCGGACTCAAGGCATGTATTCGCGCCGTCGATCATCTGTTCCGACTGCGGCGCGACGAGTTCTGTATCTTGCTCCCGGAGACGGACGGAGATGGGGCGGGCTACGTGCTCCGGCGCTTGGAGGGTCAGGTCGAAAGCGGGAAGCTCTGGGGCGAGGATGTCGTTCCCAGACCAAACATTCAGATCGGACTGACGAGCACGCCTGAGGAACGCGTCAAGAGCGGCGACGATCTATTGCAGCAAACTCGCCGTTCGCTGGCCAAGAAGAGCTAGAGCGCGGAGGCGAAGCGAAGCACCCAGAGCGCCACGGCACCTGCGCCCAGCGCGAGCGCCCATCGATTCAGAGCAAAGCGCTCGATCACGGCGTCGAGCGACCAGCCGCGCCAGCCCGCAACGATGCCAATGGGGATGCAGGCGCATACGGCGAAAAAGAGTGCGAGCCCCAAGGGATTGGCGCTGGCCGCGGCGACCCAACTGCCGCGGATGCCGTGAGCGAAAGCCGTCGTGAGCCCGCATCCTGGGCAGGGTGCTCCGGTGAGCAAGAGAAATCCGCACGGTGGGAGCCCGAGCTGCGTGTGAGTTCCGTGACCTCGGGAATCGGGCTCCAGCCAGGCGGCTGCCAGCAGCACGAGCACCGAGCCCAGCGCGAGCGCCCACCAGCCCAGGCGTTGCCAATGCGGGTTAGCCCTGGTCCTATCGGGGCTCGTCATCATGGTTCGGCTCACGCCAGTCTGGATTGCGCTTCGGTTGGCCGTCAATGATCACCACGCAGGGCAGCGCGCAGTCGGGCTCACCGATCGACTCGTGAACATGCCTTCCAACCGGATTGTCATTGCCAGCAGCAAAGTCAGCGTAGTGCGCATGCAAGCACTTTACACCTCCGGATGAGCCTCCAACGCCACCACTCGGGCGAAGAGGTGCATCCGCCGGAAGCCGCGCGTCCCGTGCGCGGGCGTAGCCATCATGTCTCACTTTGAGCGCCTCACTCAAGCTCGGGTTGGCATCGATTCTCGCCTGCTCCGCACGAACGCCCCCCTCTGCTTCAATCCGCGCAATGCGACGATGCGCCAGAGGGCAAGTGAGCCAGTAGAGCGTCGGAAACGGCTCCCCGGTGTCGAGCAGGGGAGGCACGTCCGCGACTACGGGAAGTCCGAGACTGCAGCGTTTTAGAACGGTCGACGTTGCGCGCAACGGTCGCCCGATCTGAAGGGCGAGAATCTCGCGATCCGGCTCGTCGATGCTCATGAGATGCGCATGCGGTCCTCGATCTCGGTCCAGAAGTCGGACTCGCCGACGACCTCGAGCATCATGACCGCTTCCGCGGACGCGCGGTCTGCGCGCGCGCCGCCGTCTCGCAGAAGCGCCGAAATACGCTCCGCAATGGTGAGCCGTGTGGCCAGCTCAGCGCGTGCCACGGCGAAGTTGTGGTCCTCGGCCCATTTGAGCGACCAGATCTCATCGGCAATCCAGTCGCCAAACACATCGCGGCTCGTGCGCGGCTTTGGGGAGCGGGCCTGAGCTCGATCGAAGGCGGCCGCCCATGGACGCGGAGGTGGACGCGGGCTGCGCCGGTTCTGGATAGCGGAGATCATGTCGCCCACCCAGGCCATCGCCACACCGAACTGCGACCCGTCACGTGCTCCGATGAATTCGTCGGCTTGCTTGTCCCAGCTACTTCCCTTGAGCCGTGGGAACGGCTCCGCGTCGAGAATTCTCAGCAGCGGCTCGCGGCCGCGAAGCCGGGCGAGGTACTCGACCTCAATCGACTCCCATTCGGAGAACTCGATCTCCTTCTTTGCCGTCATCGGGATGCGCTTGATACGCCGGTCGGCAACGAGCTGACCACCACCGTTGGCGATCGAGCTCTCGACATCCTCGGGCTCAATCAGCGGCCGTTCGCCCATCGTTCTGCAGGGGCAGCGATGTTCCGTAGTGATTCGACCCCCAACCGGGGTCGCCACGAGTCCCAATGGAAATCGACGACAACCTTCCGGCTTGAATTCGGGGCCGAGCTTGGCGTGCACCGAGCAACGCTGGTCCGACATCAGGAAGACACAGCCGCCGTCGGCTGCAGTCTTGAGCATGTAGTCGTCATGGTCGTCGTCCCAGCCCGCCGACTTTCGCTCGATCCGGCGCATCTCCGCGACTTCCTTCTTCGTGAGGGGTCCGATGCCGTGGATGTCCGTGCAGCACAATCCATCCCCAAAGCACGTGTACCGCGCGCCGGGTCGCGGAAGCATGGGTCGAACTTTGGTCTTTTTCTTTTTGTTTCCAGCCATGAACGTACGTGGGCTTCCTCAGCACCCAGTAAAAGGGGACTGTCCCCTTCTTCTAGGATATGATTTCGGGATGGGAGCGAGTCCTTCACCGCTCGTGGGTTACAACACGAACGTGCGCCATAAGGGAAAGCTGTATCACATTCAAACCGAAGACTCGGGTGTGAAACGGCCACATGTCATCACTCAGCTTTTCGCAGACGGCGGACGCATCATTGCGTCGGAGAAGACATCATACGCAGAACACGTCGAATCCGAAGACCTCACTGCCATCGTCAAGCAGCTCATGCAAGAGCAGCACAAGCGAGTGTTCATTGCACTTCGAGACGGCGCTTACGATGAAGATGGCCCTTCCGAAGCACGAAGCGACGGTCAATCCGCAACTACGTCAGACTTGGAAGTGACGACCGAGGTTCTGGAGCACGCGGCCGCGCGTCTGGTCGAGGGCGCGCCCCACTACGAGCAGGTGCGGGCCGGCAGTGTATCCCAGCAGAGAATCTCTCGAGCGCCGGCCGCTCCATTCGGACACGATGTGTTGAGCGAAAAGACGCTCGACGAAGTCATACTCTCGTATCTTGCCGAGGACCTCGAAACCGGCACCTGAGCGCGCTCGGCTTGACACTCTTTCGGGCGCGTTGTTAGCTCCTCGCCCCATTGCCAACCCGAGTGAGGCGATTTCAAGATGCCCGACGCAAAGATTTCCTTCACCGAGAACATCCCCAAGTCGATAGCGAAGGACCTCGAGAAGGCCAGAGCCGTGGACGCGGTGTTCTTGTTTCGAGTGACTGGCGAAGAAGGCGGCACCTGGACGGTCAACATGAAAGACGAGCCCGGAGTCACCGAAGGCGACGCGGGGAACGCGGAGTGCACGATCGAGCTTTCCAACGAGGACTGGAGGGCAATGACTGAAAAGCCCGGGACAGCAATGCAGTTCTTCATGCACGGTAAGATCAAGGTGCGAGGCAATGCTTTGCTCGCGACCAAGCTCCAAGCCGTGATCGGCTAGCGGACATCGCCAAGATGCCCATTATCAAAGAACGCATCTTCATGCTTCTGCAGGACCCCCGCGTGATGAAGCTGATGCGGGATCCCAAGGTTCAGGCAATTGTGATGAAGGGTTTTCGCTACCGGGGTCGTGTAGAAGGGGCGTTCGACCAGGGCGTGCAGCGCATCGCGGGGAAATTGAATCTCGCGACGCAGCGTGACCTTCGTGGACTGCAACGCCGGATTCGACACCTCGAACGTGAGCTTCGCGAGGCCGAGGAGCGTCTCAACGAAGACCAAGCCGCTCGATGAGCGCAGGTCCGTAGTAAGCGCCAAAGTAGAACATGGCGACGAGGGGCACGATGATGCTCAGGATCGCGAGGATGACCCCGAGCGTGACGACCGCGTAGTCCCATCGGCTGGGCTTGGATGCGTCGGATTCGTGCTCGCGGATGAGCTCGAGGTTGCGACGATTCGACTTGTAGGCCGCGTCGAAGATGTCTCCAATGATCGGGAGCGCGCCAAGGACCACGTCGACCAATATGTTGAGGATCATGCGCATCAAGACGACGCGTGGCACCCCTCGGCGTAGCGCCAACGTCAGGAGACCAACCGAGCCAACGCCAGTGACCGCGTCGCCGATACCAGGAAACAAGATCCCGATGACCGGATCCAATCCGAAACGAAAGTCGGTTCCCGGAATACGAAAGCGATCGTCCAGCAAGGTGACGAGGCGCTCCGCCCATCGCCTCAGCGCTGAAATCGAACGGTCCGGATCGACCATGGGTGGACTCTAGGCGCGCAGTTAGGCGTCCGCCAGCACGTGATCCCCACAGACCTCGACGAACACGGACCGCAGACGTTCTCGAAGATTCGAGCCCTTCTCCACGAAATGATGGATGCCCAGTTGGTGAAGAAGCTGCACGTCGTGCTCTTGCGCACCTGCGCTCACCGAAATGATCGAGCAGCCTTGCGCGAGTCCCTCGCCCTTGAGCTGCATACAGAGCTCCACGCCGTTCATCCGGGGCATGTGCAGGTCGACCAACATGACATCGGGTTCTTCTTTCTGAACTTCGCTCAGCGCCTCCTCGCCATCGTAGGCGACGCGGATTTCGGATGAACCGATGATCTGCCGCACGTAGAAGGTGAGGATTCTCGCGAGATCTGCGTCGTCATCGACGATCAACACCGATGGTCCGCTTCGGCCCGATCTGGCGACCCCGCCGCTTCTAGGCCGTTCGTCGAGGATCGCACGCAGCTGCCAGGCTACCGCCTCGGCACTTTGAATGCGCACCTGAGGATTGGGGCTCAGCATTTCGTGAACCACCTGGCAGAGCGCCAGAGGACAGTCGATCCGCGCCTCCGCGAGCGGCGCAAGTTGTGCATGCTCGTGCGATGCGATCACTTCGCGGATGGTGGTTCCGGGATAAGGCCGGCCTCCGGTGAGCAGTTCGTACGCAACGACCCCGAGCCCGAAAATGTCGACCAGGTGTCCGCTCCCGGTCGCAGCCGTGTTGAGCAAGGCTTCTGGCGCCATGTATGGGGGCGAGCCCGCAACGCGTTGTTTCCCATTCACATCGAACTCTGGCAACACGAGACCGAAGTCCATGAGGACGACCCGATGCGCGGGTGTGAGCATGATGTTGTCTGGTTTGATGTCTCGGTGAACCAGTCCCGCTCGATGGACGACGCTGAGTCCTTCAGCCGCGGGCAAAAGAAGCTGCACGACCTCGGCAGGCGTGAACTGCTCGCCGCTTCCCCAGCGAGTCGACGCATGCTGCGTGAGAGAAACGCCGTACACCCGCTCCATCACCAAGTAGTCGATTCCGCGATGCTCGCCGAGCGTATGAACACTCACCAAACTGGGATGCTGAAACGCCGCTAAGGCCCGCGCCTCGTTGCGCAGCGGCGGCGTGAGGGGGTTTGGCCAGGCCGCCTTGATGGCCACCCTCCGATTGAGCAGGTGGTCATGGGCCTCGAACACCTGGCCCATTCCGCCCCTGCCGAGCAGCTGCATGATTTCATAGACCCCGTCGAGCAGCTCGCCGGTCGCGAAGATGCGATTTTCGCCGTCCGTCACGGGTTCGCTTGCTGCGGCGGCGTTTACCCCTAGGTCGCGCATATCAGTATTTACATACTATATTCGTGACACTGTAACAGGCAAGGTCAGAGGTCGATTTGCCGAATGTCGAGCCCTTCGACCGCTTTTCCAAGGAATCTCGAGGCCGCAGCCCCAAATTGGCCGGGGAGATCGGTCACCAAGATCTCGAGGGAGCCCGGAGGCCCAGGCGTCGCCGGCTCTGGGCTGAGGATCTCGCCCAGGGTAGCCGCGGTGGCGTCGGCGCTGTCCACGATCGCAAGCTCATGGCCCAGGAGCTCGGCCGCAACCTCGTGAATCGTACCGGAGAGCAGTGGATAGTGGGTGCAGCCGAGGACGATCGTGTCGACGTCCGCGTCGGCCAGTGGCTGCAGGTATCGCCTTGCGGCCAAGCGCGGGACCTCGCCGCTGACCCAGCCCTCTTCGGCCAACGGCACGAACAGCGGCGCCGCGGTCGCGATCACCTCCATGGCTTCGTTTTCCGCGTGAATCGCCCGCTCATACGCGCCCGATGCGACCGTTCCTGACGTCGCCAGGACGCCGATTCGACCCGTGCGCGTGGCCCGCACCCCTGCTCGCGCGCCTGGCTCGATGACCCCGATCACGGGAATGTCGAGTCGGCTTTGGAGCTCCCCGAGCGCCACGCCGCTCACGGTATTGCATGCGACGACCAGAAGCTTGATGTCGAAGCTCAGCAGGCGCTCCGCGCAGCCGATCGCATACTTGACCACCGTCTGCGCGCTACGCGTACCGTACGGAACCCGAGCGGTGTCGCCGAGATAGACGAGGTTCTCCCTCGGCAGGGCCCCTGCAATGGCGCGGGCCACCGTTAGGCCGCCCAGGCCGGAGTCGAAAATGCCAATCGGCTTTGCCACGTGCCCCTAGTCGGGCAAGCTTACACAGCCGCCCCGAAAGAGCCACCAGCGCGGTGGTCTCTGATAGGCTGACAAGCACATGCCCGCACTGGCGCTGATTTCGAGAGATCCGACCCTCTACCAAGAGCTCGTCGCCGCGCTCGACGGGACAGCTTGGTCTGTCGAATGGCTGGGCGCGGAGGTCCTCGACGGGGGCGAGCTCCATCAAGAGGTGGTCTTGCTGGACGCGACGCATCCCGGCGCGGAGACCTGGAGCACGCGAGGATCCAAGCCGGTTCTTCTTCTAGTGGACGGCACGGGCACGCAAGCCTTGGAAGAGCGCGCCGACGACATCATCTTCAGACCGCCGGGACGACGGGAGCTCGAGGCACGACTCGAGCGACTCCATGCCCGCACGCCGCTCGACGAGTTGCGACGCCAGTACGCAAAGACCTTTGCATCCATGGCGCCGGGCATCGTGGTCATCGACCCCGACCTCCAGATGGTATTCGCGAATCCACGGTCCTACGAGATCGTGGGACATCGCGAAGAGACGATTGCTGCAAGCGGTATCGCACGCGTCGTCGCGCCCAAAGACCTGCCCCGTGTCCGAGACGCTCTTTCGCAAGGCCAGTATCCGCGTGGAATGGACATTCACTTGATCCGCCGTGACGGAACCCAGATCACTTGCAGCACATCCTTTGCGCCACTGATCGGCGCAGAAGACCACACGGTAATCTCCTTTGAAGACGTCACTGACATCCGGGCGACTGAGCGGGAGCTGCTCAAGACGATGGAGTTCTTGGAGTCGTTGATCGAGGCCAGCGTCGATGCGATCATCGCCACGGACATGGAGCAAAGGGTGATCCTGTTCAATCCGAGCGCGGAGCGAGTTTCGGGGCGACACGTTTCTGATGTCGTCGGCAAAGTGAAGCTAGAAGACCTTCTCGGTCGGGCGTCTTCCGAGCTGGTGACTCAGCGCCTGCTCGCTTCGGATCACGGCGGCGAGGGGCGACTCGAACCAACGATGCTCGACCTGCTCGACATCCACGGTGCTCGAATTCCGGTCCAGTTGTCTGCCTCGCTGATTTACGAGCACGGGGAACCATCGGCCATCGTGCTCATCTTCGCCGATCTGCGGGACAGGATCCGAGTCGAAGAACGTTTGGCAGAGGCACAGAAGAAGCTCGCGTTCACGGAAAAGCAGGGCGTGCTGGCGGAGCTCGCGGGGACAGCCGCGCATGAGCTCAACCAGCCTCTAACCAGCATGATGGCCTATGCAGAGCTCTTACTGAGACAGTCCGAGGAGGGCTCGAGCGGCGCCAAAGCGGCTCGAGTGCTGATTCGCGAGGCGGAGCGTATGGCGGAAATCGTGCGCAAGATCGGAAAGATCACACGATACGAAACGACCTCGTATGTAGGACACCAGAAAATCTTCGATCTCGATCGCGCGGTGGACACGTCCAGCGACCCAAGGACCAAGGGCTGAGCGATGGACGACTCAGCTCATCAGAAGCCTCCCGCTCGACGCAGCCTGGAACCGCGGGTTTCGTCTGTGAAATCGATCGTGACTCCGCGGCGGAGGGCGGCGGAGGGTGCAACGCTTCAAGACGTCCTCGAGTCGCTGAATCAGGCGCAGCGCGAAACGAACGGATTCGTGACTGACGAGAAAATCTTGCGTGCGTACGTTCACGCGCTGGAGAGACTCTACCCCAACATACGTTTCGCGATGCGACTGTCCCCCCGCAACTTGGAGCGTGCTTCCATCATTCAAGCCACCACTCACCGCGTCAGCCCGGACGCGATGGACGTGCTTTCAATCACCGAAGCGGGACTACGGCGCGCGGGGTGTGCCGACACGCTGGAGCCGCCAAGCGAAATCGAATTGCGACGAACTTACGAGCCGATCCTGCTCGCCGGGCCAGACGAGGAGTCGCTCCCTGCCGATGGCTTTGACGCACCGCTCTTGCGTAACGACATCGTGTTCGGCGTGCTCGCTGTCGAGTTCGAGCGTGGAACGGACCTCCCCTCGCGACTCGAAGATGCGGTGCTGATGACAGCCACTCAGGTCAGCGCGGCGATCGAGATTGCACGACTTCGCCGCGAATCCCTGCATCTTCGCGACTATCTCGAAAAACTTCTCGAGCACGCCAACATTCCAGTGCTGGTGATCGGCCGCGATCGGAGCATCAGGGTGGTCAGTGGCGCATTTGGGCGAATAACCGGATTGGATCGCGCCGATTTGGTCGCGAAAGACGTCTTGCAGCTCGCTGGCCAGAGCGAACGAGTGCGTGTTCTGTCGGCCTTCGTGAGCGCGCTGCGCGGGCGGGACGTGCCGCCGTTCGAGCTCAGACTCCCGAAGGCTGGAGGCGGAAACGCGCGCCTTCAATTCACACTCGCACCGATCGTCGATTCCGAGGGCAGAGTCGCCGGCGTCATCGCGATCGGACGAGACCGAACCGAAGTACGGGAGCTCGAGGGGCAAGTCATTCATGCTGAGAAGCTGGCGACGCTCGGCCAACTTGCGGCGGGGATCGTGCATGAGATCAACAATCCGCTAACGAGCATCTCGGTCTACGGTGAGTACCTGTTGAGCAAGCTCTCTCGAACCGGTGCGGAACAGTCTGATTTGAACCGAGTGGAGCGCATTCTCCGAAGCTCCGATCGCATCATGTCGTTCACTCGCAACCTCCTGACGTATGCGCGACCATCGAAAGAGGAGCCCCAGCCAGTCTCCCTGAACGACGTCGTTGAAGAGGCCGTGGTCTTCTGCGAGCACATCGTTCGTGAAGCGGGAGTCGAGGTCTCGTGCGACTACGGAGAACAACTCCCCGCTGTGAACGCCGTGGCCGGACAGCTACATCAGGTTTTCGTCAATCTCATCACCAATGCGTGCAATGCGGCGCCAGAAGAAGGCGGCTTTGTGCGTTTGGCAACGCATCTTCACGGTCACGATCGAATTCACGTCGAAGTCCACGACAACGGCGTCGGCATTCAACCGTCGGAGCTCAGCAGGGTGTTCGAGCCATTCTTTTCGACCCGCCGCAAAGGCAAGGGAACTGGGCTCGGTCTTTCGATCGTAAAGAACATCATCGAAGAGCACCGGGGCAGCATCGAGATCCAGAGCGAGGTCGGCAAGGGCACCACCGTCCTGGTCACGCTGCCCTGCCTAGACATCTAAGCCTCTGGAATTACGAACTTTCCAGGTAACGTTGGGCAGCTTTGCACCTATATTTGGAATCAAGCCGCGCCCTCGGAGGTTAGGCAGTCCATGGGAGGTATGTGCATGTTCGGAACCACGTTTCGGCGGCCCTGGGTCATCGCCCTGGCCGCGACTTCGGCTATCGCCATCGCTGGTGGCGCTTTGGCGTCGCCCAAGAAGCAGCTCATCGAAGATGACGTCCTCGAGCGGGCGCTCGCTTTCGAGACTGCGCTGACGAGCGTCGCTGAGGCGGTCTCGCCTTCGGTCGTCAGCATTCAAGTCGAGGTGACCAGGCCCGAAGCCAACGGCATCCCTTTCTTCTTCGGCGGCCAGAGTGGCAGCGGAATCGTCCGTGGGGGCGGCTCCGGCGTCATCGTGCGATCGGACGGTTACATCCTCACGAACAACCATGTCGTGAACGGGGCCAACCGCATCGACGTCCGCTTACAGAACGGCAAGAGCTTCCAAGCCAAGCTCGTTGGAGCGGACTCTGCAACGGACCTCGCTATCTTGAAGATCGACGCGCGAGGTCTGCCCGAAGCCACGTTTGCCTCGTCGGAGGACGCGCGGGTCGGTCAGCTCGTCATCGCAATCGGCTCGCCTTTCGGGCTCGACTACACCGTGACGACCGGAGTGCTGAGCGCGAAAGGTCGCGACGGGATCGGCGCCAACGAGATCGAGGACTACCTGCAGACCGACGCCAGTATCAACCCTGGGAACTCGGGTGGACCCTTGGTCGATCTTCGGGGCAGCGTGCTCGGCATCAACACGATGATCGTTGGGCGCAACTCGGGTATCGGCTTTGCAATACCATCAGAAATCGCGCAGCGCGTGGCCAGCCAATTGATCCAGAACGGCTCGGTAAAGCGCGCTTGGCTGGGTATTTCATTCCAGGAGATCACTCCGGAGCTCGCTGCCCACTTCGGAGGCGACTTCGAAGGCGGAGCGCTCATCAACGCGGTCGTGCCCGACGGACCGGCCGAAAAGGCTGGGCTTCAAGCGGGTGACGTCATTACGGCCATCGGCGACCAGAGGATCCAAGAAGGTCACGAGCTCTTGCGCACCGTCCTTCGCCAGGGTGTCGGTGAGCGAGTCGTGCTGGAGGTGCAGCGCGGAGGCAAGACGAGCAAGGTCGCGCTCGTGACCGGTGCGCGGCCGAGCGGGAACGAGCCCCAGTCACTACAGCAAGGTACCGAGGACGACGGAGTGCTCGGTCTGGCGCTGGAGGATCTCACCCCAAACCTTCGCAAACGGTTTGGGTACGAAGGTGACGGGCGCGTTTTTGTCCGCGGAGTCAAACCCGGATCAGACGCGGATCGGGCTGGACTTCGCCCCGGTGACATCATCCTGCAGGCCGATCGAGAGCCAGTGCGCTCCGTGGCCGATGTTCGCACGGCGCTCAAAGACGGTCAGGCGTTGCTCTACATCGAGCGCGAATCCCGACGGTTCTTCCAACCGATCGCTCGCTCGAAATAGCGCTATCGCGCTATCGTGATCTCGATCGCGGGGCCGCGCGCTTCGACCCGGTATGCGGGGTGGCGCCCCGCAACGAATCGAACCGTCAGCTCGGAGAAGTCCCCGCGATTGAGAATGCTGGCGTCTTCGACATCGGGATGTGCGCTGGCGATGGGACCCGCCCGTGAGAGTGAAAGACTGCTAGGAATCGTGACGGAAAACCCGTCCGTTTCGATGATCCCATCCATGAGCGTCACCGGATTGCTCATGCGCAGCACGTACTTCTCGCCGCCTGGCACAGCATCTGCGCCGAACGCGATACCGCGAACGCTTTTCGGAGGCAGCGGTGCGCCCTGAGCTTGGAGTTGGGTGGCCTCGATCGGAGCCGCGCTCTCGGTCTTGGTCGGGGTCTTCGTCCCCGAAGATGCGCCCGTCCCTTTCACGCTCTTGGTTGCCTCGACTGGCAACTCATCTACCTCGGTCGTGGCCTCTGTCACCGCCTCGTTGTCCGTTCCCGAGCTGGCGGCTGCCCATAGATAGATCCCCCAGCCGGCTGCCATGATCCCGCATGCCATCGCTGCGACGATCAGATACCGGCGACGGTCTCGCCGAGTGTTCTTGAGATGCGCGCGGGCAGCCTCACTGCGAGGCACCTGCTTGCGTCGCGGCTTGTCGTCGAGCCTCGAGCGCAGCGCCGCGATGAATCGGCCTGCCACCCCGAACATCTCTTTCGCACTCGAAGCGGCGCGGGGAATTAGCCCCTGGGTCACGGCCATGCGGGCGCCGCCAACACTGCTCGCGAGCTGATCCGCAGCGGATTTCGCGTAGGCGCGGAGACGGTCCAAGGCGGGCTCGGACCCGGGCTCATCTGCGGCGGCATCATAGCGCACGATCCGGGGCGCATCGTGTATCCGTTCTTCCCGAGGTCGCGGGGCTACCTGAGCCGCCGCGGGCATGTCCTCGGGAACGGTATCCCGGTCTGCACCCTCTTCGGATACGCCCATCGCCGGATCGACCTCGTAGCCGATGCTCAGCACCAGCTTGGGGGTCTTCTCATCCATCTTGAGCTCCACGGCCTCGAGGTGCCCGCGGCGTCCCGCGCTTTGATTGAGCACGGTGCTCCCAATGGCCAAGAAGGGAAGTGGCTGCTCCACTGAGAGCGCGGTGCGTGTCTCCGATCGGATCTCGGCCATGATGGGAGAGCCAACTCCGTCCAGCTGCAGTTGCACGATCGGTGCCTTGGCTGTGGTGCGGCCCCAGCGCTGAATCAGTGCTTCGATGCGCGACTGGTCGTCATTCGAAAGATGGGTAAATCGAATCCCGAACTCGCCCACATGTGGACCGCTCTCGTGTGCCCAGACGACCCGGCCGATCATTTCGATCGCCTCTCCGCCCGTGGGGTTGTCCAATTGGCAGCGCAGCGAAGAACCCACCTCCGGCACGACCGAGGCGCGCATCGAGAGTCCACCAGCTCCCATATTGATACCGTCGGCCTCGAACTCTTGATGGAAGCCTTCGGGGTGGAGCTTGATCAAAACCTCGTCGAGTGGCACGCGCTGCTGCCGAGGTGCTTGATAGTAACCCGCGGATGTGTTCATCGAATGCTCTCCTCAGCGACCGGTGAGTCGCCCCCATCAGGACTGGTCCCAAAACTCCGCGAACCCGTCCACTTTTCTGCAACCCGCTTCCTTGACCCATTCGCGACCGGACCCCAGTCTTGGCGGCTACCCATGGGCGTGCGAATCACGGTGCAGTCGCTTTGGACGGGGGCCGACGCCTCCGCCTTGGTGTACGAGTTCACGCAATCTCGAATCGTGATTGGGCGCTCTCGGAGCGCAGACGTTCAGCTACCCCACGCCGCAGTCAGCGGAAGTCATGCGATCATTCGTGAGCAAGACGCCGGCTACGTTCTCGTCGACGAGGGCTCGACGAACGGGACTCGCATCAATGAGGTCCTCGTCGTCCCGGGACGCCCCAAAACCCTTCGCAGCCGGGACCTCGTCGACCTCGGCGGCTATCGGCTTTCCATCGATGTATGCGTTCCGGTATCGCAGCCGATGTCGGCGAGGCTCACCGCCGACCATGCAAAGCGGATTCTCTCGGAGCAACTCGGAAGCACGAATGCGGACGAGATCGACGCCGAGCTGCGCGCGATCCAGAGCGGTCCCGACGAGCATGTCGAGCTGCTGCCGATCACTGGAGAACGGGTGAGCGAGGCTCCGCTCCCGAGGGAGTCGCGTCCTTCCAAGCCTCGGGAATCGAGACCTGAGAGCGGACCTCCGCCAGAGCCCGTTCGACTCGCGCGAAGCGAGCTCGCCGTCTACGCGCTTGCCTCCGTCGTGATCACGATCTGCATCGTCGCGATGGCCTTGCTCATGAAGCACTAGGCGTTGCGCAGATAGATGAGGCGAAGCCCTTCTAGAGTCAGGAACTCGTCGATTTCGTCGATCGTCTCGCTGTCGGGCTCGATGAGACTCGCGAGTCCGCCGGTGCCGATTACGGCGACCTCGGACTCCATTTCGGCAGCCAGACGCCGGACGAGACCATCGACCAGGCCGACGTAGCCGAAGACGATGCCTGCCTGCATCGAATGCACGGTGTTGCGACCTATGGCCCGCGGCGGCCGCGCGATCTCGCTCCGGGGCAACCTCGCGGCACGGGAGAAAAGCGCATTGGCACTGATCTGCATCCCCGGCGCGATCGCCCCTCCGAGGTATTCACCCTTCTCGGAGACGCAATCGAAAGTCGTGGCGGTACCGAAATCGACCACGATCGCGGCGCCCTTGACGCGTTCGAATGCCGCGACCGCGTTGACGATCCGATCGGCGCCCACTTCACGCGGATTCTCGTACAGCACTGGCATGCCAGTCTTGATCCCGGGGCCCACGACCATAATCTCATGATCGAATGCCCTATCGACGGCTTCGATCACGGTATCGCTGAAAGAGGGGACCACCGAAGCGAGAATGCTCGCCCGCACGTCGGAGCGGTCGACCCCAGCAAGCGACAAGAGGTTCAGCAAGAGGACGTGATACTCGTCGCTCGTGCGTCCCTTGGCCGTTTCGATGCGGAAGTCGTGGACGAGGCGTTCCCCGTCGTAGAGGCCGAGGACGGTGTGGGTATTGCCGACGTCGACGACCAGAAGCATCTAGCGAGGCCGCAAGGACAGAGTCAGGTCGAGCAGGTCGCCAAAGGTCTTCGCCCTTGGGAACTCCGGTGGATCGGTGGCGTAGACCACGGGCTGTCCCGTCGGAGCAACGCTTTGAGGTCGAATCGCCTGGGGCCGGTCGCTCGAATGGGCAGCCGCGGGCGCCGCAGAGGATGGCCGAATCGACCGGGCACGGGGTTCGATCGACAGCGGCCGCTCCACCCTCGGTGGCTGCGACGAGTAGCGGGTGGGGCTGTCCATCACAGGCGAGGTAGGCGGCTCCAGCACGGGCGAGGACGGCAACTGCGTTGGAAAAGAGCTCGGAAACGGTGTGGCTTGAGCACC
>DASRZF010000379.1:0-6245 GCA_035686645.1 Polyangiales bacterium
TGCAATCGCGTCGCCCATGAGTAGCCGCGCGTTGAGCAGGAACATCGGGGTGGAAGCCATCACCGCGAGGGCGATGATCCCTGCGCGACGGCCGTAGGGACGCGCGAGTAGCACCAACGCGAGGACGCCACTGAGGATGGCGGCGATGACTCCCGGGAGGCGCCCCGACCATTCGTGCGCCCCGAATGCGTCGAACGCCGCCGCTACGAGCCAAGTCGTGAGTGGTGTGTGAAGCGAGGAGTCCGCGCCGCTCGCCGAGAGATTGCGGGCGGCCTCGGCCACGACGAGCTCCCAGGGATCCCAAATCCCGAACGATCCGATGCCGCAAACCGTCAGCAAGAGGACTGCAACGAGCACCAGGCCTTCGAGCGCGACGGACCGGTTCAACACCGCCGGCAGCCTAACCCTCGCTCCCGCCTCAGTCCATGATTTCGTCGACCTGCTCGACGAGCGGTTCGTCTGCGCCAGGGACGAGCTTTGGTGCGTCGTCGATGCTGCCCAACTGCGCTTGCCAGCTCGCGACCGTCTCTTTGTATGCGGGCAGCTCGCGTGCGGACATCCGAAGACCGGGGCCGTTGAGCTCGCTCAGCGGGTCGATGGCGCGCGTGTACTTCTTGAGACCGAAGTGCAAGTGCGGACCGGTCGAGCGTCCAGTCGAGCCGACGAAGCCGATCAGCTCGCGCTGCTTCACGAGCTTGCCAGGACGGATGCCGCCCTTGATGCGGAGCAAGTGCGCATAGGCGGTCTCGAATCCGCCGCCGTGACGAATGATGACCAGATTTCCATTCGCGCCTTTGCGCCCTGCAAAGACCACCCGCCCGTGTGCCGCTGCCCAGACCGGAGTGCCCGTGGGTGCGGCGTAGTCGACTCCGAGGTGCGGCATTGTTCGTTTCAGAATCGGGTGGAAGCGCCTCGGATTGAAACCCGACGAGAGCCTTTCGTATCGTAGCGGTGTCCGCAGCCAGCCGCCTTGCATCGCGCGACCGGTATCGTCGTAGAACTGCCCCGTGGAGTTGGCGGGTGCGTAGTAGAACGCTTGCACTTTGCCGGTGCGCTGCCCGTCGTACTCGAGCGCGTGCACCCTGCCGTAGCGAAGAAACTCCCCGTCGACGCGTTCCTCATCGACGATGATTCGAAACACGTCGCCCTTGCGTGCTTGCAAGGCGAAGTTGATCTGGCCTTCGAACGCCTCGACGAAGAACGTCGCCAGCCCTGCGGGAAGCCCGAGGCCGACCAGGCCGTCTCCGATCGAGGTTTCCACGGATGCCGCTCGCGCGATCGGTGTGCGTTCGACCTTGATTCGAATCTGCTCGGCGCGAAAGGAACCGTCTTCGCCGCGTGAGACCACGACGAACTCGGTCGGGGAAGGGTGGTACTCGAAAAGCTTGAGATCAGCGTTCTCGTCGCGCTCCACGACGAGGGTGTGCTCGGGGCGGCAACGTCGGAAGTCGACGATGTGCTGCAGCGCTTGCTCGATGGCGGTGCATTCATCGTTCTCGAGGCCTGCGTTGAGCAGTGCGCCGCGAAAGCTCGGAACGGTACCGAACGGAGTTTCGTAGCGTGCGTTCGGCCGCGAACGGGAGATGGCGAGCGCCTCGGCTTCGCTGAGGGTCTCGTCTATACCGGCGTCCGCATCGAGGGGGGCGAGTCCTTCGGGAACGCCGAGGTCCGCGGCCAACTTTGCGTCTTGCCGGCCGAGCGCGTCTTCCATCCATGCCCAGGTTTGCGGAATGACACTCCGTGCGATCCAGAGAAGCAGTACGCCCAGGACGACGGCGCCGACCAGCGCGCTCACGACGAGTCGGCGCGTCCGCTGCGCGCGGAGCTCGTTAGGGAGAAGCGCCATGTCGACCGACGGCAACGGACGGAGCCCGCTCGGCTCCTTCTCCTTCGGCGGATCGGCGCTCATCGAACGCTCCACTTATCAGCGGCCCCAGTAATAAGCAAAGGGCGGAGCAAAGAGCGGAGCGAAGGGCGCCGCGCCATGCGACTGTGCAGCGGCGGGCCCCGAGAAGCGCCCGCTTTACGGGGTTGACACCCCTCAGGGTGGGGGTTAAGACGCCGCTTCCACCAAGGTGGACTTGATAAACAGGCACGTAGCTCAGTGGGAGAGCACTACCTTGACACGGTAGGGGTCGGCAGTTCAATCCTGCCCGTGCCTACCACGCTCGTTGCGTGGCCACGAAATCCGGTAAGCGTGTGGCTCCTCATTACGGCCTGGGCCCGCAGCGCCCTCCGTGGCAAAGTTTCAACCACCAGGCGCTGCGACGCGGGTATGGTATTCCCAGCGCCTGGTCGATGGTGAAGCATGCTCTAGTCGTTGCGTTTCTTCTCACGCTTCTGGCTCCGGCCTGGGTGTCCGCCGAAGAACCCAGCGAGGGCGTTTCCAAGGAGTCCGGCGAGGCGGCGCCCAACGCATTTCTGGACGGTCTCGAGTGGCAGGTCATGGCGAGTGGCTTCTATTTGTTCAACGCGCACCGCGTCGCCGGGCCGTATAACGATCTCAACTACCCCTACACCGGCTACATGGGCTTCGGTCTCAACTTCGCCGGAGGGGATGTCAGCTACACCAGGAAGAAGTTTGGGCTCACCCTCGGCCTACGCTGGGGCTCGGCGGCATCTCAGTTGACCGCCTTGGCGCCCGTGAAACAGGCGTACGCAAGTTGGATGCCGCATCGGAAGCTCACGTTCGACTTCGGCTGGTTCGATACCATCTATGGTGCGGAGCTCCACGACGAGTGGCATAACCCAACGTTCACTCGCGGCGCTCTCTATTTCTTGATGCAGCCGTTCAATCACCTGGGATTGCGGATCACGGCAGACTTGAACGAGAAATTGGCGCTGAAGTTTTTGGTGGTGAACGAGTTCGTCGGAGTGGGCCGGCTCGCGGGCACTACGATCGACACGAATGAAACGCCAGCGCTGGGCGTGCAGCTCAACATCACGCCGGTTGATTCAGTCACGCTTCAGCTGGGGTATCTGACGGGGGCAAGCGGGCTCAACGGCAACCGGGCGTGGGGACAGTTCTTCGACCTCATTCTCACCGCCCGAATCCGGCGCTTCACGCTGACTTTCAATGGCAACGCAACCGTGGATCCGCCGGTCAGCTCCGGTCAGTACTCGATGGGCGCTGCGCTTTCGGGTGACATGCGGGTTCACGATCACTGGAGGGTGGGTGCTCGCGTCGAGTACATCGCAGGAACGGTCGCGTTGCCCGCCGGCAGAGACCCGGACCTTCTCACGGTCACCGCGACCGTGCGCTACATCCCCGTCCAGTACTTGGTGATTTCGCTCGAGCCGCGCTTCGAGCGCGCGCAACAGGAGATCTTCTTCACGCGCGACTCGCAGACGGATGCGAGCACTGGGGACAGGATCGCAGATAGCGATGTTTATTTTGGGTTTGTGCTTGGTGTCAGCGCGTACATTGGCAACTAAAGACGGGCCGGCGTGCGAAGATCCGACCGTGCGAAAAAGATCCGACCGTGGTTGGCGGTGAGACTGGCTGGCGTGAAGGGGGCGGAGGGCTTGATTTAAACGCGTGGTGGGAACGGACGTGTGGGGGATGCGCCTGCGTCGCGCTAGTTCGACTCAGAAATGGCTTCTATCACCATTGTCGCGGGGCGAATTGCTACTCGTGGCCGCAACCGGACGCCGCCACGGTGGTTGCGTGGCCGGGAGAACCTCTGATCATCTGGCGAGTCGCTATGGGCCGGGTCCGCAGCGCGCGCCGTGGCAGACTCGCATCCACCAGGTGCCCCTAGGGAAGCATGCGTTTCGATCCCCGGCGGTCCACTTGGCCAGCGCCCGTGCGTACTGCGCCTTGAAGGCTCGAAGCCGCTTCACCGCTTCGGTCGCCGCCGCTCGATTGCCCGCAGCTGCGAACTGGGGGTTGAGACTCCCGAACACTTCGTAGCTCTTGGCGCGTTTGGTGTGAGCCAGTTTCAGAACACGCCTCGGCCCGATGAATGAAAGGCCGTTGCGTTTGGCCTCGCTCCACGCTCGGTGCTCCTTGATGCGCACCCGCTCTGCGATGCGCTCACGAGCGACCTCGGCTCCATAGTCGAGCTCGAGCACCACCGGCATTTCCAAGCGAAGCTCGAGTTCGTCGGGCCAATCCGTGTTCTCGGGATTGAAGTAGTGTTTAGGACGCTTCACACGGATCACGCGCGTGCCGACGTGCCCCGGGAGTGTGTGGGCTCCGGGCCAGTCTTTGGCGTAGCGCACCGCCCCCGCTTCGACCGGGTTCGCGATGAGGTAGGCGATCGACTCGATGATCGCGTCAGGGGTCAGCAGCGCATGGGCCCCGCTACTGTTTTTATTGAACACCTCTTCGGGCCAGCCGCGGTAGGCCTTGGTGCATAGCGCGAGGTAGCGATGCAGAGTGTGCAGGAACTTCGGGTACTCGCCGCGCACATCGGTGACGACTTCGTGGGAGTGCGTCGACATGAGGCATGCGGCGTGGACCACGATGCCATGAAGCTTCGCGGCGTACGCCAGGCAGTACCAATACACTTGCTCCATCTGCCGCGCTTCATCGGGATGGAGGAGAAAGTGGCGTCGGGTGGTGCGCCGGGAGATCGCCAATGTGGCACCGGGGTCCACGATGCGGGGTCGGGTCATGCAGGGGAGGCAGAAGCGAATGGTGTGCCGAGTGCCCTTCGGGTGATCTCAGCTGCTTCGCGGCATCATGGTGCCGATTCGGGAATGGCCGCCGGTGGGCGACACCTCGCGAAACAACACGGCAATCTGCTGATGCCTGCGTCGTTTGGACTAATGTCGGTTCGAGCTTCTACTACAGCAGTCGTGTTCTGTAGACTTTTGCAGCATTTCGGTGGCGGTGCCGTGAACGCCCACCGGCGGGCGACGCCTCACGAAACCAAACGGCAATCTACCGGTGCCTGCTGCGTTTGGGCCAATGTCGGTTGGAGCTTCTTGAGCTTCTCTTCGAGCTTCTCCCCGGCGAGGGTCGGACCGAAGTCCCGGTAGCGCTCGCGCACAAGACCGAGGACGTACGCTTGGTACGCCTCGGGAATCCGATTGGGTGCAGGTCGGCCGCGGCGTTTGTCTCGCAAGCCTGCGGGTCCGTCTCTTTCAAACGCTCGCAGGAGCCTCCGAACCTGACGCTCGCTTCGGCCGAGACAGCGCGCCGCCTCGACCTGCGTCATACGTCGCTCCGCGAGCCGCGTGATGATCGCCAGTGTGTCCATTTCTCTCGTGCTCAGGGTGAAGAGATCGCCGGTCATGGGCCGGGATTGAACCCTGGACCGGACATCTATGCTTGGGAGAAACCGGACACTATGGCTGGGGGCTTACAGCCCATGTCAAAACCAAACTCAGGCGTCGGGTCGCTCTCCAAGATTGAAATGTCGGGTAGGGGGTGGGTGCGAGCCGGCTGGGAGCAGCGTTTGAGGGCGGTTTGTGCAGGACGAACACGTCGGTGCGTCTGGGGGAACGTCGCGGTGGGGCAGGAGGCGGATGGCTTGAGAGGGCGTCGATAGGCATTGCAGGGGCCTGCCGGCTCAGGGTCCCGGAGGCGGCAACTTGTTTGCGAAGCGGTCCCGGACGATGCGCTTTTCACGCTTGCTCTTGGCGGAGCGGACGAGCTCTTGCTCGCGTTGTTGTTGGCGCTTGCGGATTTCGGTCAGGGCACCGCTCAGGAGTTTGTTCTCGACGATGGAGCCTTGGGTCACGCAGCCGTCTTTGTGAAAGGGGCGAGCGGCAAGCGCGACGCCTCGATATCGAATCGACACGCCGCCATCCTCGTACTCGACGACCGTCACGCGCTTCTTCGCCACAGCTTTCGCTTCCTCGGTGGGCTCGAGCAGGTACATCGTGCGCTTGTGGTGCACGGTGAGCTGCGCGGTCACGCGCCGCTCTTCCTGCCAGGTGAAGATGTCGTCGAGACGGTCGTGCTCGAGCAACGGACGATGTGCATCGTGGTCGTTTCGCGCTGAGCGTCCGAAGCGTCGATTGTAGTCGTCCATGAACTCGGGCAAGTACCGATTGGCGTCGTCCATCGCGCAGATACCGCGGAGCCGGAGCTCTTTGACGAGCCGGTCTTGAAGCGTCTGGTGGGCGCGCTCGACCCGGCCTTTGGCCGCCGGCGTATTGGCGCAAATCACGTCGATATTGAGCTCGCTCATCGCGCGCCCAAACTGCGTGAAGCCGTCGCCGGCTTTCGGGCGCTTGGCATTGACGCGGAACACTCCGGCTTTGTCGCTGTAAAGCGCGACCGGCTTGCCGTG
>DASRZF010000380.1:0-5621 GCA_035686645.1 Polyangiales bacterium
AATGCGCAGCCGGTTTTGCAGGTTCGTGAGCTGGTCGGCAAATCCAACAAGCTCACGCACGCCCAGGGAGACGCCGAGCACGGCGAATGCGCGGCGGAGTGTGGAGCCGAGGCTGCTCGCGCGGCTCTCTGCACGTTGCAGGCTCGTGTCGATCTGGTCGATGGGTTTCGTGTTGACGCGCGAGCCTACCTGCGAGATTTCCTGCTTGAGATCGCGCGCAGACCCTTCGGAGCGAGTTAGATTTGCGTTGAGTTGCTTCAGCTCGCCAATGACACCAGCGTCGCGAGCCTGAAGAGCTCCGACAATCGCCTGCCTGAGCTGCGCCGCCTCCTTCTCGACGGAATCCAGGGACTTCTCGACCGTCTTCAGCCCCTTTTGGGCCTTGCCGGGATCCACGACGACGTCGATGCGGAAGTCAGTCATCGGCGCCTACCCGCTCGCATGCTGCCGCTCATCTTGCCGGTGGTCTTCTGCGACGCCTCGCGCTTCGCCTGGCGCTCCTGCTTCTTGGCCTCCTTCTCGCCCTCCGACGTCAGGTGCTCGCGGTACTGAGCATCGAGCGAGAGAATCACGTTGGCGAAGAAGTTGCACATGGGGCGTCCGTAGCCTTGACGGTCCGCGAAGTCCCACGCCTTCGACCACGGGATTGGCATCATGCCACCCATCGAGGCCGGCCTCTCGGTCGTGAGCAGACAATAGGCGTTGACCCAGAACGCATCCGCACGACCCTCCCTCGGTCTCTGCGTGTACCAGTCAGGCAGCCCCCCGCGTGTAGAGCGCTGGTACTGGCCCGTCTGAATGGCCCACCCGTCACGGTCCCAGCGCTCTTTCCAGAGGAGCCGCCACTTCAGTTTTTTGCCAGCCCTCGCGGGTCGAGTTCGGACTCGGAGCCCGAGCCGTTGAAGGTCTTGGTATTGAGGCAGAACGCGCGCACCCGGTTGAACAGGTACTTCGGGATCTGCTGAAAAAACGCCAGACTCGCCTCAAGCGTGAACGGCACCTGAGCGTTGCTCCCGCGCTGTCGAATGCCGCCCCAGCCCTTCACGATCGTGCGTGCGTAGCGCTCGCGCTCGAAGGCAAGCTCCCGCGCATCCTTCTCGACCGGATCCTCGTCGTCCTCACCTACTTTCAGCGATTCGAGCGCCGACTGACGGATCAGCATCTCCTCGTACTGAGGATTGTCATGCGTCGACACCAGGAGTAGGTAGGCATCCGGGCTCACCATCGGCATCTCCAGCCGCCGCACCTTGCCCGCAACCTCCAGCTCGTCGAGCCCGAAGTCGAAGTGCCCATTCGAGCCAACCGCGGTGCGCCGAGGCTTCCTTTTCGTTGCAGTCATGTTGCCTGTCACTCCTCAGGTGGTGTGGATCTCAAATCAGGTCAGCCGCCATCAACCCAGAAGGACTCAGCTCGAAAGAACTCCGGGCACCGCGGGGAAGAGCGAGATTCCCATGGAATATCCGAAGGTGTCGGACGTGAACGCTTGCAGCACGAGGTTCACGAGCACCGATTGATCGAGCGGATACTCGCGCCCGCCACCGGATGCCGTGGCCTCCGGGATGTCGTAGGCGATGGCCCCGTCCTCGTTGCGGAAGATCGACGCGAAAGTCACGGTCGTGTTGTTCTTGATGGCGTTGATGATGCTCGCACTGGTGAAGAGCATTTGCCCCTCGACGTCGACCTCGAATAGCCCGGCGTTCACGAAGGTGGCACCCAGCGTCCCGAGGCAGTATTCGGGCGAGACGTTGTTGCGCGCCGTGAGCGTCAGCGACTTGAAACAGACGTCGGACACCGAGGAGATCAGGTCCGTGGTCAGGCTCTGAACGTCGCTCGACGTATTGAAGGCCGTGTTGCGCAGCGGAGACTTCGCCGTGGAAGCCCCAGTCTTGCGCGTGCCCGTGATGTCGTCGGCGTTGGTGCCGATGAAGCCGAAGTTGACGGTCGACTTGTCCTGAAGCGGGAAGTTGAACGACAGCTCGTTGGCGAAATTACCGATGGCGTACTCGTACTGGTCGGTGCCGATGCCGCCGAGGTCGGGGAACACCGCCTCAAACTGGAACGTGCGCTCGAGATAGCGCGTGTCGTCGGAATCCGCCGTCACCGCGACGTCACGCAGGAAGTTCCCGAACATGATGTCGATCGTCTCGGGGCTGAATGGGCTGCTACCAGAAGCTGCCGCGATGATCGGGTCGATCTTGTCGCAGGAGAGCACGGTAGCCGTGATGGCCGTGATGCGAGCGTAGCCGTAGACGTCATCCGTGCCGCCGTCGTCGTAAGCGTTCTGGACGACGCCGCTCACGTCCATGCTTCCGATGTGGATTTCCTGACCGACCGTGAGTCCGATCGTCGTCCAGTTGAGGTCCGCGGCGCTGGTGAGCGTGAGCGTCGAGCCCGAGATCGCCATCGTCAGATCATCGGTGCGGATGCCGCAGACCTCCAGGGTGGCGTTTGATGGCGGCGTCTCGTCGACGAGGACGGTGGACACGTCCACCGAGGTATTGGTCCCGGCAACGTCGGCGGCGAGCACGTGAAGCCCGTTGTTCACCGCGTTCGTGTAGCCCTTGGCGAACAGCAGGGTTTGGACGGTGGCGGCGCCGTACTGCATTTTGCCGGCCAGCAGCGTGGACGCGGCGTCGATGGTGAACACTCCGCCCGCGGCGACTGCGGGAGGCGGAACAGTGCCCGTGGTGGCCCTGAGATTGAACTCGACGTTCGTGAACTCCGAGAACATGAAGCCCTCGGCGAACAGCCGGAACGCTTCGAATGTCAGGTCAGTGTCGTACTCGACCGAACTCTCCAGGTTGGTGACGGTGCCCTTCTTGCGCCCGCGGTCCTGACTGATGGGGCGACGCACCGTGGTCGTGAGCACCGCGCCATAGGCGCCGATCGTGTCGAACTCGACTACAGTCCACTGCGGCGTCCCCGGCAGCACGCCGATGCTCGTCTCTGTCGCAACCCGCAGAGACGTATTGTTGGTCAATACGCGCGCCATGCGTCTCCCCCCATCGATTTCGGAAGCGTCACTTCACCATCGATGCGAGATTAGCAAGATTGCGAACGCCGTGGCTTGCCAGAAACGCGAAATCTTGGACAAGCTGCGCTACTTGGACACCTCGCGCGCCGTAGCGTCGATGGCGAGGCGGATTCCCTTCTCGACGAAGTGCGCGGGAGCCTGAGCGCTCGATCCCTGGTCCAGGTAGATCACATAGCGCACGTTGTTCACGACGTAGATCGGTCCTGACTCGCGCATGTAGGCTGCCGCAAGCCGCTGCGATTCCTGCGATCTTTGCGCAAAGAGCGCTTTGGCTAGCTGGATGGCAGCCGATCGGTCAGACGGCTGATCCGCCGGCCCCGAGCGGTCAGGGGCGCCCGTGCTAGGCGTCCATCCGCCGCGCGCAAATCCAGTGTCCACCGGCGTCGGCGTCGAAAGCGACTGGTAGAGCCGCAGTTGCAATCGTCGCATGACCCGGTTGATCGAGTCCCCTAGGTCCCCGACGACGATACGGGTCTGGTTGCGCGCCATGTCAGGCAAGCTCGGAGTATCGGAAGTTCGCGAGGAAGTTCTGCACAAACCACGCGCCGTCTGTGCCCAGCTCGTTCACCCGCACGTTATAGAACCAGAGATTCCCGATCGCCACGTTCCGCAAGGCCGGTTTCAGCACCTCGACAATCTGGTCAGCCAGCGAGTGCCCGTCGCCCGATGGGGTGAACACCTGCACGGTCACGACGCCCTCGGTCTGGTGCTTCCGGCTCCCAGGACCAGCAATCGTCTCCTGCCCCGAGAAGATGTGTCGCACCGACACCCGCGCCCATGGCAGCGGATTCCCGTCGTCGTCTTCGCCCAAGGGGTCAGCTTTGACGTTGTCCCACTGGAGCGCGATCCCCATGGTCAGCGCGTCCGCGAGCCAGGCGTCGCGAATCGCGTCCATGACCGCGTCTCGAGCTTCGGTCTGGGTTGTCATGCTTCCCCTCCAGCGCTCAAGAACTCAGCCCCAGGACAAACAGCATCGACTTGGTTGCAGGCTTCAGGTGCCCCACCGACTTGATCTTGTAGACCTGAGCGCCATCACGCAGAGTATCGCACTGCTCGACATCGGCAGCCGTGAAGGGCGGAGTAAGCTCCTCGATGGAGTTGGCAGCCAGCAGCCCCACCTGGTCGATCTTCACCCGGATCGTCGGGTCCTCATCGAACAGCACCTTCCCGAATCCGCTGCCAGAAGCCGGCACGAAGCAGACCAGCACGGGACCAATGCCAGCCGCGGGGTCCGGGGTCGTGAGATCCGGCCCGCGCCACGGCTCGGAGGCGTTCGCAGGCGTCCGGCTCTTGCGGAAGAGCGTCACGCTGCGACCATTCTCCTCGACCAGCCTTTGCGCTGTTTCCGCTAGCTTGGTGAAGTTCGCCATGGTCGCTCCTTACGCTCGTATCACGCCCGCTGGCTGCACATACTCGTCGAGCAGCCGATCCGCCGCCGGATAGGGCCGGATCAACACGCGCCCGTGCGTGCCATCGCTGTACTCGGTTTCGACCTCGATCGGACCCACCTTCTCGCGCAGCTTCGTGATGGAGCCGCCTTGGTCATCGAACACCGGGTCCGGATCCAGGGTCGCCGTGCGCACGCGATCCGCGTACTCCGCCATCGCCTGCTTGAGCTTGAGCGGCACGCCCTCGACCTTGCGCCCCGACCAGTTGTAGAGCCCGAGCCGCGGGAAGCTGAGCGCCTGACTGCCGCCATCGATGCCCCCGGCCCAGGTGGTCAGCGTCACGTTCGTGAGCGGCCCCGTCAGCGTGTTGTAGTTGCCGCTCTCCCCAGGCGCCACCGACGTGAGCGCGATAGTTGCCGTCTCCAGCGTCACCCCAATCACATGCCGGTTCGCCACCGTGCCCGTTTGAAACGTCGAGCCCGCGTTGTCAGCGCTCGCCACCAGCGCATCGTAGAGATTCGACGCAGAGTCAGCACCCGCAGACCCAAGCAGCACCTCGAAGTTATTCCCCTGTGGAGAGTCGGTAGAGAGCGCCGCCTTGTAGGTGTAAGTGAAATCGTTGATCGCCAGCACCTCATCCGCAACCGGAGCGTCCGCGAACACGATCGACGCAATCGCCGGCACGTCGTCAAAGGCATACTGCCGGATCCCAAGGAACCGATGCCCCCAGCGCTTCTCGATGTAGTCAGTAGCGGCGACCACGTAGGAGTCTCGCTGCGCCGAGGTCAGTGCTGACCACGCCGTCTCGCGCGAGCGCGTCGTGAGATACGTGGTCACGTATGCCGCGTTCGCGTAGGCGTTGGCGCCGATTACTCCCGATCCAGATTCCACGACCACGGTCATCGGTAGATTCCTCGGCTCAAAACACCCTCACCACTCAAACAAGATGCACGCCACAGCAAAGAGAATCACCACCAAAATCACCAGCACAACCTCAGATCCATACCCGCCCCTTCGGCGCGTCATGGGTTCGTTCGCGTCAGCCCATCGGCGGAGATCACGATGCTTTCAATCACCGTGGTCTGATCGTCGTTGTAGAAGTCTACGGTTTTCTGTCCGACTCCAGGGGTGTCTTCCGATGTCACCGCCTTATTCAGAAGCACCTTGCGTGCGAGGTCCGGCCCCACGATGGCGGAATA
>DASRZF010000381.1:0-2868 GCA_035686645.1 Polyangiales bacterium
TCCGCTGCCAGGTCGGCGCGCGAGGAATCGGTGTGATGCTCGGACTTCAAGCGACCTTCCACCCTTTCATGGGCTTTCCGAGCTACAAGGCGATCAGCCAGGTTCCGCTGGCCGAGCGGGTGAAGGCCATGCGCGACCCAGAGCTCAAGGCCCGGATGATCGCCGAGAAGAGCGAACCCGTGGCGGGCGATGGGAGCATGCTTCCGCCGCTCGCAGACTACTTCCTTTCGAATCTCGAGATGGTGGCGATGAGGCTCTTCCGGCTCGGAGAGAAGCCCAACTACGAACCCTCGCCAACCGAAAGCTTCGGGGCTGCGGCAATGAGCCGAGGCGAGCCCGTCCTGAGCCTGATCTACGATGCGATGCTCGAGCAGGACGGCGAGGCGCTCTTGTACTTCCCCGTCTACAACTACACGGGGATGAATCTCGATGCAGTGCACGAGATGCTGACCCACCCGCTCGCCCTGCCCGGCTTGAGCGACGGCGGCGCACATGTCGGCACCATTTGTGACGCGAGCTTCACGACTTTCCTGATGACGCACTGGGCGCGAGATCGGGATCACGGTCGCATTCCGCTCGAACGCATCATTCAAATGCAGGCCAACGACACGGCCCGATTCCTAGGGCTTTCGGATCGGGGCCTTCTAGCGCCAGGACGACGCGCGGACATCAATATCATCGACTTCGACAACCTCGAGCTCTTGCACCCCACCATGGTCAAGGACCTGCCCGCAGGAGGTCAGCGTTTGATGCAGCACGCAAGGGGCTACGTTGCAACGCTCGTCAATGGTGAAGCGATCGTCGAAAACGGGAAGCTCACGGGCACGCGACCGGGGCGCCTCGTGCGGGCGGGGCGATGAGGAGCGCCATGGGTAAGTTAGGCAACTGCGCGCTCACGATGCTCTCGGCTTTGCTTCTCCTTTCGTGTGGAACGGAGGGCGAGAGCCTGGTCCCCGATGCCGGACTCGATGCCGGCGCTCAGCCCGACGGGGGCGAGCCGGATCCCAAGTGCAACGGTCACGAAGAGCTCTGCCTCAGGCGGTTCGACGATGTCGCCTTTCCGATGACGCACAACTCGATGTCGAATGCGGAGGCTGGCT
This sequence comes from Polyangiales bacterium, assembly GCA_035686645.1. Classification (GTDB taxonomy): domain Bacteria; phylum Myxococcota_A; class Polyangia; order Polyangiales; family Houyiibacteriaceae; genus SG8-38. Next base: position 1,101 of record DASRZF010000381.1, read on the forward strand.
GGATTTTGCCCAACCAGAATTTTGGAATCACGCGGCAGCTGAACGACGGCATACGCGGGCTCATGCTCGACACCTACGACGAGGACGGTGAGCTGCTCCTCTGTCATTCGGTCTGTCTTGCCGGAAGCCAACCTCTGGTCGAAGGGCTCGCGGAGATCCGCAGCTTCCTCAAAGCCAATCCGGAGGAAGTCGTCGCGATCATTTTCGAGAACTACATCACGCACGCGCAAACCGCAGGCGCATTCGAGGAGAGCGGGCTGATCGACTTCGTCTATGCCCACGAAATCGGCGAACCATGGCCGACTCTCGGCACACTGATCGATGCCGGCACTCGGCTCGTGGTGTTTCAGGAGAAGCAACCTGAGGACGACGCCTTCCCCTGGCTGATGAACATCTGGGATCATGCGTGGGAGACACCCTTCTCCTTTTCGGCTCCTGAAGATTTCGTCTGTACGCCCAATCGAGGAAATCCAGCCAACCCGCTTTTTCTCCTCAATCATTTCCTCACGGCGACCCTGGGCGGAAGACCCGAATTCGCGGAAATGGTCAACTACAACCCGCTTTTCATCGATCGCGCGGTCCAGTGCGATGAAGAAGGGGGGGCGCTTCCGAACTTCGTCGCAGTCGATTTCTACGACATCGGTGACCTTTTCGAGGTCGTCGACACGATGAACGGTTTCTAGGGTGCAGAGGATGCAATGGGCAAATCCGAAAACCGACTGGCGATGACGATGCAGTGCAAGGTAGCGGATGAAACCGGCAGCGAGCCGGTCCGCTGCGAGATCATTTGGGCCTGGGTCCCGAAGAAGCGCGACTAGCTCAGTCGCAGCTCATGGGGAGCTCGGACTTGAAGGCAGGCGGCCCTGGCTTGGCGGACCAGCTTCCGGCGCCCGGGTAAGGGTCGTCGAGATCTTCACCGTACCGGCCCGAAAGCCCGCCGATGTGACAGTTGCTGCAATTGCTATCGTTGGAATAAATAGGCATTGGTGAACGCCCAAGTCCAATCCCGTCCGTATACTCGCGAGTCGGGAGCTCGGTGCGAAGTGACTCGATCCTGTCCATGAATGGGTAGCCGCGCGCAGTCCCAAGCAACGCTGCACGATCCAGCAAGGAATTCATCTCGTCATATGCGGCCGCTCGCACCCCTGAATCAGCCGCCGTCGACCCCTGAATCGCGTATAGCTCGGCCAGCGTCATGAGTTGCCCGATCGGTTTGAACGGCGCCAACTTGGATGTCCAGTTGCAAATCCAATTGTTGCAGCCTTCCATCATGGCGATCGCGTAATCGACGTATGCAGGATCGTCCACCATGCCATAGGTAAACGGCGCGGCTGCCCTTCCCTCGGTGCCATGAAACGTCGGATTGCTGTCCTCGAGGTTGCGGAGCTTCTCGAGGTGGCAGATCCCGAGGTCCGCATTCTCGCTCAAGAGGAACGCCAGCATTGCCTGGTTGTTGTGAAAGAAGACGAGCGCGGGCTCGTGGTCGCCGAGGGGCTCAATCGCGTCGTGAATGCCTACCGTCGCATCGGCGATGTAATCGGAGTACTCGGCCAGGTGCGCCAGCGGATCGTCGTATTGAAAGAGCGTAGTAAGACTGAAGACGGCGCCCGCCGAGATCAGCATGCTAAGACGTGGGTCGGCGTTGAGGTTTGCAGTGACATACGCCTTGGCTTTCGAGTGCCAAGCGGGGTAGTGAACATGATCGGAGTTTCCAATCAAATCCCAGAACTCGGTTTCAAGCGCGAGATCGAGCTCATCCCCCCAATTG
>DASRZF010000382.1:0-4945 GCA_035686645.1 Polyangiales bacterium
GCAAGCCCTGCGGTCGGCCTTCGAATCACCGACGGGTACCGGGACAACGTCACCGCGATCATCAAGGAGCTCTGTGAAGCCAGCAGAAAGCACGACGTAGAAATCGACGTGCTCCTCATCGATGGTCACGACATGCTCCGCAAGGCGCGCGAGAAGGCGGTCGTGTTCTATCCCTGGAAGCCCAAGCCCTTTGGGCGCTGAGCTTTCGGACGCATGCTAGAAGGTCCGGGTGACCTTCGGTGATGCAATGCCAGCCGTACGAACGCCGGTTCCAGCCGCCGTGGGCAGGGCTTGGGTAGAGCGGCTTGCGGGAAGCGAGTGCCCTGCGCTAACCACGCGCCGCAAACGGCGTGAAGAGCAAACCGGGGCCAACCACGATCCGATCGTCTGGGTAGAAGCCGAGGGCGCGAACGTGATCGATGCAGACGGGAACCGATACGTCGATCTCACTTCGGGGTTCGGTGTCGCCTTCGTAGGACATCGTCATCCCGATGTCGTCCGGGCGGTGAAGCGGCAGGCTGATCGATTGCTACATGCGCTTGGCGATCTGCATCCCTCGGACGTGAAGATCGAGCTTCTCGAGCGCCTTTCGGCCCTCTCGCCATGGCCCCAGGCGCGCGTGATGCTCTCGTTGAGTGGGGCAGACGCAGTCACCGCCGCGCTCAAGACCGCCGTCATGGCCACGGGCAAGACAGGCGTGGTCGCATTCGAGGGCAGCTACCACGGGCTAACCTACGGTCCGCTCGCCGTGTCGGGATTCGCGGAGCGTTTTCGGCAACCGTTTCAAGCGCAACTGCAGCGAGACGTGCAGTTCATGCCCTGGCCGCGACACGACACCAGCCTGGACGAAGCCCTCCAAGCGCTGCCGCGAGATTGGACCGGCATCGGTGCGGTGATCGCGGAACCGATTCAAGGGCGCGCAGGCGTTCGCTTGCCGCCGGCTGGTTTTCTCGCGGCGCTCGCACTGGCCTGCAGGCAGAACGGGGCGCTGTTGATCGTGGATGAGATTTTCACCGGTATGGGGCGCTGCGGCGCCTGGTGGAGATCTGTGGACGAAGATGTGACTCCAGACGTGATCTGCATCGGCAAAGCACTCGGCGGCGGACTGCCCGTGAGCGCTTGCCTCGCGAGCGAAGAAGTGATGGGGGCCTGGGGAACAGCGGAGCGGGAGGCGATTCACACTGGGACTTTTTACGGAGATCCGGTGGGCGCGGCTGCAGCGCTCGCCACAATCGATCTGATCGAACGCGAGAAACTGTGCGAACGCGCTGCCGAACGCGGCGACTCGCTGGCGGAAACGCTGCGCTCCGCCGGCCTTTCGGAAGTTCGAGAAGTCCGCCACGCTGGCCTGATGATCGGCCTTCAGCTGGAGCGGCCAATGCAAGCGCTCACCGTAACGCGAACGCTGCTCGAGCGAGGATACCTGGTCTTGCCAGCAGGCGCGCAAGCCGATGTGCTTCAGCTCGCTCCACCGGTGATGATCGCCGACGCTCAGCTCGATGGCTTCATCCAAGCGCTGAAGGCCACGCTGGAGGCGGGGTGAGCACTCGATCTCGGTTGAAGGGACGCATCCAAGCCATGCTCTCCGACTTCGAAAGCGGGATCGGCGTCGACCCTGCAGTCCGCGACGAGCTGATCGAAGACCTCGCCGAGTGGCAGTCGCAAGAGATTCCCGAATATGGTCGATTGCAACGGCTGGGCCCCTGGCCGCCAGCCCTTCCGACGGATGTATTCCGATTTCGACGCATTGCGAGCCAGCCCGCACACGAAGACGTGCGTGTCTTCCGAAGCTCGGGCACGACGGCCTCCGAGCGGAGCGTGCACGCGTTCCGCGATCTGAGCTTGTACGATTTCGCCGCGCGCGTTGCTGCCCGCCACATGCTTTTCCCCGACATCGAAAGACTGCGGCTGGTGGTGCTCGCGCCGCATGAAGATGAAGCGCCAAATGCCTCACTCGAGTACATGCTCGCGCGATTTGCGGAGTGGTTTGGAACAGACTCGATTTGGGCCTGGAGTAGCGGCGCACTCGACCTCGAGCTGCTCAGCGGGGCGCTCCGAAGCGCGGAAGCGTCGGAAGAACCGATAGCGGTGCTCGGGACCTCGTTCGCTTTCGTGCACGCCGAGGATGGGCTTGGAGACCAGGTCTTTTCACTCCCGCCTGGGAGCCGGGTGATGCAAACCGGCGGCTACAAAGGCCGCTCACGCGAAGTGGACAAGCAGGTCTTGCTGGAAGCGATTGGTGCGCGCTACGGGGTGCCTGCTCCATGGATCATCAACGAGTTCGGTGCGACCGAGTTGAGCTCACAGCTGTACGAGACGACGCTTCGCGAGGACATCTACGGTGGCCCGGGGCCGCGGCGTCTCTGGGTTCCGCCTTGGGTTCGCGCTACGCCGGTCGACCCCGAGACCCTCGAACCGGTCGAAGGGAATGCCGTCGGCATTCTTCGAATCGACGACGCGGCGAATCTGGATTCGGTCTGCTGCATCCAGACCGCAGACCTCGCGCAGCGCCTCGCCGATGGCATCGTCGTGCTCGGCCGCGCACCGGGAGCGACGCCGCGGGGCTGTTCACTTGCCGCCGATCAGGCCCTGGGGGCCAGATGACGCAGGATGCAGAAGCGATTCGCGCTCGGGCAGAGGACGTCGCCCAAGCGGGCGTCTGGCTGCGCTCGGTGAGCACGAAGGAGCGTGTGCACTGGCTTTCAAAAGCGTCCTCCACTCTGGCCCGACGAGCCGAAGACGCGTGCACCGCGCTTTCGGAAGCAACTGGATTGAGCGCCCCCATGGTCCGCTGGGCAACACGAACCACGCTCGACACGATCGGCGAAGAAACGCTGCTCGAGTTGGCCGCTCAGGCATCCAAGAGGAGCTCCCCGTCTTCGAAACCGATCGCCATGTTGTCGCTGGTGCTGGCCGGCAACGTCTTCACGGCCTCGGTGCGCGGCATTCTCGTTCCACTCCTCCTGGGTGTTCCCGTTCTCGCCAAAGTTTCATCGAAAGACAGCCTGTTCCCAGCGATGCTCTTAGACGCGATCCGTGACAGTGATCCACGATTGGGCGCGTCTCTCGACCTGGTCACCTTCACCGGCGGTGACGCGGCATTGGAAGCCGCATTCGTCGAGCGGGCTGACGCGGTATCGGCGTACGGCAGCGACGAGACGATCGCGGCGATGGCGCTGCGGCTCGGCGCCAAGCCCTTGATCGCCCACGGACACGGGGTAAGTGTTGCGTATTGCGACGCCGAAGCGCTGCACGCCAGAGCGATCGACGAAACCATCGAGCGACTCGCTCTCGACATCTCGGCCTACGACCAGCGCGGCTGCCTTTCTCCCCAACTGGTCTACGTCGAGGAGACGCGGCACATGACCGCCCTGAGCTTCGCGAGACGTCTGTGCGAGGAGGGCCTCGGCCCCATGGGTCTCTCCTTGCCGCGAGGCGCTTTGCCCATCGCGACCGGTGCGGTGCAGGCGCAGTGGAGAGGCCTTGCCGAGGTCGAAGGCGACCTGCTGCGCGGAGATGCCTACGCGGTCGCCGTTCGCCCCAGTCATCCGATTCGATGGAGCCCAGGCTATCGAAACGTAAGCCTTTCGCCGGTATCCGGCATCGACGACGCGTTGCATGCCATGAAGCCGATCGGCTCGAACCTGAAGTGCATCGGTGCCAGCCTCAATTCGGTCTCCTCGCTTCGTGACCGCCTTGCTCAAAGCCGGGCGTTGGGCGCCTACGTTTGCGCTCTCGGGGAGATGCAGATTCCAGCGCTCGACGCGCCCGCAGATGGCCGACCGATTTGGTACGGCCTCTTTCGCCCGTGAGCGTTAGGACGCCATCGACTAGACGCCGATGAAAAGTCGCTGGCCGAAGTTCCGCTCCAGCCTTGCACCGAAAATCTTCGACGCCGCGCCCTCGATGTCGTATTCGATGCGCTTGAAGTGAAACGAGCGAGAGTCGCTGTCATACACCGTGTAACTTGCGCGATTATCATAGTCGCGTGGTTGACCAACCGAGCCCACGCTCACGATGTACTTGGTGCCGTCCTGCAGAGTGAAGTCTTCGGGAGGCAGCTCTTCGACCTCGCCGGGGCGAAGCGCGAAGACTTTGCACAAGTGGGAGTGACCGATGAATGTAATGTGACCGAGCTCGTTCCAGATCGGCAAGCACTCGGCAGCCTGATCCGGTGCGAAGATGTATTCAAACTCCTCGAGCCGGACCGGCGACCCATGACATAGGTCCACGCCAATGCCCTTGAGGCAATGCTTGTACGGGAGCTGCTTGAGCCAGGCCATGTTCTCCGGCGTGAGCTCGCGCGCGTGAAGATCGAGCGCTTCCCTGGCAGCCTCGTAGTAGTAGCTGTAGTCCATTCGACCGGCGACGGCTGCATCGTGGTTTCCGAGGATCGTGACTTCGGCTACATCACGAACGATGTCCGAACACTCGTTCGGGCTGCCGCCATAGCCCACCACGTCGCCCAGACAGTAATAGACATCGATGTCCTCGCTGCCATAGGCTTCCATGACAGCAGACATGGCCTCCAAATTGGCGTGAACGTCGCTAAATATACCGAGCCGCATGATTGGTTCGCCAGTTACCCCGAATGCTCCATGGTACACGAAAGGGCCAGTTCGGTCGAAGTACCGTGCATCATAGCCAGTCGCTCCAGTGCTCGGCGATTTGCGCGAACTTGCCCTTCGTCGAGTCCTTGTACGGACGCCAGAGGCACGATTTGCTCGAACTTGCAGCCAAGGGCGTGCACGAGGTCCTTCGCTTCAGAGGCGAATCCAAACTGCACCGCCTGCACGACCAGAGCATCCGACATGGCGAGGCCGAAACGCAATGCATCGGCAACGATCCGGCGCCTGGAGAGCTCGAAGACTGTCCTCGGCACGCTCAAGATACTGAGTGCCTCTTCGATGCGCGCGGGGCTGCTCCAGGCTTCGAGTAGTCGAAG
>DASRZF010000383.1:0-11310 GCA_035686645.1 Polyangiales bacterium
GACTGGTTTGGAGAGATGTCGATCATCGATGTGCAGCCGCGTTCCGCGAGCGTTCGGGCGGTAGCACCGACGTTGGTTCTCTCCGTGACGGCAGAACACGTCGAGAACCTGCTCTACCGGCGCGACGTCAAGGACTACGCGCTCTTCATCATGAACATCGCGCGCGAGCTGAGCAGGCGCCTTCGTGTGGCGGATGGAATTCTGGCCCAGTTCTACGCCGCCCTATCCCACAGATACGGCGCACCACCGAAGCCTTGAGGCAACGACAGCGAAGAGCCGCACTTAGAACACCAGAGGTGGTGGTCTGGTGAGCCCCTTGAGCACTTCCCGGTCTTTGAGCGCTTCGAGAATGATCGTCGCGGTTTCCTCGATCGCACAGTTCGTGACGTCGACGACCATCCACTCGGGGTTTTCGCGCAGAATCGAGTGTGCGTATTCGAGCTCGGCCTTGACGTGATCACGTAGGCCGTAGTTCGCATCCGCGGGCATTCCGAGTTGCTGGAGCCTTTGCTTTCGGATGTCCCTCAGCTGGTCGACGTCGATGGTTAGCCCGACGACCCGGTACCCCGGCAGCTCGTAGACTTCCTTGGGCAGTGCGACGCCGAGAACGATTGGCACGTTCGCGACTTTGAGCCCTCGGCCCGCCAAGTAAGTGGAAAGCGGGGTCTTGCTCGTTCGGCTCACTCCAACCAAAACGAGGTCGGCCTTATCCAAGTTGCGTGGTTCTTTTCCGTCATCACTTTTGACGGCGAACTCGAGCGCTTCTACGCGACGGAAGTACTCCGGCGACAGCGGCAACTCGGCCGTCGGGATGTTCATCGGATCGGCCTCGAGGTAGTGGCCGACGTGATGGATGAGCGACGCGATTACGTCGACGTGACGCACCTGGAGCCGAGACGCCACCTCGTTGAAATGGTCGCGCAGCTCCGGGCGCACGAGCGTGAATACGACCATCGCTTCCTGGGCGGCTGCACTCTCCAGAATCGCTGTCAGGGCCCGTCGGTCACGAACCCGTCGCTCGATCTTGAGACGGATGCGATGGTTGGGGAATTGAAGGAGTGTGGCCCGCGTGACTCGCTCGGCGGTCTCGCCGGTCGAGTCGCTGACCACATAGATGACCTTCGCATCGGTGGAAGCCAAGGCTCAGCCGCGGCGGCCCAGCTTGCGCCCGTGCATCCGGTTCACGCGACGGCGGTTCTTCGCCTTGCGCTGCGCCTTGCGGCGGGCGGCCTTGTTGCGCTTTCGCGAGCGGTCGCTGTTGACGATGTTCAAGTACATGAATGACTCCTAAGACGGGGGTCTAAGGGATGGCCGGGAGGTTCGCAAGCCGTCGAGGCAGGCCCGAGCCACCTGGATTGAAATCACCTCTTTCGGCGAGGAATGAGGAGCCAATAGTCCAAATCGAGCACCACGCTCTTCTCGTATACCTCCCTGCCGTCCTTCGAGCGCTTGAGCGGGAATCCTGCTTCGGCGGGGCGAACGTCTTTGAGCCCAACCAGCCTCACTCGGAGGGCACCGCAGTCCGAACGACCCGGCAGGTCGGCTTTGTCGAGAATCTCGCTGTAGGCGTAGATCGTATCACCGGCGAACGTGGGGTTCGCGTGCGCTCCTCCATTCCAGGCAAGGATGCCGAGCACCTTCTCCATCCCATTGAAGGAAAGAGAGCGCGCGATGCTGATCACGTGGCCGCCGTACATCAGTCGGCGTCCGAAGCGAGTATCTTTCGTCTGCACGGCATCGAAGTGAACCTTGGCGGTGTTCTGATAGAGGCGCGTAGCGATGGCGTGCTCTGACTCCTCGATCGTCATGCCGTCGACGTGGTCGATCTTCTCGCCGGGCTCGTAGTCCTCGAAGTACGCGTTGCCACCACTCGGCCAATCCTCATAGGCACTGAGGTCGAGGTCCTTGGGAACCAGCAACTCCGCTGGAGTCACCTCCTTCGGCATTGCCGGCCGATCGGCTGCACCGGTCGGCATGGATGGGTCTCGCTTGTTGACCATCACCCAGCGGAAGTACTCGAGCACGTCTTCTCCTCGCTGGTTCGTACCGACGGTCTTGACCCAGACGACGCCTGTCTTCCCGTTGCTGTTCTCCTTCTTGCCAATTACCTTGGAAATGGATCGCAGCGTGTCACCCGCGTACACGGGGGTGAGAAACCGGACGCCTGCATAACCGAGGTTCGCAACGGCGTTCAGTGAGACGTCATTGACGGTCTTGCCAAAGACGATGTGAAAAACGAGCATGTCGTTGATCGTTTCGCGCGGGTATCCGAGTGACCGTGCGAATTCCGCCGAGCAGTGCAGCGGATAGCGTGAGCCGGTGAGCCCGATGTAGAGCGCGGCCTCACCTTCGGTGATGGTCCGCGGCACCGCGTGCACGAGCTCTGCACCGACTTCGAAATCCTCGAAAAAATTGCCCGGATTGGTCTTGGCCATGTTCTTCCTCACTTGCGACGGCCGGACTCTAGCCCGTAAAGCGGGCTCTGTCGCGCGGGCCGCGCCCGTTGGCGTCCTCTGCGATTGCCAGATCAGCAAGCCCGCGAACCGCTCCGACTCCCACTGGTGCAGGAGTCCGATCGAGTGGTATCTAGTGAACCGATGCAGATGGAGAAACAGCGCGCGAGGATGGTGGAGCAGCAGCTCCGACGTCGCGGAATTGGCGACACGCGGGTGTTGGCGGCCATGGCCGAAGTGCCGCGTGAAGCGTTCGTGCCCGAAGCGCACAGAGCAAATGCTTACGCGGACGGCGCTCTTCCTCTCGCTCACGGACAGACAATCTCGCAACCCTTGATGGTGGCGATGTCGGTTGAAGCGCTTCGACTCCAAGGGGACGAAACCGTCTTGGAAATTGGCGCCGGCTCCGGGTACCAAGCCGCAGTTCTGTCCAAGCTCGCGAAGAAAGTGTACGCGATCGAGATCATTCCCGAGCTCGTCACGAACGCGCGCCGCGTTCTCGATTCACTCGGCATCGACAACGTCGAGCTCATCTGTGGGGACGGCCGCAAAGGCTGGCCTGCTGGTGCGCCATATGACGGCATAGTCGTCGCTGCCGCGGCCGAAAAGACCCCACCCGCGTTGATCGAGCAGCTCGAGGAAGGCGGTCGCCTGGTGATCCCCGTCGGGGGAAGTTGGGGTCAATCGCTTCGGGTTTCGCGCAAGCGTGGCGATGGGCTCGAATCCGAAGACCTTTGTCGATGCGTCTTTGTGCCGCTCGTGTATGGCGGCTAGACTCCGCCCCGTTGAGGAGAACGCAATGAGCACGATAGTCTTTCGGTACCTTCACTTTCTCGGGATCACGTTCTGGATAGGAACGGCAGTGGCGGTGGCCATCGCCGCGTCCGCGCCAACGCAATGGGAGAGTGGAATCGCTCAAGCGCTGCGCAAAGTCACAGTGCGCGTGACGACGCCGGCTATGCTCTTCGCATTCGCAGGCGGTTTTGGGATGTTGATCCCGAGCTTCGCCGAGACTTACGCGAAGCAAGGTTGGGTACACGCGAAGCTGACACTCCTTCTGGCACTCGCGGGCGCGACAGGCGTTCTCACGGGGAAGCTTCGTCGATGGGCTGATGGCCAAGAAGTGTCTTCGAAAACCTTCGGTCGCCTGGCCTGGATCATTTCCATGCTCGCGATCCTCATCATCACTCTGGCGATCTTCCGCCCCTTCTGAAGCGCGGCCCTACGCGCCCTCGCCGAAGCGGTCGATGCGCGGCGGCAGCAGGTATGGATACGGCTTGCGCAAAACCTTGCGAAAGAACCAGCGATCGGCGCGGCGCGCGGCCTGTATGAAGGCGTAGGTTTGCGCGTCACTCTTGTAGTGAGCGCGCACTTCATCCTCGGTGATCTCGGGTTCGAGGGAAAACACTTCATTCGCAACGGAAACCAAAGGCGGAAAGATCTCTCCAAGGCCTTCCTTGACGAGGTTGCCGAGGAAATCGAGCGCCTGGCCGCGTGTCGAGTGATAGTTGTCGAGGATGCCGCGCAAGAGGAAGCGGTTGACGATCACGCGGACCGGAGCCGGAAGCGCGCGCGTCTGCTCGGTGAAATCGAATAGGTCGTTGCCCTTCGAATCGCGGAGGAACGGCGTTCCGACGTCCAGATAGCGCAACCGCTCGCCTTCGAAGGCCCAGTTCGACAGCTGTCCGTCGGGGGCCAGGGACGGAGTGACGGATGCACGGATGAGCTCGAAAATGCGTCGAACGTGCGGTGCCGCCTCCTCCGCGGATTTGCCACGCAGATAGTCCGGGCCGAGCGAGCCGGGCTTCAACAAGGGTTGGACACAATAGAGCACGTTGCCCTCGGGGCATTCGACGATCGGAGTTTCGGTCTCGACCACATCGATCCCACAGCGCCCGAGCTGTTCGATGTACGATGCGATCAGACTCGCGGCCTGCTGGGCCACCGCTCGCGAAGAGAACGGGACGAGTCGCTTGCAAGCGAAGCTCCCGTGCGCCGTCGTCAACTTGACCGCGATCGTCACTTCACCGTAGCCGATCACGTCGAGGTCCTCCGCGTGCCCGTCGCGCACGGCTGAGGCGAGTCGCCCCTCGAATGCTTCGATCTCCGCTTTGCTTACCAAGGCCATCAAGCAAAGGCCCTGGTCATTCGCGAAATCAGATCAGCGGCCTCGTCGTCGGTGAGGATCAAGGGCGGCAGGAATTGCAGCACTTGCCGATCGTTCCCCGCGGGGAAACAGAATACGCCCTGCTGCATGATGCGCAGAAGAGCACCGAGGGCCTCCATTTCGCTACCAAACCTGAGCCCCATGAAGAGGCCCCGACGCCTCAGAACGAAGGGGAGCGGATCGAAAGCCTCGGCGAATCGCTCCGACAGCGCACCGACGCGTTCGAGGAACCCCGGCTCGCCCACGATGTCGAGAACCGCCTGCGCGGCCACGCATCCGAGCTCGGCGCCGCCGAACGTCGAGATGTGGACGAACGGATTCGCCTCCGAATCGAGAACCTCGTGCATTTCGCGCGTCAGAAGCGTTGCTGTGATCGGGTAGATTCCCCCGGACAGTCCCTTGCCGCTGATGACCGCATCCGGGATCACGCCTTCGTGCTGCACGCCCCACCAGCGGCCCGTGCGCCCGAGCCCCGTCTGCACTTCGTCGACGAGGAGCTTCGCACCGCGCTCGCTGCAAAGCCTTCGGACCTCGGCGAAGTAGCCAGGTTCTGGAATCGGCATGCCCAAAGTCGCAGGAATGGCTTCTAAAATGACCGCGGCCGTCTGATCGTCGATCGCCTGCTCCATCGCCGTGACGTCGTTGAACGGCACCTGAATGAACCCGGGAAGGTTCGGACCGAAGGGATCGCGGAACTGTGAGTCGCCCGCCGCCAAGGCCAACCCGGTGTGCCCATGATATCCACCCGCGGCCGATACGATTCCTGGGCGACGCGTCAAGCCCCGTGCAGCCTTGATGGCGACATCGACGGCCTCTCCACCCGATACTCCGAACACGACTCGAGGAAGAGCGTCGTCGAGCGTCGCGGAGAGCCGCGCCGCCAGCTGTGTGCGCTGAGCCGATACGAAATGGTGGTTGCCGATATCGAGCTTGCCGAGCGCCGCAGCTACGGCCTCGGTCACACGCGGATTGCAGTGACCGAGGCTGAAGACCCCGCCGTTGCAGTGGCAGTTGATCAGGCGAAGCTTGGTATACGCGTCCTCGAACCAGATGCCTTCGCGTTTTCCCATGACCATTTGAAGGCCCATGCGCTGGTAGTACGCGAGCTTGTTGGGTGCGACGTGCTGACGGAAGACCGAAGCCAAGTCCTCGAAATTTTCGAATGGCTCCGAATGTGGTTCCTGCGACATCCGCTGCAGTCTACCTCAGCTCTCTGCTTTGTTCAGCATCCTTCGGGCGCAGGGTCGAGACGCGCCGAGGGCTCTTGACGAAGAGGAGGACGCGGGAGATCGTGCCGACCCATGGAAGACCGACCGCTCAATCTCGCTCCCGCAAGCGTAGCGGACTACCGAGAGCTAGCGCGCAGAAGACTGCCCCGACAGCTCTTTGATTACATCGATGGTGGCGCTTATCGGGAGACGACGATGCGGTCCAACCTGTCGGACCTGCGCGACGTTCGTCTGCGACAGCGAGTGCTTCGCGACGTTTCCGACATCGACCTCAGCGCAGACGTGCTCGGCGAGCGGCTCTCACTCCCCGTGGTCCTCGCGCCGGTGGGCCTAATCGGAATGTTCGCGCGACGGGGTGAGGTGCAGGCAGCGAGAGCCGCGGAGCGAGAGGGCGTTCGGTTTTGCGAGTCGACAGTCTCCATCTGCTCCATCGAAGAGGTGAGGCAAGCGACGAAAGCGCCATTCTGGTTTCAGCTCTACGTGATGCGAGACCGCGCCTACGCGGCAGCGCTCATGGAACGCGCGCAAGCGGCCGGCTGCTCGACTCTGGTTTTGACCGTCGACTTGGCCGTCGTCGGTGCTCGCTACCGGGACGCACGAAACGGAATGACCGAGTCCATCCCGCCGCGAAAGAAGCTCGTTCGCGCCTGGGACATCCTCTCGCACCCGAGTTGGGTTTGGGACGTGGCGCTGGGCGGAAAACCGCTTACGTTCGGCAACCTCGAAGCAGCAGTGCCGGGAGCGCGTTCACCCAATGCGTTCAAAGACTGGGTCGACAGTCAGTTCGACCCGAGCGTCACCTGGGGGGACCTCGATTGGGTGCGTCAGCATTGGCCGGGCAAGCTGGTGCTAAAGGGCATTCTCGACCCCGAGGACGCCAAGGAGGCTGCGCGAGTTGGCGCCGATGCAATCGTGGTTTCGAACCACGGAGGCCGGCAACTCGACGAGGTCCGATCCACCGCATCCGCGTTGCCTGGGATTCGAGATGCCGTGGGAGACCGGCTCGACGTACTGGTCGACGGCGGAGTGCAGAGCGGACTCGACGTCGTGAAGATGATCGCGCTCGGAGCCAAGGCATGCCTCATTGGGCGCGCATGGGCCTTTGCGGTTGCCGGAGGTGGTGAAGCCGGAGTTGCACACGTGCTTCGCATCATTCGCGACGAGATGAAGGTCGCGATGGCGCTCACGGGCAACCGCCGAGTCGAGGAGCTTGGACCCGACGCGCTCGATCTGCTTTGAGGCTGATGCCGGTTTCGAGCTCCATCGCGCAACGGCTGCGCGGACAAATTGATGTGACGCAGTTTCTGCGCTGAACTTTGACGGGAAATTGCTGAATTGCCTGACAAAGCGCGAAGCTATTGGGCAACGGCACCCGAATTGCAGATGGCCCAAGCGTTCCGCTCCGAGCGCGAAGAGAGGTTTCGTGAATACAGCACTGCATGCCCATGGCAACGCGTTCCCAGTTGCGCCTGAAGCGGCGTCGAGCACGGCCTGGATCGACGGCCTCTGCGCCGATTTTTCAGGGCACCCTTTCCTGCGAAAGAGCAGTGACGCCTGCCCCTTGATCGGCAGGTTCGCCTACGCGCTGGATCGTCTCGCAGCGTCCGCGATGTCGGTACCCTACAAGCGCAAGATCCATCCGCATCTCTCAGACACGACGCTGCAGGAGTATGTCGACTATCACGCGTTCTACTCGCAGCAACGTTTCCTCGACGCTCCCGGCACGGCGTTCGCTGCGCCACCCGACGGGCACTCGGTCATCGAGCGCGCAACCCGGCGTCGTTCCTGGGACCCCACGAGCGCATCACTGGCGAGCATCGACTTCTACAGCCCATTTCAAACGCTCGATCCACGCTTCAGAAACGAATACGCGTCACTCGAGCCGAATGACCGTGTCGAGTCTCGCGCCTGGTTTCATCGGAACGGGCCGCGCCCCGTCGTCATTTTTCTCCATGGCTTCTCGGCGCCCGATTACCGCATCAACAAGATGTGGTTCTCCGCGCAGAAGTTCTACGACGCAGGCCTCGATGTGGTTTTCATGAACCTCCCGCTTCACGGCGGGCGCATGCCCAAGTCAGCGGCCTACCACGGCACCGCGATCATACAGCCATCGCTCTGGCGGCTGAGCGAAGCCTGCGCCCAGGGCGTGCTGGATCTTCGGATCCTGGTCGATCATCTCGTGAAACGTGGGGCCCCAAAGGTTGGAATCATGGGGTATAGCTGGGGTGGCTTCCACGCTTCCATGATGGCGTGCCTGGAACCTCGGACCGATTTCATCGTGAGCGTCGCACCGGTCGTGAGCATTGCAGACCTGGTCATGAGCTGGCCGACGCGCTCGTTCTTCGAGGACGCGCTCGATGAGCCGGCGATGATGATCCGCGAGCTCCGAAAGATCTTGGCGCCGTTCACCCCACTCTCACACAGCCTCAGCATTCCCAAGGACAGAGTCCTTCTCGTCGCAAGCGGCAACGACGGCATCATTCCGGCGGTACACACCGAAGCGCTCTGGAAGCACTTTGGCCGGCCGGAGGTATATTGGAGCTGCGGCGGCCACATTCTTTATTTCGACAAAGGACGTGTGACCGAGCGCGCATTGCGGTTTCTCCAAAACATCGAGGTCATCGCTTAGGAACATGCAAATTCGTGGGTACAGTCATCCCGACTTCCGTGCGATGCGCGAGGTGGTCAAATGGTGCGTCCCGTCGCGTGGACCGGGCGGCGCTGCAATTTCCGTGTATCACCGCGGCGAGCTGGTTGCCGATCTCGCTTGCGGCACCCGAGATCGGCAGGGGCGCCCGTTCGAGCCGGAGACCCTCGCCCTCAGCATGTCGACTGGCAAGGGCGTCATGGCCACCTTGCTCCACCAGATGGTCGACCGTGGGCTCGTCGACCTCGAGGCGCCGGTGGCGAAGTACTGGCCGGAGTTCGGGAAGAACGGCAAGGGCACGATCACCCTCCGGCAAGCGGCGTCACACCGTGCGGGCCTCTACTCGATCGCGCGAATCATCGATTCGTCCGAGGAGATGTTCGACTGGAACCACATGGTGCACGTGATTGAAGACATGTGGCCCGTACACAAGCCGGACACCGACTTCGGGTACCACGCATGGACTGGTGGCTGGATCATCGGAGAAGTCCTTCAAAGAGTGAGCGGCAAGAGCTTTCCAGAGCTTCTGAAAGAGAACCTCGCCGATCCGCTCGGGCTCGATGGGCTCTACATGGGCTTGCCAGAAAGCGAGCTGCCACGCGTAGCCGAGTTTCTAATCCCGAGCATCCCACGCAGAGTCCTACAAGGACGTCGCCGCGGCGTGCGCGCGCAGGTGCGCCGTACCGCGTCGAGTACCGCGCGCTGGCATTCGGCAGTGGGTCAGGTCGTCGACGCGATGATTCCGCCAGGCCTCGGCGATGTGCTCGGCGATCCGCGATGGCTCACTTCGGTAATCCCGTCCGGCAACGGAGTGTTCAACGCACACTCCCTTGCGCGATTGTACGGCGCGCTCAGTCGGGGCGGCGCACTCAACGGCACACGCTTGATCTCGGCCTCGGCGCTTGCAGAAGCCACCGAGGATCAAAATCCTCGAATCGGACGCGTGATCCCGTTTCCTCTGCGATTCAAGGTCGGGTACATGCGGCCAGTCTCGCTCGGTCTGCGCCTATCGCTCGGGAAACGGCACTTCGACCTCGGACTGCCGAACCCACATGCCTTTGGGCACTTCGGTTTCGGAGGCTCTGGCGCCTGGGCGGATCCCGAACGGGAGCTCGGTGTTGCCATCGTGACCAACTGCTTCGGTGGGCGCATCCCTGGCGACCTTCGCCCCGTTGCCGTAGCCACGGCGAGCGTCCGCTGCGCCGAACAGCGCACGAGCTAGCATCGCGGTTGCGCAGGCGAGTAGCCTCCCGTATCGAGTGCGGATGCCGACGCTCGCGCTCCTGTTTCTGCTGACTGCCGTGCTTTACGCCTCGGTCGGATTTGGAGGCGGTTCCACTTACAACGCGCTCTTGGTCTTGGCGGATACCGACTACCGCATCCTTCCGTCGGTTGCCCTGGTTTGCAATCTCATCGTAGTCGCCGGAGGCGTTTGGCAGTACCGCCGCTCGGGGGACTTGAACCTCGCGTTCGCTCTGCCGTTCGTCGCGCTCTCGATTCCGCTCGCCTGGTTCGGGGGCAGCGTCCCCATCGAACGCGAAACGTTCGTCATGCTCCTCGGCGTCTCGCTGCTCGCGGCAGGCCTCGTGATGTGGTTTCAAGCGCCCGAATCGAAATCTGCATCATCAGGTTCCTGGCCGGTCCTTTGGCTCGCAGGTTTACCCTTGGGAGCCGTGATCGGTTTCCTTTCCGGGATGGTCGGGATCGGCGGAGGTATTTTCCTGGCGCCTGCCTTGCACCTGCTTCGGCTCGGCGACCCCAAACGCATCGCTGCGACGTCTAGCTTCTTCATCATGGTGAACTCGATCGCCGGCCTGGTCGGCCAAGCTACGAAACGGGGCAGCGCGGCGCACCTCGCTCAGCTTGCGGACTACTTCTGGCTCGGCGTCGCGGTTCTGATCGGCGGTCAGATCGGCAGCCGCCTCAGCGCCGAAGCGCTCTCCGGACGGGTGGTCAAGCGGCTCACCGCCGTGCTCGTCCTCTACGTCGCCGGTCGATTGCTCTACCTCAGCTTCTCCTGAGCGACGTTCAGCGGCGCACGCGCCAGGGTCGCGCCCGTTCGAGCTGGGCAGCCAGGGTCAGGAGCGTCGCTTCATCGCCGAAGCGAGCGATGAATTGGACGCCTACCGGTAGACCGTTCTCGGTTCGGTGCAGGGGAACCGACATCGCGGGAACGCCGGTCAGATTCGCGACCATCGTGCGATGGAGCACCTGCTGCGAAAAAGCCTGCATTTGCGCCTCCATGACCCGTTCCCGAAGTTGAGGCAGATGAAACAGCCCGGCGGCGGCACGGGAGACCATGAAACGGAGGAGCCGTTGCTCGGCTGGCTTCGGCTCCGCATCTTCGAGGCGCTGAGGCACCCGTCCGAGGGTGGGTGTCACGAGCAGATCATACCTCTCGTAGAACCTCGAGAGGGCCAGTCCAACACGGCACCCGAGGAGCCGCGAGCTCCCCACGGCCTCGGCCGGAAGCGATCTTCCAACGGCTGCGAGCAGGAGCATGACCTCCTCGAGCGAGCCGCGGACCTTGGCGGGGCCGTACCTCGCTTCCAGGCCAGTCACCACGGCGGCCGTATTGGTGGCGCCGAGAATGATCGAGGCCCGGAGCACCTCCCATTCGTCGTAGGGCAGCGGAACCTCCTCCACGACATGGCCTAAGTCGCTCAAAAGACTAGTAGTTTGGTGCACGGCCTCGAGCGACGGGGGCTCCATCGGCACACCGAAAACATCGGTGGCTGTCGCTATACCGACACGCAATTGGCGAGGATCGCGGCTCAGTCCATCCAGAAAACCTCCCGCACCCGGTGCCACATA
>DASRZF010000384.1:0-16997 GCA_035686645.1 Polyangiales bacterium
TGCCTCCTGAAGACATCAGCGACCTCTCGCCCGCGGAGATCGAGCCTTTCAAGACCGAATTCGACGTGCGAGAAGGGCTTCGCTTTCTGGGACACGAGGTCTCCATGGTGGGACTCAGCGACGAGCTTGGGCCGCTGAGGACCTCTATCGAGGAGATCAAACCACACGTCGTGTTCAACCTGCTCGAAGAGTTCAGGGGGCAGGCGATCTTCGATGCACACGTGGTCGGTTATCTCGAGCTTCAGGGCATACCGTACACGGGATGCAACCCACGAGGTCTGCTTCTCGCCCGTGACAAAGCGCTTTCGAAGAAGGTCCTCGCGTACCACCGGATTCGAGTGCCGCGGTTTCACGTCTTCCCTCGCTACAAGAAGATCAAACGCCCGAAGCAACTCGGTTTCCCGCTCATCGTCAAATCGCTCATCGAAGAGGGTAGCTACGGGATCGCCCAGGCATCGGTGGTGCACAACGACAAGACATTCGAAGAACGAGTCGCATTCATCCACGACAAGATCCGCACCGATGCCGTCGCAGAACAGTACATCCCGGGCCGCGAGGTCTACGTCTCGGTACTTGGAAACCACCGGCTTCAGGTGCTTCCGACCTGGGAGATCTTCCTCGACAAGCTTCCCGAGGATGCGGCGAAGATCGCAACGCGGAAAGTGAAGTGGGACCTGGAATACCAAGAGAAGCACGGCGTCAGGATCGGCCGTGCCAAAGGGATTTCCGACGAGATGGAGCGTCGCATTGCGAGACTGTCACGCCGGATTTGCCGCGGCCTCGGAACCGACGGCTGCGTGCGCATCGACTTCCGACTGGACGAGGCCGGTGAGCTCTACTTCCTAGAAGCGAATCCGAATCCTGACATCGGTGAGGGTGAGGAGTTCGCCGGTGCCGCCGAGGCAGCCGGCATGAACTACCCGTCCTTGCTTCAGAAGATCGTCAACCTCGGCATCCGGCGCGCCGAGCGAGGTTGAGCGGCGCCCTCAGTTGCTCATCTCGTTAAGATAGGCGCGGAAGCAGTCGATCTCATCACTGCTCCAGTGCGGAGGCGTGAGGGGCATCCGGCTTCCCCCTGCGGGACGCTCGGTGACCTTGGTGAGCATATAGCTGCAGTCCGGATCGAACTCGTCGACCAGGTAGTCGCCGCTCAGACCGATCACGCTCGTCAAAGGAATGAGCGCGCCCTGCACGGAAGAGGCGGAGAGATCCAGATTCCAAGTGGTGACCGCAGTCCCCCCGGTTCCGTGACAGCCTGCGGAGGCGCAGCCTTCGAGCTTCGTTCGAAGGGCCGAGTCGTCCGCCATCGAGTAGCCCGACAGAGCACAGAACGGTGCCGATACATCGGGGTTCTCGCAGAACACGAGCTCGCGGAGCCGGGGCTCCGCCGTGCTGCTCTCGCCACAAGCCATGAGGGCAAACCCACAGGTCAAAAGGGCCATGAATCGCATCCAGTTCATCCGTGTGTAAGACATTTTCTAGGTCGCTCCTGGTAAAAAAATCCGGTCAGGGTCTAATCATGAGCAAAAAAATAAGCCGCACCAAGGGAAAAATTCAGTGCGACTTTCCCTTTTGATCTTCGCAGAATAGCGAGATGCTGCAAGCCTGATCACGAATAAAATAGACCCATAAGGGGCATATTTCAACTGTATGGGCTTGTATTACACCTCAAAATTAGTCCTGCCGGGTGTTTTTTCGCATGTTAGGCTGACACTTGTGCAGAAGAGTCACTGGTGCATCAACGGGAACCTTCAGGCTGGATTCGTCCTCCTGCTGCTTGGCTCGGCACTCGCGCTGCCCGGCTGCAAGAGCGAACCCACGCTTTTCGGAGGTTGCTCAACTCAAAATCTCACCGCCTGCCCCCAGTCGGAAGGCTTCGCGAACCCTTACGAGGGCCAGCTGGAGCTGCTGACTTGGCCGGAGACGCTCCGAAAGGCGAGCCTCGAGCTCACCGGCAAGCTTCCGACCGAGCGGCAGACGCAGATGACCATCGAGCATGGTCAGCAAGGGCTCGAAGCCGCGCTCGCGGAAATGATGCGCGACGACGGCTTCTATGACCGGATGATCGAGCTCTACAACGATCATTTCCTGACGGACAAGTACCTCGGCCGCGAAAACGCGATCGAGCTCCTCGACGAAGAGGTCTGGCCCAATCTTCGCTGGTTCGAAAAGAAGTACCCCGACGATGAAGCGAAGGCCCGGGTCACGAACGACTCCTTGGCGCGTGAGCCTCTCGAGCTGATCGCTCACGTCATCCGCACGGAGCGGCCTTTCACGGAGATCCTCACCGCCAACTATACGATGGCGAATGGTTACTCGCAGCTGTCGATGGTGGGTCTGCCTGACGTTCCGCTCGGAATCGGCGAAAATCCGGAGAGCTTTCGAGAGGTGAAGATTCCGGGCATCCCGCACGCGGGTATCCTGACCTCGGCGATGTTTCTGAATCGGTTTCCGACGAGCGACACGAACATCAACCGGCACCGTTCGCGAATGACGTACTGGTTCTTCCTCGACATCGACATCAACCAGTTCGGTAGCCGGCCGGTGGATGCGAGCAACGACTTCGGAGAGAACCCGACGCTCAACAATCCCGACTGCACGGTTTGCCATACGACGATGGATCCGGTCGCAGGCCTCTACATGAACTGGAACGAGAGTGGCGAGTACAGCGGCAAGGGTGAATGGTTCGACGCGGACTACATTCTGCCCCCTGGCTTCAACGGAGAGGCGCTCCCAGCAGAGAGTCGAAGGAACGCACTTCAGTGGTTTGCGGAGCGCGTTGCTCTCAATCCAAGGTTCGCACAGGCAACCGTCAAGACGGTGTTTCAGGGGCTGACCGGACAGAAGATTCTGGACATCAGCGTTCCGATGACGCCGGAGATGGCGAGTGATGCCATGCAGGAACCCGATCCCATGGTGGATCCCGATCCCATGGTCGACCCTGCTGCCGGGATGGATGCGGGCGTCGGTGGCATGGGCGGCATGGGTGGCATCGGTGGTGCCGCGGGCCTCGGTGGCATGGGCGGCACCACGCCGCCTCCTCCGCCTCCGCCACCTCTTCCAGAGGTCGATCCGGAAATCGACCCGGACGTCAATCCAGCGCTCGAGCGCGCCTACAACGTGCAGCAGCAGATCCTGCGAACGATTCAGAGACGCTTCATCGAAAGCGGCCACAACTTCAAGCTCTTGGTGCTCGAGATCGTCCTCAGCCCCTACTTCCGCGCCAAGAACGCAAGCCCTCTGACCAGCGAAATGGAGATCGAGCTTTCGACCTTTGGCACGGCGAGGTTGCTCACGCCCGAGCATCTCTCGCGCAAGATCGAAGCCACAACGGGCGTGCGCTGGCGCGCGCGCCCTGATCGCACCGACTATCTCCTCGATCAGTACCGTATCTTCTACGGTGGCATCGACTCGGATCTCGTGACGCAACGCGTGACCGAGCCGAACGGCGTCATGGCAAGCCTTGCCCAGCGGATGGCATACGAGGTCGCCTGCCTCGCAGTTCCATACGATTTCTCGAAACCCGCCAACCAACGTGTCCTTTTCCCGAACATCGATCGGAACGCTCCGCTTTCCGAAGCATCCGATCAGGTTCGTGACACGGTTCGGTATCTACATGAGCGAATCCTGGGCGAGTCGCTCGCGCCAACGGACGAGGAAGTCGAGGCCACCATGGTCGTGCTCATGGAAGCCTACAGCCTTGGACGCCAAGGCCTCGCGGACGGGTCCGTGCCCGAGGATCTCGCGGGTCCATGCCGCCTCAACGAAGATCGAATCACCGGCGAGTCATTGCCGGACGAGCGCCGAATCAACCGGGACACCGAATACACCGTGCGCGCCTGGATGGCTGCGGTGAGTTATCTCTTGTCCGATTACCGGTACCTGTACGAGTGAGGGAGGACTAGCTGTGGAACGTCGTGACTTTTTACGAATCGCAAGCTGGGCCGGACTGACCTGCGTCTTGCCGGCAGTGATGGACCCTCTGCGCAGTAGCGCACAATCTTCCGGA
Organism: Polyangiales bacterium; assembly: GCA_035686645.1. Taxonomy (GTDB): domain Bacteria; phylum Myxococcota_A; class Polyangia; order Polyangiales; family Houyiibacteriaceae; genus SG8-38. The sequence goes on from DASRZF010000384.1 coordinate 4,010, forward strand.
TACACGGGCACGTACTGGATCTTCATGCACGCCGGCGGCGGCTGGGATCCCACACATCTCTGCGACCCCAAGGGTCAGGCGACCGCCAACGAGAACAACCCGATGGGACGCTTTCTCAAGAGCGACATCCGGACTGCTGGCAATATCTCGTATGCGCCCCTCGGCGACGACGGAACCGCCCTCGACGCGTTCTTTCAGACGCACTATCAGCGCCTGCTCGTGATCAACGGCATGGACACGACCACCAACGGTCATGACCAGGGGACGCGCGGAACCTGGAGCGGTCGGACGGCCGAGGGCCATCCGCCCATCGGAGCCCTGATCGCCGCGACGCACGGCCCGAACCTGCCGATGCCGCTCATCGGGTACGGTGGATATCTCGACACTCAGGGCGTCACGAACGCTGTGCCGCTCGGCGACGGCGGTCTGCTCCACAATCTCGCACATCCGTCTCGCCCGGATCCGACCGGCTCGGACGAGAACTACTTCGGTCATCCGGACGTGCCCAGCATCGTCCAACGTGAGCAGCAGCTCCGCCTCTTGCGGCTGCAAGGAAAGCAACGCCTGCCGCGCATCTGGGATGGGCAGAATGAGCTCATGTTGGCTCGTCTCGGACAGGACGACCTCAAGCGTGTGTCGGACTCGCTGCCGGAGAACTTCTCCAACAATCAGCTCGAGCGCCAAATTCAAGTCGCTCTGGCCGCGTATCAGGCAGGTCTCTCGGTGAGCGTGAGCGTGAGCATGGGTGGCTTCGATACGCACGGCAACCACGACAACAATCACCTTCCGCGCCTCATCGACTTCGTCAACGGCGCGAACTTCGCGATGCAAGAAGCCGAACGGATGGGCATCGGCGACAAGGTGGCGGTCGTGATGGGCTCGGACTTCGGGCGTACGCCCGGGTACAACAACGGCAATGGCAAGGACCATTGGCCGATCAGCAGCATGATGATGATGGGTCCTGGGATTCCCGGGAACAGGGTCATCGGCGGCACCGACGATCGCCACGGTCTGCAGCTCATCGACCCGGTGACCCTTCAGGCCACCGGCTCGCCCGACAGCGCCCAGGGCACCCGGCTTTCGATCGCGCACGTGCACCGCGCGCTGCGCAACCTCTCGGGTGTGCCCGACCAGTACAAGGCGGCGTTCCCGCTCGCGGGTGAGGACCTACCGATCTTCGACTAAGTCAGCGACCAGAGGACGAGCCCTCCGATCGCCGTGGCAAGCAGGGACCAGAGCCGCATCACGAAGGGCGAGTGGCCGATCCACCAGTCGAGCACGCGTTCGAAGCGCTCATAGCCGATGATTGGAAGGCCCAGCCCTAGCAGGATCGCCAAGGCTCCGAGCGCTTGGAGAAGCACCGGCGATCGCGTGTCGGGCGCGGCGAACCATAGGGCGAGCCCGAAGCAGAGACGGAGCACGACCGCAAGCCAGAACCCGGTCTTCGAGCTCCAACCCGAGATGAAGGCGAAGATCGACCCTGGGGCAAAAACCCCCCATGCGCCCATCACGAAGATGAAGAGCGCCACAGCAAGCGCGAGCAGCACAAACATATCCGACCCAGCCTCGGGACCGTAAACCGGCCCTGCGGCGGCGGGACGATATGCCGAGTCTCTTCCGAGCGCAACGCCCGACGCTCGGTGGCTCAGTGCCTCACGGGCTCAGAACGAGGCGCCGCCTGCGATGCGCAGGCCCCAGACGCGGCGCGAATCGAACGAGAAGCCGTTGGGATTGTCGATGTTGATGTTGAGCAGCAAAGCTCCGAATGCGTTTTCATTGCCGAATCGCATGAAGGGCTGAACCGCGAGCTGCGTCTTCTGTTCTTGGTATTTCGGAATCAACACCAAGCTGAAATCGGAGCCAACTCTGAGCCAGTCGGTTGCCTGGTAGCCCATCATGGCGGCCATCTGCATGATGAAGTCGGTCTTGGAGGTCCTCGGGTTCTTGTCGTTGAGCTTGATGAGGGCGCCCGTGTCGAGATAGGCACCCCATAGAAAGCCGCTCGGCTTACGCCGCTCGAATGCGATCGGAACGATGACACTCACCGTATGCGGGTCCCAGAGCCAAAACATCCGGTTGCCACGCATGGCGGCGGCATCCTTGTACGCGGTGGCGGCCGTAACCTGCTCATTGATATCATCGGGAAGCGTCGCCGCCGGAATGGTCGCCCCGACCCCGACCCGGTAGCTGAACTGGTTCTTCTTGCCCTGGTAGTGGAACGCCACGTACGGGTTTCCGAAGCGAAAACTGTTGTCGGAGCCGCCGTCCTCGAGGTTGAGGTTCGCGTAGGACATTCCCCACACGACCTGCATCAGAAAGCTGTACGCCAACTGAAGACGCATCTCGATCAACGGGCTAATTACGACCTGCTTCTGGTCCGCCTCGCCCTTGCCTGCGTAGACGCCGATCTCTCCCAAAATGTGGAACCGGTCGGTGTGCGCTTTTTCGCCCTCGTCCAGGCTGAACGGCTCGTCGGGATACGCACGCGCCTCACCGGGCGCCAGCCACATCATACCAGCCAGCAACAAACCAATCGCTCCCCAACCACGAAGAAAAGACATCAACTCACCCCTCAGGAAAAAGAGACCCCCCTCCTTTTCTCTCGATCAGTATAAGCAGCCGCGAGAGCCGGGGCCCATGTTCCGTCTTCAACGGAACTCGTGTCTGAGGTGTGTTCGCGTGTTCAGGGTTGGACGGCGACGTACGACGGGCCCGGCTCTGCGAGCCAATCAATCGCCCGCACAGCATTGCTCGCGAGATCGATAATCGAGAGCTTGCGGTCGACGATGTGGGCGACGAACGCGAAGTCGCACGCGGAATCGATCGCCGCAGTCAGGGGGAAGTTTCCACCCGAAAGCGGGAGCGGTGGACCGGCCGATAAGGATTCTGCGCTCACGGTGAAAGTGACCAATTGAGTGGGCAGATCGCGCCCGGTCGCATTGGTCGGCGCGAGGATCTGGTTTCGCACCGCACAATAGGTGACACCGTAGGGAACGCCGACGCCGACGGGAACGCTCTCGATCACGCTCGGACTGCTCGGGTTCGAGGTATCGACGAGCGTGACGTCAAAGCCGAATGAGTTGGCAACGACCGCGCGATCGTTACCGTCCAAGAACGACACGCCCGACGGATCCGAACCCGTTTCGAGGACTTCACTGAGCGTTCCCGCGACGTCGGAGGTCTGGAAAATTCGAATGCCACCTCCACTCACGACGTTGACGATGCCGAGACTTCCATCGGGACTCAGCGCGACCTGTTCCGGACCGCTTCCGACCGGGACATCTTCGATCAGCTGCCTGCCCGGGATGTCGATGACTGAAAGCGTGTCACCTCGAGCGTCGGCCGTACCGTAGTTCGCGGTGTAAGCTCGGCGTCCGTCCGGACTGATCGCGATTCCGAGTGGCACGTCCTCGGTTTGGATTTCGTCTGCCGTTCCGGTCTCCAAGTCGACGATGAGCAAGGTCCCGCCGGGAGGGATCTCCGGATCGCCGAGAAGCCCAGACAGCGAATCGAAAAACGCGGGACCTACCGAAACCACCGCCGTCTTACCGTCGGGTGTGATCTCGAGCTCGATAGGGCCGGGTTCCCAATTTGAGAGGTCGATCGTATCGACGATCGCTTGGGAGGCATCGCTCTGCCCGTCGACCAACTTGTCATAGTCGAAGAGCGTCAACGACTGATTCAACCAATCGGCAGTCACCACGAGTCGGGGAGCTCCACCGGCTCCACCGATGCCGCCCGTTCCGGCAGAACCGCCAGTACCCGCTGCAGACTCGCTCGATGAGTCACAACCCAAGAGGACGAGCGAGAAACCGAGGAGCACGAGGATTGTACGAGAGGCGCGATGTAGCATCGGAGGAGTATACGCCAATCGTACCGATGCTCAGCCGAGATTTTGTTGCGCGCCGGCCGGATCTGCCGTCAGAGCCGCATCCAGATCTTCATAGCGATGCAGGAGTGTGGCCGGAAGCCGATAGCTCGCCAGCTCGTGGGTTGCGGGAAGGCCTAACCAAACTTGGTGGCTGCGAGCGAGCAACTCGATTCCGGCTACGAGTTGCTGGGACTCGTCGGGCTCGCAGTCACGCGCGATGCTCAACAGGATGAGCTTCGCCCCACTTTGCTTGGCGGCCTCGCTGATCTCTGAGAAGGGCATGTGCGTGCCGAGATAAATCGGTTCGAAGCCGCGGCTCGCTGCCATGAACGCACCGATGATGGCGCCAAACTCGTGCAGGTGACGGGGAGGCGTGGCCACGATGACTCTCGGCGCCCCCGTGACCGGCTCCGCGTGCCGCATCAAGGTCCCCAGCAAGCTTCGAAGCTGCCCGGAAATGATGTGCTCGTGGGCGATGCGAAGTTGGTCGGAGTTCCATGCCTCGCCGACTCGCCGCATCAGGGGAACGAGGACTTCCAGCGTGAGCGTCATCGGAGATAGAATCGCGGCCGTCCGAGTCAGCATCGACTCCGCACGCTGCACGTCGTAGTCGAAGATGGCTTCGAGGTAGTCCTCCACGACCGCCGCATAAAGAGAGACCGTGCTGCTGACGTCCGGGCCGGTCTCACCGATCAGTCGGCGCACTTCTTCATCCGGAAGGCTCGCGATCTGACCGATCGAGTGCCCGAGCTCTGTGGCGCGCCGCAGCAGGACCAGGCGACGGACGTCATTCCCGGTGTATCTGCGCTTGTTGCCCTCGGTGCGGTCCGGATCGACCACGCCATAGCGGCGTTCCCAGACGCGGATCGTGTCCGCAGTTAGGCCTGTTAGACGCGCTGCAACTCGCATCGGGTAGAAGCCGCTGATTTCTTTTACGTTGTTGGTCATGATCAAAGTGGCACAGGGCGAGCACCCACGGCACAAGTCACGCTGAATCGCCTGACGATGAATGGGGTGGTGGTGCTGCATCCATCTTGCACGCTCCTGCAGTGAGTACCCGCTCTGCACCGGGAAATGAGAATGAGGACGGAGCTCGGGAGAGGCCCGACCTCGGTTCGCTTAGGAAGAGGGAATGAGGACGGTGTCGATCACGTGAATGACTCCATTGGATGCCATCACGTCGGTCTTGATGACGTTTGCATCGTTGATGCGAACACCGGCGTTGCCCGCCGTGATCGTCACGGGTTGACCCTCGACGGTATCCGCCGAGGAGAGCTTGACCACATCCGCGGCGAGTACTTCGCCCGCAACGACGTGGTACTTCAGGATCGCCGTGAGCTTGGCCTTGTTCTCCGGCAAGAGGAGACTGTCCACGGTCCCTGCCGGAAGCTTCGCGAACGCCTCGTCGGTGGGCGCGAAGACGGTGAACGGGCCAGGGCTCTGAAGGGTTTCCACCAGATCAGCGGCAGTTAGCGCAGCAACCAGCGTGCTGAATTGACCGGAGCCGGCCGCGACAGCGACGATGTTCGGCTGGTTGATGCGGGCCGCGGTGCTGGCGGCGGTGCTGGCGGCGGTGCTCGGAGCGTCCTTTGCGCAACCGAGTAGTGCGATAGAAGCCAAGGCTGAGATGAGTATCGATTTCGTTTGCATTAACTAGTCCTCCAAGAGTGTTTGAGAAGGCAAGACCTTCTGAGAGTCGACTGCGGGTTCGCCAACGGCCGCGTAGCGACCGAGATGCGCCGCAAAACGCCCCATCAACCAACGGTGAAATACGGCCTGCGTGCTCACATAGACGAGCCAGGGGAGCCTCGGCTCATAGTCGTGCACGACGGTGAGCAGGGTGTTCCCTCCGAGCACCTGCCGGAGCTCGAACCTGGGTTTGCCGCCTTCTCGCGACAGAAGTCCCCCAGTGACATAGAGGAGCTGCCGGTCAGAGCCGCTGCGGTCGGAGGCGCGGCTGAGCTGGAGCAAGCTCGCTCGAAAAGGCCAGAGGACGAAGCTGAATCGCTCTGGCGAGTCGAGCTCGACGCGCACGAGCCCGTTGAGAAAGCGAGGCAACCAGTCGAGGTACTCGGCAGCCGCCCGCAGGGCCGTCCAGCCCTTTGGCAATCGCATTCGCTGCACGGAGCGAACCAGGCGTTCACGAGAAACAAAGCCTCGAAAGGCATGTGGAACCGTTCCGTCTGACTCTGCAAGCGCTTGACGAATCGCGTCCCGCGTCGACGTGCGCGAGATGCCGAGCTCTTCTGCCAGCCCGTGGTCGCGAACGACCATCTTGTGCTTGAGGCTCTGTACGAGGGGTGCAACCAGCGACTTCGGGGCGCCCGTGATGAGGGTGACCCAGAGTCTCGAAAGACCAGGCGACATGAAGCGAGATGGAATGAACAATCGCCGTTTTCCGAGCTCGGATGCGATCATCGCCATCATCTGCTTGTACGTGACGACGTCTGGCGCACCGATGTCGTATGTCCGTCCAAAATGCTCTTGCCGACCCACCACTCCGCTGATGAATTGAATGACGTCCGCGAGTGCGACGGGCTGTGTTTCGATGTTCGTCCAGCGTGGACAGACCATGACGGGCAAGCGCTCGACGAGTCGCGCCATGAGCTGAAACGACGAACCCTGTCCTCCCAAGATCAGCCCCGCACGAAGGGTGGTGACGGGAACCCCGTGTTCGCCGAGCGCCTTCTCCACTTCGCAACGACTCTGCAGATGGGAAGAAAGTCTGCCGGATTCAGGGGTGAGACCGCCGAGGAACACGATCTGCTTCACGCCCGCGCCTGCGGCGGCCCTCGCGAAGTTGTCCGCGCAAACGAGGTCCAGGTCTGCGAAATCACCTTGGGTGAGACGTGCCGATGGCATCATGTTGTGAACGAGATAGACCGCGTATTCTGCCCCCCGGAGCGCGTCCTCGGCGTCTTTCAGTGAGAACAGGTCGCAGACGCGGAACTCGTCGAAACCCCCGCCGGGCTCACGCTCCGTACGGGAAAGCCCGATGACCTCGAAGGCTGCGGACAACGCAGGGGCTAGTGAACGGCCGACGAACCCGGACGCTCCTGCGATGACGACTTTCGGCCTGGGCCCGGAAACCATACTTGTCTATCTAATGTCTAAGTTATTATGGTCAATACCTAGACACCAATTTCAAGGCAGCCCGCCAAAGCGATCTCTTGCCTTGGCATGAGAAATGAAACATGTTCTAGTGAAACACGTTCTAGTTCTCGCCCGACGCTCGGGTCGCTGCGAAACGATTGGAGCCCTCGAATGACGAATGAAAAAAAGACGAATCCCTGGGCAGGCTTTGCACGGGGCTGGTTCTTACTGATGTTCTCCGACGAGCTAGCGCCCGGGCAAGTCGTGCCGCTGAAGCGCTTCGATCAGGAGCTCGTCTTGTTCAGAACGGAGTCGGGCGAAGCCAAGGTGCTCGACGCGTACTGTCCTCACATGGGCGCGCATCTCGGACATGGCGGCAAGATCGAAGGCGAGGGAATCGTCTGCCCTTTCCATGCCTGGAAGTTCGACGGCAGCGGCAAGTGCATCGAGATTCCGTATGCGAAGCGGATTCCCCCGAAGGCAGGCCTCGCGTGTTGGCCTGTTCTCGAGCGCAACGGGATGATTTTCGTTTGGAACGACCAGGCGAAGAGCGCACCCGACTGGGAGATCCCGGTGCTCGAAGAGTGGGACGATCCGGAGTTCCTCCCGTGGCGGTACGCAAAGCTCCAGATCAAGACGCCGCCGCTCGCGATCGCAGAGAACCTGGCGGACGCCGGTCACTTCATTCCGGTTCACAACACGCATCCGATCCCTGGCTCGTTCAGCAACACGTACGACGCCCACGTAGGACAGCAGAAGATCAAGGCGATTGCTTACCCCGTTCATGGAGGCAAGGACGAATTCGAGTCGACCGCGACCTATTATGGACCCGCGTATCAGGTCACCAAGATGAAGGGAAAGGGCCTCGGCGTGATCATCAACGCGCACACTCCGATCGACGACGAGCACGTCATGCTCCGATTCGGAGTCTCGATGAAGGCGACCAAGGGCATGACCGACGAGCTCATCGAGCATTTCATCAACAACATGCGAGACGGCTATCTTCAAGACGTACAGATCTGGGAAAACAAGATCTACCTCGACCGGCCGATTCTCTGTGATGGCGATGGACCGATCGGCGAGTTCCGCCGCTGGTACGCACAGTTCTACACTCCACGCAACGAAGCGGCCGACGCCGCCGAGTAGCGAAGGCGAGGCGCATGAGTATGTTGACCAAGCCCGATTTCGTGAAGCTCGCGCGTGACGCGAAGTCACGACTACGCGAGCGCAACTCAAGGGCCGATGCCGAGCGCGTCATCCCGAAAGAGACGATCGAGGAGCTCAAAGAAGCCGGTTTCTTTCGGATGATGCAGCCAAAGCGCTGGGGTGGGTACGAGTGCCACCCTCTGGAGTTCTTCGATGCGGCGATCGAAATCGCGTCAGCCTGCCCGTCGACTGCCTGGGTGCTCGGCGTGGTCGCGGTGCACAACTGGCAGCTCGCGCTGTTCCCCGAGCAAGCTCAGAAAGACGTTTGGGAAGGCCAGAATGGTCTGGATACGCTCATCGCGTCTTCGTACATGCCCGTTGGAAAGGTGACGCCGGACGACGGTGGATATCGATTGAGCGGCAAGTGGGGATTCTCGAGCGGCTCCGATCATTGCCAATGGGCTTTTCTGGGCGCGTTTGCTCCCAAGGAAGAGGGCCGCCCACCCGACATGTTCACCTTGCTGCTGCCGCGCTCCGACTACGAGCTGATCGATGATTGGTTCGTTTCAGGTCTCAAGGGCACGGGGAGCAAGTCGGTGAAGGTCGACGACGTGTTCGTCCCTGCGCACCGGGTGCATCGAATGTCGGACGCGTACCGGCTTCAAAGCCCCGGCAATGACGTCAACACGAGCCCCCTCTACCGGGTCCCTTTTGGTCAACTCTTCACGCGCACGGTGGCGACGCCGGCCATTGGCATGCTTCAGGGTGCGCTCGAGGCCTACTTGGCCCTCAACCGAGGTCGAAAAGGCCGCGCCGATGGAAAGAGCGCGTCGGACGATCCCTTCAACCTCGAGACTTGCGCCCGCGCAACACTGGCGATTCGTGAGGTGCGCGCGCTACTTCGCAACGACTGGAACGAGATGATGTCGAAGGCGGAAGCCGGTGAAAAGATCGAGGTCGAAGATCGGGTCGCATATCGCGCAAATGCCGGCGCGGCGACGGATCGCATGGTCAAGGCGCTGGACGAGCTCTTCATGGCGAGCGGAGGCTCGGCGATCTTTCTCGACCAAGACATTCAGCGCTTCTTTCAGGACATCCACGGGGCGCGCGCCCATCACGCCAACAATCCGCTCAAAACCCAACGCAACTACGGCGGCCTCTTGATGGGCGAGCAAACGACGGACTTCTTTCTATGAGGCGCAAAGACGGATTACGAGCAATGGGAGAAAAGCCATGAGCAAGAAACCACGATTTCCGATCCCCCGATATCCTCGCGGGTGGTTCCAGGTAGCGTACTCCGACGAGATCGCGGCCGGTGAAGTCAAAGCGCTCAAGTACTTCGGGGTCGATCTCGTCATGTTCCGCACGGAAGACGGTGAGGTCAACGTGCTAGACGCGTACTGCCCCCACATGGGCGCGCACTTGGGACACGGCGGAAAAGTCGTAGGCGATGGAATCGTCTGTCCTTTCCACGCCTGGAAGTTCAACGGCGCTGGCAAGTGCATCGAGGTTCCCTACGCGGAGCATCTTCCGCGCAAGGCGAACATCACCGCATGGCCGGTTCACGAGGTCAATGGCCTGGTGATGGTCTGGCACGACATCGAGGGGAAGGCGCCCGCCTGGGAGATACCGACGATCCCCGAGTGGAACAACGAGGACTGGACTCCGTACTGGCGCCAGCACTGGAAGATTCGCACACACAACCAGGACATGTGCGAGAACGTGGTCGACAAGGCCCACTTTCGATACGTGCACGGGATGAACATCGTGCCGCAGCCGCACACGATCAATCTAGAGTACCCGCACATCAAGATGATCACCGATACGATCTACGAAACGCCACAAGGTGAGGTCAAAGGCGAGCTCGAAGTCGACGTGCATGGTTTCGGCTTCTCGCTCAGCCGATTTCGAGGAATCGTGGAAACGACCAACATGGCCTCCGTCACGCCGATCGACGAAGAGCACTGTGACGTGCGCTTCTCATTTACCGTGAAGAAGATAGGCGGGGCCGACATCACAGCCGGGGTAGGTCGGGCGTTCACCAAGGAAATCGCGCGCCAGCTCGAGGAGGACACCCCGATTTGGGAGCATAAGGCATTCTTCGAGCGTCCAATGCTCTGCGACGGGGATGGGCCGGTCGCGGAGTTCCGCAAGTGGTGCAAGCACTTCTACCCCGACTGGTACCACAAGCAGGCTCAAGACGAGTATGATGGCGTCAAGGAGGTCAGTAAGCCCCTCACGCTAGCAGAGCGACGTCGACGGCTTGCGGCAGCATAGATGGACAGAGGTTCTGAACGAAGAAGTCCGGCAACGCCCGATGAAATCCGGGCGCGTATCCGGAGCGAGCACGCTGCGATCTCCGCTCAGCTTGCGCGCGTCGAAGCACTCACCGAACGCATCGGTGATGATGACCGCGAATCCGTGATCGCGCTGCGCGACGAGTTGCAGGTGCTCGGCGAGATCTTGCTCGAGCATTTGCACTACGAGGAGTACCAACTTCCCTCATTGGCGGGCACGAGCGAGGTCGCCCAAATGGTCGAAGACATGGGCGAGGAGCACCGAGCGCAGCGCGAGATCTTCGACAGCGTCATCCGTGAGCTCGACGAGACAGCCGTGGGGTCGAAGTTGGTAGTGGGTGTGCGCGAGCTCTCACGCGCGATCCGCGACGACATGGAACACGAGGAGCGAGAGCTGCTGAACAAACCCTGATTCCGGAGCCGAGAAATGAAGCTCATGTACAACCCGGCGACCTGCAATCACTACGGCGTCTGCGTCGAAGAGGCCCCGGAGGTCTTTTCTTTCGCAGCTGACGGAAGTCTGTCGATCCAAAGCTACGACGTTCCTCCCGACCTCGAGGTCAAGGTCCGTGACGCCTGCATGATGTGCCCGACGCAATCGATTCAGATCGAAGAAGAGTAGAGTCGACCAGCCGTACCGCTCAGGACTCGAAAGCGCAGCGTCCCCCGTTCAGCCCTTGCGCTTCCGAGTCGGGTCCTCGTCTTCCTTCAGCTCCTTGTAGTCGATCCGGAATCGGCCCTCGCCGAGTGTCGCAATCGTTTCGAGCGCTTGGAGGCGAGCCTCCGTGTCTTGCTTGTACGCGCGCAACTCGCTTAGCTCCTCTTGCATCCGCTCCGCCTGTTCGGCGCGCGCGAGGCGAAGCCGGTACCAGAGCCAGAGCCCCCAACCGACCAGTCCCAGGATCGCAAGGGGAATGATCACCTCGATGATGACAGCCACTGGGATCTTGTGCCCTCACCTCGCCTGGACCGCAAGTTAATCCGGAGCCTGCATGCTATACAGAACGCATGAGCGGTGAGGTCGACGAAATGAACGCATTTCGCGAGCTGCAATCCCAGCTCGGGCCTCGCTGGGCGCTGGCCGACGGAGACGGATCGGAGCCCCGGGACATCGTCGTCGTCCCTTCGTTGTCGTTCGACGGCATCGACACGGTCTCAATTGATGGTGTTCTTCACTACGAAGAGCGAATGCTCTTCGCATTGAATCTGCTGCGGCACCCTCGAGCGCGCCTGGTCTATCTCAGCTCCGCACCGATTCACCCGGCGGCCGTCGACTACATGCTTTCGCTCATCAGCGGCATTCCGAACGAACACATGCGGCGCCGACTGACCGTGCTCTCTCTCTACGACAACTCTCTCGTGCCCTTGTCACAGAAGATCCTGCAAAGGCCGCGCGTCATCGAACGGCTGCGTCAGCTCATTCGCCCTGAATGTGGGCTGATGACCTGCTTCACCGTCTCCGAATTGGAACGCGATCTCGCGGTTGCGCTCGGCGTTCCTCTCTACGGCCTCGACCCGGATTTGGCATGGCTCGGCACCAAGAGCGGTTCACGCTGGGCGTTCCGAAAGGCCGGAATCCCTCTGCTGCCTGGCGTCGAGGATCTGCGGACCGAAGAGGATCTCGTGCAGGCGATCAACTCGCTCCGGGACGAGAATGAGGGTCTTCGCCGCGTAGTCGTCAAGCAGAACTACGGCTTCGGTGGTCAGGGCAACGCAATTCTCGAGCTCGGTGCTCTCGATTCGGCTTCGCGCAACGAGGATCTGAAGGCAGCGCTTCCGAACATGCGATTCGTCGGTCAGCGGCAGACCTGGACGAGTTTCATGGAAAAATTCGAGCGCGAGGGCGGTATCGTCGAGGCCTTCTTGAGCGATGAGAGCAAGCGCGCCCCGAGCTGCCAGTTGCGAATCTCTCCGGAGGGAAGCTTGGACGCGCTCTCGACCCATGATCAGCTCGTCGACGGGATCGATGGTCAGATCTACGCCGGCTGCCGGTTCCCCTCTGATGCCGCCTATCGGGCGGACATTCAGAAGGATGCGCTGCAAGTCGCAGCGGTTCTCCAGGAGCGAGGTGCGGTAGGGCGCCTCGCAGTCGATTTCCTATGCGTGCGGGCCGATGACGGTACCTGGCGCCGCTATGCGATCGAAACCAATTTGCGCCTGGGAGGCACGACGCACCCGATGATGCTCCTGCGCATGATGACCGACGGCCGATACGATGCGGACACCGGTCTCTACCTCACCCCGCGAGGCGAGCCACAATTCTACGTCGCCACCGATTCGATGCAATCGGACAGCTACCGGGGTCTGCTGGTCGAGGACCTGCTCGATATTGCAGCGGTGAACGGTTTGCACTATCAGGCCTGGTCCGAATCGGGTGTACTCTTTCACTTCACCGGCGCGCTCAGCGAGTTCGGGAAGCTCGGCATCACCGCAGTGGGCAAGAGCGCTGCCGAGGCGGACCACTGGTTCGAACGAACCCGTCTGGTATTGGACCGCGAAACGAAGAGTCACCCTTGCACATCGAAGAAGTAGGACCTGGCGTATTGCGGGTTTCGCCCTCCGCGGATTGGCCCCGCCCCTA
>DASRZF010000385.1:0-3037 GCA_035686645.1 Polyangiales bacterium
GCGCGGCCAGCAAAGGCCAGCGCGTTCAGCAGGAAGATAAGGCCTGCCGGGGCAACAAGCCGAAGCCCCGTAGCTCGGATGGAGGAGGGGAGGGAAACCAAACTTTCGAAGCCCATCGACGAACTGTCACCGCGGGTGGCAAGCGAGTCATCGGGCCGCAACTACAAGTGAATGCGAAGTAGCCTCGAAAACCCAAGAACCGAGGGCCGAGCGCTTTGGTCCGGTGCGAAGGCAGTAGGAACGGAGCTGACCGGCTACCGTCTGTTCCCCTCGGCGGGGTGTTTGCAGCGGCACGTTGACAAGGACGCGTTGGGAACTGGCGAAGCCCTCGGAGCCCCGACGGAGAAATCTGCGGAAGCGAGGTAGGCGACTATAACCGGAGCCCCCGGGAAATGACGCCGACGGCTCAAGGGTGACGGACGGGCCCGTAGTAGCGATGAAGCGGAGTAATGTCCGTGGAGCGAAGGGGCCCTGCTGACGACGTTTCGAATCCAAAACGGAAAGGCAGGGGCGGCATGACAAAACCGTCTATCAGTCTGCAAGAACTGAGGAAACGGATGTACCTCAAGGCGAAGGCTGAACCGAACCATCGGTTCTGGGGTCTGTACGTTCACGTCTGCAAGATGGAGACGTTGCGCGAGGCGTACCGCAACGCGAAAGCCAACAACGGAGCGCCGGGCATTGACGGCGTGACGTTCGAGGATGTCGAGCGATCGGGAGCCGAGGCACTCATCGAACAGCTCCGTGACGAACTGACCTCACGCACGTATCGGCCACTACGCAATCGCATCCACGAGATCCCCAAAGGCGACGGCCGCACGCGTCGACTTGGGATTCCAGCGATACGTGATCGCGTAGTCCAGGGAGCGTTGAAGCTCATCCTGGAGCCGATCTTCGAAGCCGACTTTCAGGATGGCTCGTTCGGTTACCGGCCGAAACGTAGCGCTCATCAGGCAGTGCAACGCGTGGCCACGGCGATCGCGGGAGGCAAGACGCATGCGATCGATCTGGACCTCAAGTCATACTTCGACACAATTCCACACGGCGGCCTCTTGGCCAAAGTGGCGAAGCGCGTCAACGATGACGACGTGATGCATCTGCTCAAGCTGATACTCAAAGCTGGAGGCAAGCGGGGAGTTCCGCAGGGCGGAGTGATCTCACCACTGCTCAGTAATCTCTATCTTAATGAGGTAGACGAGATGCTCGAGCGAGCGCGCCGCACGACCATGGGCGCCAATGGCTGGGATCGCGTTCAGTATGCCCGCTTTGCGGACGACCTGGTGATTCTGGTCGATGGGCATCGGCGATGGGAGTGGCTGCGGGTGGCCGTGTACCGGCGCACACTGGAAGAGCTGGCAAAGCTCGATGTACGAGTGAACGTAGAGAAGTCACGCAGAGTTGATCTCACCGAAGCGCACGCATCGTTCACATTTATGGGATTCGAGTTCAGGCGAGTGCGAGGCGGCAGTGGCAAGTGGCGTCCGTCCTTTGCGCCACGCGCCAAGTCGCGCACGGCCCTGTTGGAGAAACTCAAGGGTGTGTTCCGCATGCATGTGTCTCATCCCATTCGCCTCGTCATCGCCAAGATCAATCCGATCTTGCGTGGCTGGGTGAATTACTTCCGAGTGGGCAATTCGTCGCGCTGCTTCTCCTACGTTCGTCAGTGGATCGAGCGCAAGATCCGGCGGCACCTGATGCGCGCGCGACACCGCAATGGATTCGGCTGGCAACGGTGGAGCAAGGCGTGGTTGTACTATGCGCTCGGATTGCATGCTGACTACGCGATCCGGCGTATGCCACGTCTTGCAGCACGACCGGCCGAGGTCGCCACATAACCCTTGAAGTGAAGTTGTCAGGTGAGCGTAGTGCGGGAAATCCGCACGCTGCGTTCGAAGTGGCGGGGACTGGAAACGGAGTCATGGTGATGCTCGTGAGGCACTCCCAACGGAAACGGGGAGTAACAGATAGGCACACCTACGGCCACCGCGCCAGTCCTCGACCCTACCAGGATGTGCTTGTCCCCACAGGACTTGACCCGGAATCTCGAACAGAAACCCCGCCATACGCTCGATTTTGGGCCCAACAAATCGGGCGTATGGCGTTCGGCGCTCGAGACGCACGGCGGGCGGCCTTGCCGCGCTGCGCCGGAGCGGTATGCTGGGCGCGCCCATGCCGAGAGCGAATCGCTACATCGTCGAAGGACACGCGTACCACATCACGCACCGGTGCCATGACCGGTCGTTTCTGCTGAGGTTCGGCCTGGACCGTGACGAGTACCGCAGGAGGCTGCGCGCCGAGCTGAAGGGCTCGGGCGTTTGGCTGCTGGCGTACTGCATCACGTCGAACCACGTGCACATGCTCGTGACGGCGCGCACGCTTGAGAGGCTGTCTCGCTTCATGCAGAAGCTCCAGGGCGAGTTCGCGGAGTGGTACAACGTGCGCAGGAAGCGCAGCAACGCGTTCTGGGGCGACCGCTACCACTGCACCATGATCGAGAGCGGCACGCACCTGTGGAACTGCATGGCGTACATCGATCTGAACATGGTGCGCGCCGGCGAGGTGAAGCACCCGCGCGAGTGGCGGTGGGGCGGCTACGACGAGCTGGTCGGCGAGCGCACGCGGCACACCGTGCTCGACATGGGGAGGGTGCTGGAGGCAGCGGGCGCCGGCAGCCGGGACGAGTTCGTGCGCGACTATGGCGCGGCGATCGAAGAGATGCTGGGCAGGGGCGATGCGGGGCGTCAGCCGCACTGGACCGAGTCGATTGCCGTCGGAAGCCGGGAGTATGTCACAGGCATCTCCGAGCGGATCGGCGGCAGGACGCGCATCAAGTTCCGGGAGGTCGTCGACGGCGCGTGGTCCGTCCGCGAACCCGGCGCGGCATCCGGCGCCGACGCGACGGAGGACGCCGAGCAGCCATACGGCCGATTTCGGGGCACCAAGATCGAGCGCAAGAGGGGGTTCTGGAGGCTGGATTGGGCCTAACCTCTGTCAGTGTAAGGAGATCTTGTGGTCCGACCCCAGAACACCCTGCGCA
>DASRZF010000386.1:0-4661 GCA_035686645.1 Polyangiales bacterium
GTGCAGGTCACATGGGCCGACGACGTCGAGGTGGATCTGCCGGTCTCTTTGCGCATCATGACGGACGATCGGGCGGGGATTCTGGCCTCCGTATCGTCGGTTTTCTCCGCAAATGGGGTGAGCATCAGTGAGGCCTCGTGCCTGTCTCGGGACGGCCGAGCCGAGAACATGTTCCATTTCAGGGTCGGGGACATCGACCGCCTTCGAGAGATCATGCGCGGCGTGGCCAAGCTCAAAGGCGTTCTCGACGTCGAGCGCGTCTAAGCCCGGCTGGCATCTTCCGTCGCCCTCCAGAGGATCGCCAACAATGCAACGAGCGCGCCTGACGAGAGGAGCAGCAACCAGACGCTCACGTGCTCGACCCGCTGACTGAGGGTGTTGAACCCTTCGATGCGCAGCAAGCTTGCCGGTAAGAGCAGCGGTAGTGCGTTGACTCCGGCGTGCATCGCAATGCTCGCCAAGGTGGATTTGGTTCGCAGAGCCACGGCGCCGAGCACCAGACCGCCGAGGGTCGCGTAGAGGATGGCCGAAAGCTCGAGGTGCACCAGGCCGAAGAGGAGTGAGCTCCAGAGCAGTGCCTTTCTTTGGCCGTATTGGTCTTTGAGGTCTTGAAGCAACCAACCTCGAAAGAGGAGCTCCTCGGTGAGCGGCGCCACCAAGACCAGAGCCAACAAGACCGACGATCCGCCCCACCAGCTCGTCGGATTGACCAATCGATGGCGTCGCGCGAGCTCTTCGAAGCTCACCGGCCAGACCTCTTGAACCAGGTTGCCGAGCTCCGCGAGCGGGATCTGCATGAGGGCGCCCGCTAGGAATGAGAGGGCGACGATGCCTCCGGCGAGAGGAAGCACGTTCACGGATTCGAGAAGACCGTCCTCTCGCTTCTTGTATGGAAACGCAATGATGAAGATGAGACCGACGCTCGCAGCCTGCACCAGCGCGAGGTTCAAGGGAGCCTGAGCAGCCGCCCGAATCGCTTCGTGCGAGCTCGCCGACAAGCTTCTGAGCTGAAGGAACCCTGCCAGCCCCAAGAAGAGGTGATTTAGGGCAGGGACCGCTAACGCGATCAGGAGTGCTCGTAGATATCCTCCCACGATGAAGCGTAGCCTGACACGTACTCCAGGGTTACACGCAAGATATGAGCCTGCCCTGGTCGGCTGACCCTGCTATAGCGGCTCTGCAACATGCGGATCCGTTTCCTTCCAATTCTTGGCTTGCTGACTCTCACGGTAGCGTGCGCCCACTCGAAGTCGGCCACGGTCGGGTCCCGCGTCGGGAGCGCAGAGCCCATCCCGCAAGCGGAGTACCCGGATGAGGCCCGCCGTTTCATGAGGATGTCGCTCGACGATCCCGAACGGGTCGGCCTGCGAGATCGACTTGTAGCCTCCGTTCTTTCGCAGGCTCAGAGCCTTGCTGAGGTGGACGACTACGAAGGCGTCGTGTCCGAGGTCAGCGAGTTGACGACCTTTCTCTCTCCACACGACTACGCGAACGGAATCCTTCCCAAGAGCGTCGAGCCGATCGCGCAGTACATGGCCGAAGAAGGCGGTCACCGAGGTGATGAAGGGAACGTCCTCGCGGCGAACTTCTTGCTCGAACGCCTGACCGGGGACGAAATTTACCAGCAGCGCTACGAAACCGTCGCAAGCTGGGGCCACGAATCACGCGCCAATCTGGACACCGTCTCCGAGCAGTACGCCGGTTTGATCGCGGTCTGGAATGAGCACGCGGAGCTCACGCCGGCGCCCAAGGTGCTCGATACGCTCGCCGACCTGTACATCGCGGGACGCGACGCGGTTTCGAGGGAAACCGTCGAAACCCGCCATCGGCTCGGTATCGGAGGCGAACGTCAACTGAGGCTCGCGCCCTTGAACGTCGCCGCGGTCTACCTTTCACACGGGGACATCGAGTCCGCCGTCTCGAAGGTCGGGACGATGGGGTCTGGGGGCGAGCTTCAGAGCCGTCTGCTCGACCTTCTGACGAAAGCTCAGAGCGCCGACGAGGCCGGTGCCGCGGCGACCTTCGAGCTGGTCGAAGGCTACCGCCTGGCCCGATCCGATGTCGCCGCCGGACTTTGCCGCTCGGCGCTGCTGAGGTTCCCCAAAGATGAGCGGTTTCCGACCTGCATGGCCCGTGTCGCCGCCGATTCGGAGCAATTTGCGGACGCGACCGCTTGGTACGTGATTGCAATCGAGCTCGATCCCGAGTCGATCGACCTCTACGATGAAGCGCTCGGGCAGCTCGACGAGTTCATCGAGACGCGGCTTTCCGACCCACATCCCGAACGATCGAGCGCCCTGGCCCACGGCGCCGAGACGATTCTGGAGGAACGCCAGAAGCGTTGGCCCGATTCCAAGCCTCCGATCGCGCCGAACGAGCTCGAGTTTTTGATCGGTATGCTCGAGATGAACGCCGGCCATGTCGTCGAGGCCCAGCAGCGATTCGAAACGAGCCTGGCCAAAGACGAGAACGTGGGAGCTCTGTTGCAGCTCGGCTTGTTGTTTGAGCGTACCGGGCGGCCTCTCGAAGCGGAACAGCGATACCGTCGCGCCCTCGAGCTCGCGCCCTCCGATACGCTAGCGGAAGACGTTCGCCGCGCCGAGATCCTAGAAAATCTCGGAAACGCGGCTCGGGCCCAGGGCAAGACCCGCGAGATGACCACGCACTACAAGAGCGCACTCAAGTCCTGGACGAGTGCGCGTGACCAAGTCGAAGGGCCGACCGCCGCCTTGGTCGAAATGCGCCGAGGAGTCTTGCTCGACAATCTGGGGCGTCACGATGATGCAGTCGAAGCGTTTGAGGACGCGATGTCACACGCGCCCCAATGGCGTGACGTCTATGCCGGCATTCTTTCCCACTTGGTTTCGATGCCGCCCGACATCGAGCTCGCGTCCTCGGTCTGGCGCAGGTCACAGTTGCACCTCACGCTGCCGCCCGAATGGAAAGTGTACTTCACGCTTTGGATTCAATTCATTACCGCCCGCGCGGGGGAGCCTCCTGCCGAGGAGCACACGGAGCTGCTCCGCAGGCTAGGCGCGAGCTCCAATTGGTGGGGTAAGCTCGCCAAGCTCGGCGCCGGCGAGATCGACTACGCCGCGCTGCTGAGCGTAGCGTCCAGCCTCGGCGAGGAGACGGAGGCGATCTACTACGAAGGCACACGGCGCTTCGTCGCTGGCGACTCCGAGGGGGCATACGAGCAGTTCCGGCGCGTTCTCGACACCAACATGGTGAGCTTCTTCGAGTTCGAAATGGCTCGCAAGCTGCTGCTCGAGGAACAGAAGGCCGGGGCGCCGAATCCGTGATCGACTTCGAGAAGCTCGGAAAGCTCTACTTGGGCAGGCAGTTCGAGCCTGATCGGGGCGAGCCGAACGAGGTTCCGGTTCTCTACGATTCGAAGGATCTGACGACGCACGCGGTCTGCGTGGGAATGACGGGCAGCGGGAAGACAGGCCTCTGCCTCACACTCCTCGAAGAAGCCGCCATCGACGGCATCCCCGCCCTTTGCATCGATCCCAAGGGAGATCTCGGGAATCTGATGCTCACCTTTCCGGAGCTTCGGCCGAGTGACTTCGAGCCTTGGATCGATCCGGCTGAAGCCGAGCGCAAGGGTCGATCGGTCGCAGCGCAGGCGGAGGCGGTGTCCGCTCTTTGGCGAGAAGGTCTCGCCGAATGGGGTCAAGACGGAGCGCGAATTGCGCGCTTCAGGGACTCGGTCGAGGTCGGGATCTATACGCCTGGCAGTGCTGCGGGGCGGCCGCTTCGGGTCCTCGAGTCGTTCGACCCGCCAGGCGTCGATGCCGATCCAGATTGGCAGCGCGATCAGATCATGGGTTCGGTGTCGAGTCTCCTCGCGCTACTGGGCCTGGAGCCCGATCCGGTGAACAGCAAGGAGCACATCCTCCTCTCGAATTTGCTGCTGCACGCCTGGTCCAGGGGAGAGTCGCTGGAGCTCGGCGATCTCGTCCGCGGCATCTCAGACCCGCCGTTCGCTCGCATCGGCGTCATGGATTTGGAGACCTTCTACCCTGCATCCGAGCGCCAGAAGCTCGCGATGCGGATCAATGGCGTCCTGGCGTCACCGGGCTTCTCGGCCTGGCTCGAGGGCGAGCCTCTAGATATCCAGCGTTTGCTTTGGACAGAGGAAGGCAAGCCACGAATCACGATTCTTTCGATTGCGCACCTGAGCGAGCCCGAACGCATGTTCTTCGTGAGCACCTTGCTGAACCGTGTGGTGTCCTGGGTTCGCTCGCAGTCCGGCACGTCGAGCCTGCGCGCGATCCTCTACATGGACGAGGTCTTCGGGTTCCTGCCACCCGTAGCAGAGCCGCCTTCGAAAACCCCGCTCCTCACCTTGCTCAAGCAGGCCCGCGCGTATGGAGTCGGCGTCGTGCTTGCTACGCAGAACCCCGTCGACCTCGATTACAAGGCACTGTCGAACTGCGGCACTTGGTTCTTAGGGCGCCTTCAGACCGAGCGTGACGTCGCCAGGGTGATCGACGGCTTGGAAAGCGCTTCATCGGCCGCCGGCAACGCGCTCGATCGGGGCGCAATCGAACGACTTCTCGCCGGCCTGCGAAGCCGAGTGTTCCTGCTCCACAATGCCCATGAAGAAGCGGATGTCTTGTTCCACACGCGCTGGGCGATGTCGTACTTGCGTGGCC
>DASRZF010000387.1:0-3538 GCA_035686645.1 Polyangiales bacterium
CTGCGCACGAATCAGCTCGGACTGCGCTTGCAGCAAAGTGGTGGTGTTGACGATCCCGGCTTGGAGCTGGTCCCGCGTGACGCGATAGCCTTCGCGCGCGGCTTCGAGCCCTAGCCTGGCCGACTCCATCGCCGACTGGGCGGCGTGCATGCCGTGGTAGCCCTGGGCCACCTCGACTCGGATCGCTTGCTCCAGCGCGATGACATCGGCGTGCGCTCGATCCAGCTCCGCTTGAATCCGCTTGCTGAGGCCCTGCGCCTGGACGGTATCGTTCGGCGCCCATCGAATGACCGCGCCGGCTTCCCAGGTCGCCACGAATCGATCTTCCTGCGGAATCACTCGAAGATTCGGATTCGAGTACTGAGCACTGGCTCGAACGAGCAGGTCGGGAAGCTTGCCCCCGATCGCCGATCGCAGTTGATGTTTGCGCGCTTCGATGTAGGTGCGGAGCGCGTGCAGGTCCGGTCGTTCCCGAAAGGCGCGTTCCTTGAGCGCAACCTCCGGCTCACTCGGAACGCCGCCCACAGGTTGGGAGAGATCTTCCCCGAGTGTGGGTAACTCTTCGGTGAGCATGAGAGCTTGAAGTGAGCGCGTCGTGACTTGCAGCGCAAGCTTCGCGCGTTCGACCGCCACTCTGGCCGCTTCCTCCTGCGCTTCGACGCGGAGAAGGTCGACACGGGCGGCCGAGCCAGCCTGCACCAGAGCGTCGGTTTCTTTCCGCTGCGACTCGGCCGCTTCGAGCGCGAACTCGGCCACCCCAAGATCTGCCTTTGCCCGCGCGAACGCGTAGTAGGCCTGTTGCCCTGCGAATGCGACGTCGTTGCGCGCTGCTTCGACCTGAAAGCCCGCTGCAACCTCGTTCTTCTTCGCGGCACGATAAGCGGGAAGCGATTCGGCAAGCGAACCGGTGAACGAGTACGCCAGCGTCGCGTCGCTCGCGATTTGTTGATCCAAGGACGGGAAGGTCAAAGCGCCGAGGCCAGGAATCTCGAAGGTCGGGTTGTCCACAGGGCTCAGCCGCGAGTAGCGGCCGATCAGCTCCAGACGTGGAACCACGCCTGACATGGCTTCCATGGCGCCGCCTTTGGCCTCGAGCAGTAGGGCCCGGACTCGGTCGAGATCCGGTGAGACCGCCACAATTTGAGTCACCGCTTCGCGCGAGGTCAGCCCGCCTGGCACGTAGAGGGAACGGAGAGCGATCGCGGCGGCGTCATCACCGTCCGCGAGCGGGGCCTCCGTCAGCGTCTGGCTCTCGCCCGTAGGCGTCCCGACTTCGCCCGAATCGACGCGCGCTTGGGCATCGACCCGAACCGCGCCCAGGCCGAAAAGAGTGATTGTGATCGCGACGATCGCCCAGTACCGATGAATGCTCATGGATGCTCCTTGCCAAGGGCATGATACGCCAGCTCGCCGAGGGCCAGCTTGCCGGTTCCACGGCGCTCCTCTATAGCCGTCGCCTATGGCTCAGGGACTCAAAGTTGCGGTGGTGGGAGCCACCGGAATGGTGGGCACGGAGATGCTTCGCGTGCTCGAGCAGCGTGCGTTTCCGGTTTCGGAGCTGGTGCCCGTGGCGACAGCTCGGAGCGCCGGTAAGAAGGTGACCTTCAACGGCGTCGAGCACACTGTCGTCGAGATCTCACCCGAGGTGTTCGAAGGGGTCGACTTGGCGCTCTTCTCGGCCGGAGGCGGAACCTCGCGCGAATGGTCGCCTATCGCAGCAAGCAAGGGCGCGCTGGTGGTCGACAACTCGTCGGCGTTCCGAGCCGACCCCGAGGTACCGCTGGTCGTGCCGGAGGTGAACGCCGCCGCTGCGGCCAACCGGCCCAAGGGCATCATCGCCAACCCGAACTGCTCGACCATACAAATGGTGGTCGCGCTCAAGCCGCTCCACGACGAGGGGCGGCTCAAGCGTGTCGTCGTGGCGACCTACCAGGCGATCAGCGGTTCGGGGGCCTTGGCGGTTGCCGCGTTCGAGGCGCAGGAGCAAGCCATGGCTCGCGGCGAACAGGTCGATAAGCAAAAGCTTTCCGGGCAGTTGAGTCGCAATCTTCTGATGCATTGGAAGCCGGACCCGGAGACGGGCTACCAGGAAGAAGAGCTCAAGATGGTCTCGGAGACTCGCAAAATCTTCGGCGACCCTGACATCGCTGTCTCTCCGACGGCGGTCCGTGTTCCCGTGATCACCGCGCACAGCGAGGCCATCACGGTGGAAACGCACCGGCCGATCAGCGCTGCGCGCGCCCGGGAGCTGCTCAGCCAGGCCGAGGGCGTAGTGGTCGTCGATGACCTGAGCGCCGGGATCTACCCGCAGCCGATCGATGCTGCAGGCAAGGACGCCGTCTACGTGGGCCGAATCCGCGCCGACGTGGGCAATCCCGGCGGCATTCAGATGTGGGTGGTCTCGGACAACCTTCGCAAAGGCGCGGCCCTCAACGCAATCCAAATTGCCGAAAAAGTTCTATTAAAGTGACGAAATGTCAGGGCTTGGCGTAGAAGAAGGTCGGATCATGTCAGATTGTCCGCTGCCCCCTCGAAAACACACAGCTTTCGGGCGCCCCACGTTGGCCCGGGGATTGCACGCGAGGAAGGGCATGCAGAGGCAAATCTTATTCTTGTCCACGCTCGTCTGGGCGCTGGGCGCCTTCGCGCCGAACACTTACGCTCAGATCGTCGACCGTATCAGCTCGATCAATGGCGAGGATTTCCAAGGCAACGATCAGAAGCGCATCTTCAACCGGTCGGATTGCGGGCTCGACCCGCAGGGTGGCACGGGCGGCACTGGAGGTACGGGCGGCAGCGCTTTGGACGCCGGCGTAGGCGGGACTGGCGGCGGCGCGGCGACTGCGACTGCGACTGCGCCTAAGGGGTCGCCCGAGGAGACCTTCTTCGACATCCGTCTAGGGGATTCCGGCAGCGCGGTATCGTCCGTCTTTCTCTGGGTAGGCACCGGGGGCGCGGAATGCGAAAAGCTCGAAGAGCGCAACGGCACGCAGGGCAACTGCGCTGAGATGTCGGGTAATCCGCAACAGGTGGGAACCAACTTCCTCGTGAGCGGGCTGACCTTGCAGAATCTGATCGACGCCAGCTCAGGCTTCGGCGATATCGTCAGTTGTGCCAGCTCTGGTCTAACCGGTACCCCTTACAAGATCTTCGCGTTTCGCAACGATCCTCCCTCGAGCGACGTCCCGGCCACCAACTACGGCGTGACGGAGTTCTACGTAGACGTCGTCTCTCCCGCCCCGCCACTGGTCAACACGACGCCACAAGAGGCATCGACGTTCACGATCTCTTGGGCCAACCCGAATCCGCCGGACGACATACAAGCATGGCTAGCCGACGCGTCGGACGTAGACGATCCCTCAACGGCAGATCCCGTTGGCAGCCCCATAAATCTCGCCAGTCGAGACGTGTCGTTCCGTGCGGACCAACTCGGCCTCACCGAAGCGGGCGACACAGCCTACGTATTTGTGCAGGCCTACGACCAGGCGTTCGTGTCCGACTCGCTCGGCGGCAACCAGAGCGCACTCTCCGAGGGCGT
>DASRZF010000388.1:0-8580 GCA_035686645.1 Polyangiales bacterium
CAACTGGGCTGGTCGCGACCACAAAGCCCAAGGTCAAGAGCCCGGCGCGCTGCGTCGCGAGGTGAGCGCGGAGTCGGAGCGCCCCGTCCTCCGTTGCGCGCTCCCAACCGAATGACATCTCCGGCGCGTCGATTGGAAGACGAAGATCGGCCGCGAACCGATACAGCATCCGAGTGTTTTCAGCGGCCGTCGGGTGAAAGTGGTGACGCGTCCCGGTGAAGAAGAGTGGCAACAAGAGGATGGCCGCACTCGGCTCAGCCAGAACCACGAGAGCAGCAGCCCCCGCCATCAGCGCTGCGATCCCCACGAAAGTCGTTCCGTCTAGCAGGTCGCCTGCCGACATCTCGTTGTCTAAGAGCCTCTTTGCTGGTGCCGGACCCCAGTTCTTTCGCTGAATCGTTGGCGACCAGCTTGCTGGTCGATGTAGAGCGAACGCGAGTAGCGGGATGGCACAGACGAGATGGTTCGGGCCAAGCCATTGACCGATGGCGACGACGAACGCCGTGATCGCCAGGACCACCCCCCAGGGCGCGCGAACCCACAGGAAGCGCTCGCCCAATCGCGCCTCGATGGACCTTCGCTTGACGAGGATCAGCATTGCGATCAGCAGCAGCGACCAGACGATCGGGCGCTCGTCGGGACTCGGCAGGGCTCGAAACCCCGAGGGGATGGCGGCATCCGACTCGGTCACCGGCATTGCAATCGATTCGACCGGAACGTCGACCGCAAGCGGCCATGCGGTCATTCGCGGCAAGTGAGTTCGCCTCCATGCGACGACGGTTCGATTCGCATGCTGGGAGAGCTGAAAGTCCACGCCTGGGGCGCCGTCGTGAAGCTCGGGAGGAACCGAGGATCCCTTCGGGGCGCGGACCTCGACCGATACGTCGTGGAGTCCGGTTTCCCAGGTAGGCAGTGACCAAACGACGCGGGCGCGCGGTCCGTCTCTCAACTCGACGGCTTGGACGTCCGCTTTCGTCCGGTATCGCATGAACACCCGGTACTCGCCTCGTCTCGGAGCTTCGCGTCTGGGGAATGTGAGGTGAATTCGGCCGTCTTCGTGAACTTCGAATTCGGGACGGAAGATCTCGCCATCGTCGGAACGGACGTACGGTGGTCGATTGCGGTCGAGCTCCACGCCTTGACCGAGGTCTACGAGCTCGAGCTCGTGAAGCCAGCCGGCATGGACCTCGACGTCCAGGCGTAGGAGGATGCTCAAGGTGGCGTCGGGCTCGACATCGATTGTTGCGCGCGCCCCGTTGACGACCGTGAGGGTCCAGGCATGGGCTGACGAGGCGGTACCGAGCACGCCGACGACGGCGAAAGCGAGGAGGGCTGAGCAGCAGCTGGAGCGCATGCCCCGAAGCTAAGGAATTCCAGCGTTTCAGTGAAATTTCCTACTGGATTCGGATCCAGGAGGGCATGAACAGCAGAACGAACAGCGAAAGCGTGAACCAGCCCACGACTCGGCGCCGAGGTGAGAGCGTGTCATCCTCGGTCGGAGGATGGCCGGGACCGGTCGCGCGGGTGAGCGCCCAGAGAAGCAATGCCCACACCAGCCAGTGCATCCCCGCGGACGCGTCATTGATTAGCGCGTCGCCCCGAATGCCCTCGACGTAGCTCGAAATCCCATACACTGCGCTCACGAGAACTCCCAATACGGGAAGCAGTCGGAGCACGGTTCGCGAGTGCTGGTCTTGGCGCGGGCCCATGAGCGCGTACGCTACGTGGCCGCCGTCGAGTTGGCCAAACGGGATGATGTTGATCATGGTGACGAGCAATCCGGCCCAACCGGCGAGAGCCGTCGGTGTGAGCATGATGTCGTAACCCTCCGGGATCGGTCCCTTCAAGAGATCGAGCAGGCCGAGATAGAGAAGGGAGCGGCCCTCCAAAATGTACTCGGTATCCGGAAGAGGCTGCACCGGGGAATTAGCGATGCCGTAGATCAGTACGGGAAGCGCGACCAGCATTCCGGCCAGAGGGCCTGCTGCGCCGATGTCGAGCAGAGCGTTTCGGGAGCGGATTTGCTCCCGGATCTGGATCACGGCTCCCATGGTACCGAGGAGAAAAAAGGGCACTGGGATGAAGTACGGCGCTGAAACGTCGACATGATGATAGCGGCCG
Organism: Polyangiales bacterium; assembly: GCA_035686645.1. GTDB lineage: Bacteria > Myxococcota_A > Polyangia > Polyangiales > Houyiibacteriaceae > SG8-38. The sequence continues at coordinate 2,122 of DASRZF010000388.1, forward strand.
GCGAAGAAGTGTCCGAACTCGTGTGCGAGTAGGATTGCCATCAGGGGGACGGAAAAGACCCAGCCCGCGCGGAGCTCCTCGAGCGAATCGGGCGGAGCTCCTAGGACCATTCCGGCACCCACGTAGAAGGTGGACGCAAAGGTCAGAGCAATGAGGATGAGTGGCAGCCCCCACTTGGTGTTCTCGCGCCGCACCGCGTGCCTCTAGCATGTGCGATACGAAGCGCACGATCTGCTATTCTTCGAAGCCGATGGATCTCTACAGCACCGCGAAGCGACTCAATCGGCCGTTTGTCTTCCGCGACGAAGCCTCGAAGCGGGCGCTCACCGTCGCGGACCATGGATTGATAGGTGATGGGTTCTCCGCCGCGCTGGTTCGAGCGGACGGTGCGATCGATTGGCTTTGTCTCCCACGCTTCGACAGCCCTAGTGTTTTTGGCGCCTTGCTCGATGAAGGAAACGGCGGTTCTACCTCGGTGAGCCCGGTCGACTATCCATTCGAGAGTCTTCAGCGATACGATCCCGGCACCAACGTTCTCGAGACCGTGTTTAAGGTTGACGGTCGGGGGACGCTTCGGCTCACCGACTACATGCCCTGGACCGACGACCCTCGCTCCGCGATGCACGAGGTACACCGGCGAGTGCAGTGCGTCGAGGGAGAAGTGAGCGTCAAGGTCCTCTTCGATCCCCGTTTCGACTATGGGCGTGCCGACACCCGGGTCGAACTTGACGGACGCTCGGCGCTCGCCACGAGTGCCACAGGCGAGCGTTTGATCGCCGTGCTCGGGGGCACTGGCCAATGGGAGAACCGCCCGCAAGGTGGAGTGCAAGCCGTCTTCCGCTTGAAAGCAGGCGAACGCGCATGGGTGGTCATCAGTTGGAACACCACGGAGTCGGAGTCGGTTCTCGCATATCGGCCGTTCGACGCTCTGCGCAAGACACGCCGGCGATGGCGCGATTGGGCGCAGCAGCTCGACTACGACGGACCTTGGAGACATCACGTCATTCGCTCGGCGTTGCTCCTGAAATTGCTGATGTATGCGCCGACCGGCGCCATGGTCGCCGCCCCGACCACATCGATTCCAGAGTGGATCGGGGGTGTACGGAACTGGGACTATCGCTACACCTGGACCCGTGACACGGCGATGGCGGTACGGGCTGCGAACCTGCTTGGATGCAACCGCGAGGCCCGCGAGTTCTTCCACTTCGTAAGGGACACGCTCGAACGCGACCGGAAGCTTCACATCATGTACGCGGTCGACGGCGGTCGGGTTCCTGACGAGCGGACGCTCGATCATTTTTCCGGATATCGTGGCTCACTGCCGGTTCGTGTTGGAAACGGCGCACGTGATCAGCTGCAGCTCGACACGGCAGGTGCGCTCATGGACGCTGCCTACGTATACGAGCGCGGCGGTGGATCGCTCACCGCACGTGGTTGGCGGCGACTCCGAGAGGTGGTCGAGAATGTCGCAGCGACCTGGGGCGAGCCGGACCACGGCATCTGGGAGCCGCGCGCTGGCAAGCGGCACAACGTGCATTCGAAGTTGATGAGCTGGCTCGCCTTGCGTCGCGGCGCGGAGCTCGCTCCCTTGTTTGGTGAACAGCCTCTGCGAACCCGATGGAACCGAGTAGCCGACCAGCTACATACAGAGCTTTGTGCTCGCGGGCTGGATCGAACGGGAAAGCGATTCGTCGCCGCATACGATCACGAGCACCCGGACGCGTCCCTGCTCTTGCTCCCAATACATGGCTTTCTTCCGCCAAACGACCAACGCGTGCTACGAACGGTCGACTGGATTCAGGCGGAATTGGGGGATGGCCCTTACGTCTATCGCTACAGGGGCGACGATGGTGTCGGAGGCGAGGAGGGCGCCTTCGTCCTCTGTGGCTTCTGGTTGGCCGAGGTTCTTGCGATGGCAGGCCGGATCGACGAGGCACAGCAGGTGTTCGTCGCGCACGCCGAAGCGTCGAACCACCTGGGCCTTCTCTCCGAGGAGATAGAACCCGGGACCAAGAACCTGCTCGGCAATTTCCCACAAGCTTTCAGTCATCTTGGACTGATCAATGCTGCCGCCAGGATCGACTTGGCGCTGCGTCTGCGGGATGAAGGCTCGCCGCGTGTTCCCGAGGTCGAGATAGGGCGATAGTCGGGGTGGGCATGTCTAGCGCAGACGGGGTGGACGTTCGCGGGTTCGTGACGGCGAGAGTCGGCGCGTACGCTGCGCTCGTTGCGCTCTTGACCGCCGCCGGTCTCTGGTTCGCGACCGGAATCCGCGGAGTGGATGTTTGGGGCTCGTTCGCAATCGCTTCCCTCGTCGGGATAGGCGGCGCGGTTTGGGGTGTTCGTTCAGCGCTAGCTTCCGTTTCGGGCACATCCGTCGTGCAGCCGAGCGAGATCAGTCGCGCCGAATCCGAAGCCGTCGAGAGCTTGACCCCGTCATCGGAAGACACCAACGATGAGCCGCAAGCCGAGCCCGACGAGGTCGACTACTTGATGGCGCTCCGTCACGAATTCCGGACACCGCTGAACGCGGTTCTCGGATTTTCGGATGTCTTGCTGAGCGGAATTGACGGAGAGGTCAACGCCTCACAACGAGAGGACCTGGAGATCATTCGGGCGTCGGGAATACGGCTTCGAATCCTCTTGGACAGCGCTCTCGATCTCTCCCAGCTCACATCAGGCGAGCTACGCGTGAGCGCCGAGCGTACCGATATTCGCGAGCTGGTGGCTCGTGTTGCCGTAGAAGCGGGCCAGCTCTGGTCCAACAAGAGAAGGGCGGGGTGCACGCTCCCCGACGAGCCCTGTGTCACCGATGCGGACGAAGCGCGACTTCGCCGTTCCATCCTCGTGCTTGCTGACTTCTTGGCAACCGACCACAGGGACGCGGAGATCAGGCTCAGCCTATCTCGCTCTGCTCATTACCTTGCAATCGAGATCGCGGCCGACCCGTCGGATCGACTGAACATCGTCGCGCTCCCTACGCCAGCGGAGGTTCTAGCCGCCGAGGATGCCATGGAAATCCGCAGATGGCCTGTTGCAGTGACCTCCGAGGTGATCGCGCGCCACGATGGCTCTCTCTACCATGGCGATCACCCTTCGCGATTCATGATACGGATTCCATTGCGAGGCGCGCCATGACGAATGCCGGCGATCGAGTGGTTTCGAATCTTCGCTGGACGGTCATCGCAATCTCCAGCTACTTCACGCTTTGTTGGATGCTGATAGCGGGGCATGACGGCTACTGGGGTGCGCCCGTCTTGTTCGGCCTCGCACTGACGCTTGGGTGGGGTCTGTTGCGACGACTGATTCCGAGCTTGAGGTTCACGGAGCCATCGGTTGCACCGCCCGCGATCCACCCGTCCGCCCCCACATCGATGGAGGAAACGATCGAGGCACATTCGGCGCATCCTGAGCTCCCGGAGCGTCAGCGCGCGCGGTTCCTCGGTGCCCTGGGGCACGAGCTTCGGAACCCTCTCAACTCGGTCACCGGCTTCTCGGACATGTTGCTCGGTCGCATCGATGGGGAGCTCAATGCCGAGCAGGAGCAGAGCGTACGAACGATTCGTGCGGGAGCGGAGCGACTGCTTCGTCTCGTTTCGACGGTCGTCGACCGCGCGAAAGTGGAGGCCGGGACGCTTCGACTGCAGCAGCAGTGGGTTGCGCCCGACGAGCTGATTTCGGAGGCGATTGGGTTCGTGCGCTCACGGGCTGAGGACACCTCGGTCGTCGGAGGAGTCTCCGAAGGCTTGCCACGTGTGTTCGTCGACAAGCATCGCACCGTGCACGCGCTGGTCAGTCTCGCCGTGCTCGTGATTCGCTCATCCGAAACGGATATCGTCATGCGCGTCGCACCTCCCCGTCGTGATCAGGTCGGCAAGGGCTTCGTTCAGTTCGATCTCATGGCAACGCTGAAGGATTCATCAGCCGACACGCTGACCATCGTCGAAAGGCTCGAGAAACCTCTTTCACGATCGGATGCGCTTGGGTTGGAAGTCGCCGTCGCCAGAAGCGTGATCGAGGCGCAAGGCGGACGGATTTGGACGGAGGCGGGAACCGCGGGAAGTCTACGAGTTTGCATGACGCTACCGACTTCTGCGCATTAGGACTGCTCGGACTTCTGCGCATCGAGGACCGCTTGGTATGCCACGTTGCGTTTCCATCCCAGATCGTCCTGGAGTCGCTGGCTCATTTCTTTGGTGGACAGTCCCTCGAGCGTCCATTCAGAAATCAGCCCCTCCACGTCGACATCTGCAACGGGCGCGCTGCTTTCCTTTCCCGTGATGACCAGCGTGATCTCTCCGCGCGCCGGCTTGGATAGCTCGCGCTCGACTTCCTCGATGGTCCCGCGAATCACTTGTTCGTGCATCTTGGTGAGCTCTCGGCAAAGAGCGACCTGCCTGTCCGTGCCAAGCTGGCTCCCAAGCTCTCCGAGTGTGCTGTGGATGCGATGCGGCGATTCGAAGAGTACGACGGTGAGCTCGGAACGTGCGATCCGCTCGATCACGCGGGTGCGATCTCTGCCACCTCGGGGGAGAAAGCCTTCGAAGACGAACCCACGAACCGGCAGGCCAGCCACGCTGAGCGCAGCTAAGACCGCGCTCGGCCCTGGAATCGCCTCCACCTCGATGCCTGCGCGAGCTGCGCAGGAAACGAGGTAGACGCCCGGATCGCTCACCACGGGCGTCCCAGCATCGCTCACCATCGCATAGTGTGCGCCAGCTTGCAGCTCGGCGACGATGATATCGACCTTCTCCTGCTTGCTGTGCGCGTGGAACGACCGCAGCGGTGTGTCGATTCCGTGCTTCGAACAGAGTGTTCGCGTGTGCCTCGTATCCTCCGCCAAGATCAAGTCTGCTTCACGAAGAACACGCAGTGCCCTGAGCGTGATGTCTTCTAGACATCCGATGGGCGTCGCGACCACCGAAAGGCGACCTGGCATCTACCGGAGTTACCACATCTGGATACGGCGGCGACCCGAGCGTCTAAGTTGCTTCGTAGACTTCGACTACGGTCTCGCCGAGCTCATCGCGGAGATAAGCCTTCAGTTTCTGAAGGAGACGCTTTTCGATCTGGCGCACGCGCTCGCGGCTCACTCCGAAATCGTCTCCCAGCGTTTGCAGTGTCTTTGGATCCTCGGATACCAAGCGGTCCTCGAAGATCTTCTTTTCCTTGCCCTTCAGGGTGTTTCCAAACTCGTGGATCTTGGCAGAAAAACGGTCGCCAACTTCGGCATCAGCCAGGGTGTCATCTGCGCGGGCGGCGCCCGAAGGTAGGATCTCCACGCGAGCGACGGAACGGCCGTCCGCGGTTCCGACGGGCGCATCGAGAGAAGCATCACCGGAGGCCAAACGCATGTCCATCGAGATGACGTCTCTCTCTGGAACATTGAGGCGTTCAGCGATGATCTGCGACGTCGGTTCGATGCCCATCGCGGAGAGCTTCGCCTTCTCTTTTTGGAGGTTGAAGAAGAGCTTTCGCTGCGCCTGTGTAGTTCCGACCTTGACGAGACGATGGTTGTTCAGAATGTACCGGAGGATGTAGGCGCGGATCCACCAAGCCGCATAGCTCGAAAGCTTCACTCCCTTGTACGGATCATACTTCTTCACGGCCTGCATCAGGCCGATGTTTCCTTCTTGAACCAGGTCTAGGATGTTCTTGTACGCTTGCCGGTAGTCGTACGCGATCTTCACGACCAAGCGGAGATTGGACGTCACCAAAAGTTTCGCGGCGTCGACGTCGTCGTTCTCGAAGTACCGTACCGCGAGATCGTGTTCCTCCGCCTTCGATAGTAGGGGATAGCGTTGAACATCTCTCATGTAGACGCCGAGGGGGTCGCGACGTTCGAGCGCCGAGGCCGATGCAGCCAACGCACGGGGTTCAGGGCCGCCCTCGAGCGGCTCTTCATCCATCAGCTCGACGTCTTCGGGTTCGTCGATCTGGTCTGGTGTCTCTTCGTCGTTTCCGATCATCGATTCGGCTCGCGATCACCTTCTCTAAAGCACAGCCGCCCTCTGCGTCCAGTGGGGGCCCTCACTTCGGCGCTTCGAAGGGCAGTCTTCCTGCAGCTCTGGGGCGCATTCGACCCCCGATGGGCCCTGCAACCATGTATTGAATGGCTCCGTCTGCCGACTGCGCGGCTTCGAGCCCAGATGATGCCAGTTCGAGCATGGTCGCAACTTTCGAGCTCCGTTCCTTGTAGGCATCTTGAATCTTCACACGGACCATGACGTTGAGCTCGGAGCGCTTGAGCGGTCGCGAAAGGCCCAGTCGGCCCAAGGCATCGAACTCCAGATCTTTCCCGTGAGCTTCTGCGCGCTCAATCTCCGCTACGCCATCTTCGATCCCCGCGATGAACGTCAGGTCACCGACGTCGGCGCGGTCGAGCGTCAGTCCACCCCATCCGGGGATCTCGATCTTCGATTCTCCGTCGCCCACGTTCAGTCCCTCGATCGTGAGCTC
>DASRZF010000389.1:0-2101 GCA_035686645.1 Polyangiales bacterium
GGGACGTCTTCACGGACCTCTTTTCCAGAGCTAGTAAGCGAGACTCCGTTCTGTTCGACCGAGAAAGTGCCTGGTAGGTCCTGCGCGCTTGCGCCGGCTGTCACCGTCAAAATTGTTCCGAGCACGAAAGCAAAGCGTTTCATCGGTTCCCCCTAACCGTTGATTCGACGTGCTCCTTCAGGAGTCACATCCCCCGTCGATCAGTGTCGAAGCGCTGATCCAAAGCGTCAATGAGAAGGGCCGAACACTGTGGGATGGATCACAGTTCCCGTACAGAGGAGTCTGCTTAGGCGAGGATCTCGCTGACGGGCTGTACGGCTTCCATCGAGCGGGTGCCCCAACTCTCGGTGTTCAGGCCCATCACTTGTTGGACAGTGAGTCCTACGCGGGTGCTTGGGGAGGTCGCGCCGGCGACGTGAACCCCGGTCTTCAAAGCCCCGCTCGCTCTGCCGGCAATCATCATCGGCACGCCTGTGATCCCGTGGACCTTCGCCAGCGAGACGTCCGAGTGGCCAAACACGAGGCAGTTGTCGAGCAGTGTGCCATCGCCTTCCGGGACCGCGGCCAGGCGTTCTACGAAATCAGCCCAGGCTTCCATCGAGGCGAACACGAATTCGGTCGCCTCGGGTTGGTATCCGATCGCCGGGTCCAGGGCCTCGTCGTGAGTGAGCTGGTGGTGCAGCGAGCTCGATCCCGGCTGCCGCAGGCCGGAAATTCGGTCCGAAAACATCATGCTGAAGACACGGGTCTGATCGCATGCGAGTGCGAAGGATAGAAGCTCCGCCATGAGTCGATTGGTCGACATCGACTGACCGAGCTCGGTCCCAAGAGACTCGGCGGCAGGGGCCGGCGCCTTCGCGCAGCTTTCGAGATTCGGCGGGCCGGCTAGCAAAATGTCGAGCTGTTGTTCGAGCTGGCGCACGGAGGTGAAATACTGGTCGAGCCTCTCCTTGTCGTGCGTACCCACTCGCTGCAGCAGGCGATCACGATCCTCTTTGACCGCGGAGAGGACGCTTTGACGAAGCATCACGCGTGCATCCGGCACGAATGGACCCGCATTGGGATCCGAAAACTCCGGTCCGAACACGCGTGTATACATGGCCATCGGCGAGATCTCGGGCGCGTTGAACACGCTTTGACTCTCGTAGCTGTAGCTTTGATTCGGATTGCCAGTGCACGACATTTCGAGTGACCGGAATCGGGTCAGACCGCCCACCGCTCCAGCGATGATGGTGTCCAGCGTGGGAGCCGGGACCGTATAGTCCTGCAAGGGAAGGCTACCCGTCAGAGTCCCCATCAAACCCGCCGTGTGGGGAAAATTCGGCCGCCCGTCGAGCTTCACGTCGAAGCCGCTGAGAATGCTCACCACGTCCCGCAACCTGCCTCCGGAGGGTAACTCGCGGTCTAGGGCCTGAAGCTCGATGGGAAGCTCGTAGTCGGTGCCTTCCGCAGTCGGTGTCCAGCGCTGTGGGTTCATGCCGCATCCCCACATCCACGCCCCAAACCGCAGTGGCAATGGCGCGCCCTGCGCCAGCGCCGTTCCGTGCTCGTTGAGAAACAGATCGAGGAGAGGAAGACCGATCGTCACCGCGCCACCGGCAAGCGAGCCTCGGAGCAGCGTTCTACGGTTGAACCGTTTCATGTCGGGCCTCCTGACTCGCTGGCCGAGCGTGACCCGGAGCTGGTTCGGAACCCGTCGCTCAACACGAGCTCCCGCATCAGCTCGGTCACGCGGAAGCCCGACGCAGCGAATCGCTCGCTCAGGTACTCGAGCAGCAACTCTTCGCCTGCTTCTGGGGCGCGGCCGACCGCGTAGCGATAGAGGCTCCGCACCAGGCATGGACCGAGCTCGGGGTGGTCCCTCAACGCGCGGCCCATTCCAGGAGCGTCGTCGTACTGCACCCCATCGAGCTCACCCGAGGGATCGATCGAGGCACCGTTCTCTTCGGTGCGCAACATGCCCACCGCGTCGAAGTTCTCGAGGGCGAGACCTACAGGGTCCATCAAGCTGTGACAGCCTGCGCAAGAGTCGTTGGTGACGTGCTTCTCCAAGCGCTCACGCGCCGTCCGAAGCTCCCCCGTGGTGTTCTCCACGATCGAG
>DASRZF010000390.1:0-2065 GCA_035686645.1 Polyangiales bacterium
GAACACCGTCTGCGCCTTCTCCGCGATGGTCGGGTTTTCTTTCAAGAAGTGATCGATGGCGGCAATGACGTCGACGGCGATCGGCTCTGCGGAAGCGGCCGGTGCTTCGGCTGCTGGCGCCGGCATCTTCTTCTCTTTTGGCTTTGGCAGCTGTTCGAAGAGCTCGATGGCCGCGTTGGAGATCACCAGGCCATCTCGTTCCTTGACCTTGCATTGAAACACGATGCGCTGGTCGGATTCCTTCCACATCTCCGTTATGAGCGTGTTGCCAGGGTACACGTTGCTGGCGAAGCGCACCTGGATGCTCTTGAAGAAGTCCGGATTGCCATCGGGGGCGAAGCTCTCGAGGACCCGCCGGCCCGCGTAGCCAAACGTGCATAGCCCGTGGAGAATGGGACGCTCGAACCCGAAGGCTTTCGCCATCCCGGGATCCGCATGAAGCGGATTCCAGTCACCGCTGAGACGATAAAGCAATGCTTGGTTCTGCGGAATCGAGTCCTCGACGATCAGGTCGGGCTCGCGCGACGGAGGCAGGTTGATCTCCGCGCTCGGGCCGCGGTCGCCACCCCAGCCACCGGCACCACGGATGAACGCGGTCATCTCGTTCTTGATCAATAGATCCCCGTCCTCGTCGTATGAATCGAGGGCAGTCACGACCAGCGCGCCCTTCCCTTTGTCCCAGATGTCTTTGACGATCGCCTTGGTGGTGAGCGTCGCCTTCAAGGGGAGCGGACGAGTGAGCTCGATGTACTGCTCGCCATGAAGAACGCGGTCTAGCCCGTACTTCAGGCCGGGCGCCGTGATTCCCTCCTTCGCGAAGCCTAGAATCGCGGTGGTCCCAGGGATCACGGAAAAGGTCGGCAAGGCCTTCATGCCGCTCCCATGCCCCTCGTAGACGAGCCGAAGCCCTCCCTCGTCCGTTGGATCGATCGCGGCGCCGACACCGAGCGCATAGATCGCCAAGTCCCGTTCATCGTAGCTCGATGTACGGTCGGGATACCTGAAGCCAAGTGCCTCGTCGACGTCGATGAATTCGTTGCCACCCTTGCTGGGGCCCGCTTCGACGTTCCGAATGATCGGGCCGAGTGACTCCATCACGCTGCTGATGTGCTCGGCATCGCTGAAGTCGTTGATCTGATTCCAATTCGACGCAATGGCCTCGGGTAACACTTCTCGACCCAGGCGAAACAGCTTTCCTTTGGTGCGCTCCCATCGAAGGCTCGAATAGAATCCGCCGCCCACCTCGAAGACGCCGCCGGTGGTTTCGTTCGCCTCACTACAAAGGTAGGCGACGATCGGAGTGACGTACTCGGGCTTCAGCGAGTCGAAGACCGCCGGAGGGAGCAGCCCTTCGGTGAGACGAGACGCCGCGAACGGCGCGATCGTATTCACGAGGACGTTCTTGCGTTGGCCTTCGAGCGACAATGTGTTCGCGAAGCCGACGAGACTCAGCTTTGCCGATCCGTAATTGGTTTGGCCGAAGTTTCCGTAAAGGCCCGCGGACGAGGTCGTGAAGAGCACACGGCCGTAGCCCTGCTCCGTCATGATCGGCCAGGCAGCCTTGGTGACTTTATACGCACCGAAGTTGTGGACGCGGAAGATGATGTCCCAGTCGGCGTCGGTCATGTTCTTGAACGACTTGTCGCGTAGGATGCCAGCGTTGTTGACGACGATGTCGACGCGCCCCCAGCTGTCCATCGCCGTCTGCACGATCGAGTCACCGTCTTCGACCGAGTCGTAGTTCGCGACCGCCTCGCCACCGGCCTTCTTGATCTCTTCGACGACCAGATCGGCGGTTTCCGCCGACTTGCCTTCGCCGGAGGTGGACCCCCCTAGGTCGTTGACGACGACCTTGGCGCCGCGTGCGGCCAGTGCGAGCGCATGGGAACGGCCGAGCCCCTGACCCGCTCCGGTCACGATCGCGACACGCCCGTCAAACCTCAGTTCTTTGCTCATACTTCCTCGACTTCAGAAACAATCAGAGCTGACTGTTTATGCGAAATCGCGCCGCTGTCAATCCCGCGACTGCCCGATGTATTTCAGGCCCGCGGTTTGCCGAGGACGG
>DASRZF010000391.1:0-5902 GCA_035686645.1 Polyangiales bacterium
CGTACGACACCGGCTACTACTACGACAGCCTCGTCTCGGGCGTCGCCTACTCCACCGAGACCGAGGACGGCACGGTCCGAACCGGCGTGACCGGCGAAGACGGCGATCCTGGTAGCTTCGATTATTACCAGGAGAACGCCACTGTCTCGTTCTCCATTGGCGACACCGCACTCGGGCAGAGCACCGCCAAAGACAAGGTCACACCCTTCGATATGGCCGGCGTCGCAGAAGAAGCGGTCGGCGGATGTGACGTCAGTGGGACCCTTCCCGAGGACGACTTCCGGATCGTGCACAACCTCGCGGTTCTTCTTCAGACGATGGATACCGACGGAGACCCCAGCAACGGGATCATCATCGGCACCGACGTTGCCGCCCTCTTCGAAGGCGTGAGCATCGACGTGGATCAGAGCTGGGAAGCCTTCCAAGCCGACACCGACCTGCTCGGCGTCCTCGAAGCGGCGAACGCCGACAACCTCCTCGGCGAGGAAACACGCAGCCTCGTCGCGCGCGAGGACGCGTTGCAGGCACTCTACGAAGGCATCGGGCTCTGCCCGGCGGCATCCTGAGCTAGGGCCAGCCAGGCGCGGACCTCGACGAGCCCTGGGACATCGCATGGCTTCCAAACGGCACGCTTCTGCTCAGCGAACGAACCGGCCAACTCAAGGTGTTCGTCGACGGCGTCGGTGAACCGCCTTCGGTGATTCCGATCACGGACGTGGTCGCGCGTGGTGAAGGCGGCGTGATGGGCCTCGAGGTCGACCCGGATGTTGCGAGCAACGGCTTCATCTGTGTATGCACCACCTCGGCCGCCGGCCGCGCTTTGGTCCTGACAGCTTCCTCTGGGTGGGTGCCGGGGACGCCGCGATCGGCGCAAACTCACAAGACGACGCTTCGCTCGGCGGCAAGGTGCTCCGCGTGAGACCGGTACCGATTGCGCCTTTCCGTTGATCATGCACGCTGAGGTCCAGATGAATCGTGTTCTTCACTTCTGTTCGCTCACCCTCCTCTTCGCGCTCGTCGCCTGCGCGGGCGACGACCCGAGCCCATCCCCAGGTGGCGGGGGCACTGGCGGCAGCGGTGCCGAGTTCCCCGCGGCCGGCCCCGCATCGGTCGTGCGCGAGGACACCGACGCGTTCGTGTACTTCTTCCCGGCCGACTTGGACGCCGAAACCATCCGGCCCGCGCTGGTATGGTTCAACGGGGCGAGCGGCTACCAAGAGGATTTCAACTACAACGGGCTTCTCGAGTCCGTGGCATCCTGGGGCTTCATCGTCATCGGTGGAAAGTCACCAGGAATGAATCCCGAGGAGAGCGACGAGCGCAGCGCGCTCCTTCGACGAAACGAGGATCCCGCTGACGTACTGTTCGGCCAGGTCGACGTGGCTCGAATCGCGCTCGCAGGGCATTCGCTCGGCGGCTTCCAGACCACGGAAAGCTCCTCGCAGTATCGAGTCGCGGTCGCCATACAAGGCGCGGGAACCCCAACGAGCAGCGAGGCCGCACCTACCCTCTTCATGACGTCCGAAGGCGACGAGGTCGTGCCTTCTTCGATCGTCATCACCGCGTTCGAGCGTGCTGCCGACGACGCCTGGCTCGCCGTCCACGTGAGCGCGGACCACAACGATCCTCGGACGGACGGCGGCGTCTATCGCGAGCCGCTCACCGCCTTCCTCTGCTGGCGGTTGTACGACGACGACAACGGTGCGTCCTGGTTCGTCGGCGATGATTGCGTGCTCTGCAACGACGCCGACTGGGGTTACGAAACGCGGTGAGCGATTCCTTCTATACCATCGTCAATCGAGCGGCAGGCGCTGGACGATGCGCGAGGCTCGCCCCAGGCGCGCTCGAATCGCTCGAAGCGAGGGGGTTGAAGCTCGAGGTCGTGTTCACCGACGCGCCCAAGCACGCCACCGAGCTCGCCCGGCGCAAGGCCGAGAGCGGCGGCCGGCGTTTCCTCTCCGTCGGCGGTGACGGAACCGCTGCAGAGGTCGTCAATGGCCTCGTGGCCGCAGGCGTCTCGAGCGAGTCGGAGCTCGCCATGCTGCCCCTCGGTACGGGCAACTCCTTTCTGCGGGACTTCGACATCAGCGACGTCGAAGCCGCTTCGGCTGCAATCGAACGTGGGGTCAGCAGACCGCTCGACGTGCTTCGCCTCGCGCACCGAGACGGCGTGATTCACTTCATCAACACCATGGGCACCGGCTTCGTGGCGCGCGCGGGTGAGCTCACCAACGAGCGATTCAAGTTCCTCGGCGCGGCCGGATACATCGCAGCCGTTTTCGTCTGCGTCATTCGCCTCCAGTACGAGGACAATCCACTTCGATACGCAGACCGTTCCGATGATTCCCGGACCGTGCTCTCCTCGTTTTCGAACAGCAAGTTCACCGGTGGCTCGATGAAGATGGCTCCGGATGCCGAGGTCGACGACGGCCTGCTCGACGTCGTGAGAGCGGGCCCCTTAGGACGCGCGGCCCTGATTTCGGCATTCGCCCGCATCTTCTCTGGAACCCACACCGCGCTCGACGAGGTCTGGACTCTGCAAGTGCCGCGCGTCGAGTTCGGCAATCCATCGCTGCAAGCGGTGCTCATCGACGGTGACCTCTATCACCTCACTCCGCTCTCCATCGACGTGCTGCCCAATGCGATTCGCCTCATCGCATGACCGAGACCACCACAATCTGGGATCGAATCGTCAGTCTGCTGATCTGGATCCTAGCGGGCGGATTCTTGGTCCTTGTGCTGTCGTTTCTCACCCTGCTCTACCAGTTCGTGAGACCCGACCGCACGCAAGCTCTCTCACGATGGTACTGCAGGACCCAACTCGCATTGACGTTCAATCGGCAAGTTTATCGGGTACACTCAGGGGTCGACCCTAGGACTCAGTACATCTTCATTCAGAATCACTCGAGCCACCTGGATCACGTCGCGATGTACAACGCGACGCCGCACTTCAAGCAGGGCATCGAGCTCGAATCCCACTTCGACTATCCGTTCTATGGCTGGTTCATGAAGGCGCGCGGCACGATTCCCGTGTCGAAGGACCGGGCACGCGCGCTCGAATCACTGCGAGAGTCGATCCGAGCCGAGCTCGACGCGGGCCACTCGATCCTGGGCTTCCCTGAGGGGCACCGCACCGAGACGGGTCGCGTCGGTCCATTTTACGATGGCTTGTTTCGCATCGCGATCGAGCTTGGCGTCCCGGTGGTGCCGGTGGCGGTCACGGGTCTCTACGAGGTGCTCCATAAAGGGTCGCTGGTGATCCGACCCGGGTATGAGATCACGGTCTTCGTCGATGAGCCCATCGAAACGCGAGACCTCAGCAGCGAAGACGTCTGCGACCTACGAGATCGGGTCCGGGACACCATTTCGGCCCACGTCGATGCGCATTTCAGCTGAACGCTGCGCTGCCACTGCTCACAACATTCGTGAGCCTTTCCACGTCGAGCGGGCTACTCGGCGGCGGCCGCTGCAACGGCCTGCAGCAGCTCCTTGGAAAAGACCCGGCCAGTCATCCGATCGCGAACTTCCTTGGCCGCAGCGTCCCATTCGGCTTGATACTTGCTGGTGTCGGTCGCGATGATGCCCTTCTTGAGCACCACCTCATAGGCCTTCTGATCGTCACGGCGAATCGTCTTGTTGAGCAGTGTCTCGACCCGCTTCGACGATTCCAGGAACGCCTCCCGAAGGTCCGGCGGCAGACTGTCGATCTTCTCCTTACGCATGACCATGCCCCCCGCGATGATCGCGGAGTTGTGGCCGGTCATGTATTTGACGCGCGTGTACCATTGCAGCGCGACCGCCGTCAGCGCCGACGAGGTCACCACGTCGACCATCTTCGTTTGAAGCCCAGGGTAGACCTCGGGCACACCGAGGCGTACCCCGTTCGCACCGATCACATCATAGAACTCGATGAAGACCAGGTCGTCTTTCCACATCCACGGACGCATCGACTTGATGTCCGAGGGGCGCTCGATCTTGTTCTGCGAAAAGAGCCTGGTCTTTCCGGCATCGCCCCAGGCGACCATCATGAAGCCTTCATCTTGGAACATCTTTTCGAACTGATCGGCCATCTTCAAGCGCACGCGGTCGAGCTTTTCGTAGGTGTCGAGGAAGCCGGGCAGAACCAGGATGACCATCGGTCGAACCAGCATGCTCATTCCGGTCATGGTGACGACACCGCCGTCGAGCTGTCCGACGCGCATCTTGCGGACGAAGTCACGTTCATCTCCCTGCGAGCCGCCCGGGTAGAATCGGAGCTTGAGCCGGCCCTCGGTCTCGTCTTCGAGGGTCTTCTTCCAAGCGTTGAGGACCTTCATCCAGGACGAGCCGGCGGGGGCGAGCGATGCGATTCGTAGGGTCACAGCCTCGTCGGCCGAGCTGCTCGGAACCGAGCCGGAAAGCCCGAAAAGCACGAGCGCCAGGAACAGCACAAACGGGAAATGTCTATTCACGATAAGGGTATAGCCCCAGCGCCCTAGTGTCGTCCAGCCCTGCGGCGCTTCGCTCTGCGCGTCACCGCTTTGAAGACCCGCTGGAACATCGCCGCATCCCCTGATGCCGGCTCGCGCTGGTCCTTCTTGTCGCCCGACTCCGGATACAGCTGGTAGGCCGCGTTCAAGACCCGGTCGATGGCGTTTGGAGCCAGGCCGTACGCAAACTCGAACAAATTGCCGACCGGGGTCGCCACACGCTTGGGCTGGCGGACGATACCGTCGACGATCAGGTCCGCCGCCTCATCGGCCGTACGCATCGGAAACGCATCGTAGATGGTCGTCGACTTCATCATCGGAGTCTTCACGAGCGGCATGTAGATCGTCGTGACTTTGACGCCGTCCTTCAGGGCCTCCACCGCGAGCACGCGGCTGAACGCGTCGAGCGCCGCCTTGCTGGCGATGTACGCTCCGTAACGCGGGACATTCACTTGAACGCCGATCGTCGAGACGTTGAGAATCTGACCTTGCTTGGCCGCGCACATTCCCGGCAGGAAGCCCATGATCAGGCGTACGGCTCCGAGGAAGTTGAGCTCCAGCGTCCGCTCGAAGTCGTGTACGCGCTCGTATGACTTCTGAACGCTACGTCGAATCGAGATCCCAGCGTTGTTGACGAGGACGTCGACCCGTCCGTGCTCGGCGAGAACCGCCGCCACCAAGCGCTCGGTGTCCTTCGCATCGGAGAGATCCGCGGCGTACACGAACGCGCGGCCCCCATGCGCCTCGATGCCTTGCTGAATCACCTCGAGCTTCTCGAGAGACCGGGCGACGAGAAGAACCTTTGCGCCCGCGGCACCCAGACGATACGCAAGCGCTTCGCCGATTCCGCTCGAAGCGCCGGTAATCATGACCGCGCGGTCCGCCACGCGCTCGCGCAAGGCGCTTCCTTCATCTCTCGCCATGCGCGAAGCCTAGCCGAAATGCGGGTTCCGGTCTCAGGTTTCAGGTTTCCCTGGCGAGCAACCGAACCGCGATCTCTTCGGCCGCGCTCAAGGCATCCGGCGTTGCTCGTCGGGCAGGTCGAGCGCGAGCGTGCCGCCGGGGTTCAGCACGTTCTTCGGATCGAAGTGGCGCTTGAGCGCACGGAGCACTTCGAGCTCGTTGCTGCCGATCTGGCCCTCGAGCCAGGGCGCCGTCATCTTTCCGATGCCGTGATGATGGCTCATCGTGGCGCCGGAGCTTTGAACCGCATCGAGCATCCCGCGGTGGAACTCGACGAACTCCTCGTGATCCATTTTCGCGATGAAGATGAAGTAGAGATTCGCACCCTGCGGATAGCAGTGTGACATGTGCGTCATGCAGACCGTCTGCGGACGACTCTTCACATAAGCGCGGACGTGCTCATGCACCTTGGGAAGTTGATCCCAGCTCGTCGCGCATTCGAGCGTGTCGATCAGGACGCCGTAATCCTG
>DASRZF010000392.1:0-2231 GCA_035686645.1 Polyangiales bacterium
TGGCCGGGTCCCGCGAGGAAGATCGCATTCAGATCGTGCATCCGAATGAGCCGGTTCAGGTGCACGTACATGAACGAGAGACCGGGACTTGCGCCCCAGTGGCCGAGCAGCCGGCTCTTGATGTGCTCAGGCCTGAGCGGCTCGCGGAGGAGCGGGTTCGCCTGAAGATAGATCATGCCGGCGGCCAGGTAGTTGCATGCCCGCCAGTAGGCATCGATGCTGTCGATGTCCTCTTTCGACATCGCCCGTTCTGAAATGTTGCTCATTTGTATCTTTCTCCGTTTCCGTCTCGGTCCTGCCTGGCCCGGGGGCCCGTGGTTGGCATGCCTTAGCGCTGACAACATCTGACGCGCGAGTTCGACGACCGATCACTCCGTCACGGCGCGTTCATTCGCCGTCAAACTCGACAGGATTTTTTTCAATGCACTCTAGGGTTTGCTCGGCGATCTCCAGCTCCTCGTTGGTTGGGACGACCAGCACCTCCAGCGGAGCGCCTCGACGGTGGATCGGTCGGATGCCCTTCGCGCCGGCCCGGTTGCGCGCTTCATCGAGTTGCACACCGAGCCCCTCCAGCCCCTCGCAGGCGCGCTCGCGGATGTCGGCTGAGTGTTCGCCCACGCCCGCAGTGAAGACGATCGCATCGACGTGGCCTAGCACTGCCATGTAGGCCCCGATGTACTTGCGCATGCGGTAGGTATAGACGTCCAGGGCGAGCCGAGCTCGCGCGTCGCCCGCTGCTTCGCGCCCTAGGACGTCTCGCACGTCACCGACTCCGCACAACCCGAAGAGCCCGCTCTCCCCGTTGAGGTCCGCGTCGATCTTCTCGACGCTCATCCCCGCCTGAAGCGCCAGGTGGACGATCACTCCGGGATCGATGTCACCACTGCGCGTGCCCATCACCAGGCCCTCGAGGGGCGTCATGCCCATGGAGGTGTCAACGCTCTTCCCTCTCTCGATGGCGGTCACGCTCGCACCGTTCCCCAGGTGCAGAACGATCAAATTGAGCTCTTCGAGCGGCCGACCGAGCTCGCGAGCCGCCTGCTTCGCCACATAGGCACACGAGGTGCCGTGGAACCCATAGCGACGCACACCATGAGATTGGTACCACTCCTCGGGGACCGCGTATCGATGGGCTCGCGGCGGAATGCTGTGGTGAAAGGCGGTATCGAAGACCGCCACCTGCGGCACATTCGGTTGTCGTGCCATGGCCACCTCGATGCCCAACAGGTTGGCCGGATTGTGCAGCGGCGCAAGGGACGAGAGCCGCCGAATGGTCTCGATCACACGTGCGTCGATCAAACAGGGTTCGCGAAAGGCTTCACCCCCGTGAACGACCCGGTGTCCGATTCCGAGCAGCTCGCTTGCATCCCAAGCCACTCCCGCGTCAGCGAGCAGACCTGCGATTCTGTCGATAGCTTCTGCATGGTCCGAGAGGTCGCCGGATTTGGTTTCCTCGCGAAGCTTTCCGGACCGATCCCGTTGGACGTGCACGAGTCGGCTGCCCGACTCGCCGATGCGTTCGGCCACGCCTCCTGCGAGCAGAGCCCGCTGGCCCATGTCGAAGAGCTGGTACTTGAGTGAGGAGCTTCCGGAGTTGAGAACTAGAACGTTCACGACCTGCTCTTGTACGTCCTCAGAAGATTTCGAACAAGAGGGCACGCTTGCTGGGAGACGGTTCATGGTTTCGGCCCAGGCCGCATTGGAGGTTTGATCTTGTCCCTTTCGAACAGAACATCCCTGTGTCGACCACAGTACACGTCGACCGGGTGCAGTCGTCGAGCGACTCGTGGTAGCCGCAGTGTTTGTAGTAGCTGACGGCGCGCCGGGCCAGAGCGCCAGTGCGCCCTGGGTCGCCGTGCAGGAGCTGACACATGCGGAAGGGCACCCCAACGACGCGAAGTTGGAACGAATTCTCCGCTTTCATTGAAGAGTGAAACGAGCTTCGGAGGGCAGCATGACCGGCTTCGACATCAGTAGTCCATGCGCAGCTGCGCGTGCTGCGTCGGGCTCGCGCGGTTGCCGCGCTCGACTCGCGCATGTCGAGCCGTCAGCAACGCCACTAAGAGTCCGAGCTCTGTCCGTTTGGTCGCCTTCGGGATCATGAAGGCTCACATCGCGCGACGGACAGCGTTCTCAGAAACCCGAGCCTTCAACGCGTGCTAGATTCTGGTCGCCTGATATGGTGGCCTCGCAACTCTTCCGAACGCTTTCGCTGGCTCTGATTTCTTCGG
>DASRZF010000393.1:0-13680 GCA_035686645.1 Polyangiales bacterium
AAGCACGAGGGCGGCGACGATCGATGCGCCTTGGAGGTTCAACTCCCTGCCTAGAAGCGTATTGAGACCGGGACTGATGGGCGACCCGTACAAAAGCAACAGGTGAATGACGTAGATGACGAGGGTTTCCTGGCCGACCCGTTGAAGGAGACCCATCGCGTTCCCAGGCGTCGAAGCGACGGCGGGGGCGGCGCACCTGCGTGCCCAGAGCGACTCGAGAGCACAGAGCGCGGCGAACCCGAGCAAGATGAGGCCCAAGCGCGTCAAGAAGAAGATCGGGCTCGTCTTCCAGTAGTCCTGATTTCCTGACGGATCCGCGCCGGCGTCCTGCAAGAGGCGTGCAGCCAGCCACAAGAGGCCCCCCGTGGTAGCCAAGCCCCAGCCAAGGCGTCGCCGGAGCGAGCCCCGATGAGGATCGACCGACAGGTAGGCGGTGACCACCCCGGCGCAGAGAAAACCAGTCCAGGGAAACAAAGGAAAGATCGACCCCGTGTCGACGTTGATGTACGCGGCGACACCCATCGGAAGCCAGCGTTCGATCGGAAGCCGCCATACTGCGGGCGCGCTCAAAACGAGGGCCGACCCGAGAACCGTGACGGTCCCTATGAACGGCCGCTGCTTCTTCGTGAGCCAGACGAGCCCTTGCACGAGGATCAGCGAGACCGCGATATTTTCGAGGGCGTCCACCCGGAAAAACATCCGGACGGTGTCGGGCGATGCGGACGTCCACAACTCCCGAAAGCTCAAGCCGGGCAGGCTGAGCATGTAGCCGATGAAGAGCAACCAGCCATACCGCGCGAAGCGGCGCTTTGCCGATGGGCCCCAGTGCGTATGGTCTGACCAGTTTCGGAGGGTGACGACCCCAAAGGCCAACCCGGACGCAAAGAAGAATATCGGCGCAGTCAACCCATGAACGTAACTGTGTCGGATGTACCACGGCCCATGACGCAGTCCTCTGTCGAGGAGCGCGGTGAACACGTGGCCTTGCACCATGAGCACCACCGCAACGAGTCGCAGTAGGTCGAGCGCTCGCCAACGGTCGTTCTTTCGATTAGCCGCACCGGGGTCCACGTCGCGAATCGTACATCCAAGCTCGCTCGGGCGGCCCGGAAAGAGAGCTGGCCGATCCTGCAATGCTGAACACCACAAAGCGCTCGCATTGTGATACGACCCGCGAATGTCGTACATAGAGACTGAAGAGCAGCAACTGCTGCGGCAACAGGTTCGGGAGATCGGACGCAAGTACGGGCGCGAGTACATTGCGAAGAAAGGAAGGGAAGGGCTTTCACCGGATGAGCTCTGGGACGAAGTGGCGCGGCAGGGATTCATCGGCGTCAACACGCCCGAGGAGTACGGCGGAGGAGGTCTTGGGATCTACGAGCTGGCGATCGTCTGTGAAGAGCTGGCTGCGGCCGGCTGTCCGTTGCTCCTCTTGGTCGTGTCTCCGGCGATCTGCGCGACACTGATCGCACGCTTTGGAACCGAAGCACAGAAGGTGCGTTGGTTGCCCCGGCTCGCGTCGGGCGAAATGAAGATGGCCTTCGCCATCACCGAGCCCAACGCCGGCTCCAACTCGCATCGGCTCGAAACGGCGGCTGTGAAGGATGGCGAGGACTGGGTTCTCAACGGGACCAAGTACTACATCTCGGGCGCCGATGATGCGGAGGCGATCCTCGTCGTAGCGCGGACCGGTGGTGCAGTGGACGGCCGTGGACGTCTGTCCCTCTTCATCGTCGATTCGAATGCCCCAGGTCTCGAGAAAACGCTGATACCTCTGCAGATCCAGGGCGCCGACCGCCAGTTCACGCTCTTCTTCGACAACGTTGTCGTGAGCCAAGACCGGCTGCTTGGGAACGAAGGCCAGGGGCTCTCTCAAGTCTTCGTCGGACTCAATCCCGAGCGCATCCTAATTGCCGCGCTGGCCAACGGGGCTGCGCTCCATGCGATCGAGCAGGCCAGTCGCTATGCGAACGAACGTGCCGTTTGGGGCAAGCCTATCGGGACCCATCAAGGCATCGCCCATCCCTTGGCCGAGTCCAAGATCGAGGTGGAGCTCGCGCGCCTGATGACCATGAAGGCCGCCTGGCTCTTCGATCACGGCAAGGACGCCGGCGAGGCCGCCAACATGGCCAAGTTTGCGGCTGGCGAAGCGGCGACCCGAGCGGTCGACACGGCCATTCAAGTGCATGGCGGAAACGGCATGTCCGAAGAGTACGGGCTCGTGCTGTTGTGGGGCTTGGCGCGCACGCTGCGCATCGCGCCGGTGAGCCGCGAGATGATTCTGAACTTCGTGGCGCAGCACACGCTCGACTTGCCCAAGTCCTACTGAGCTCATCTCAGATGACATAGGCGTTTCTCGGAGCGACCGAACCACAAAGGGATCTCGATGAGCAAAGATCACAAGGGAACCGACACGAAGAACAGACCGAAACTCACCGCGAAAGAGAAGAAGGCCAAGAAGGCAGAAAAGGCCGCCAAGGCAGCGGGCAAGGCGGGACTAGGCATTCCCCACAGCTAGAGGACAGACCACGCCCTCGCGCGCTGCTCTCATGCAGATCTGCGGACAGGCCTCAAAGGGGGCGGACGTTCTCCGCGCGTGGCCCCTTGGGGCCCTGGCCTTCGTCGAATGAGACCTTCTGTCCCTCGCGCAGATCCTCAAAGCGCACGCCATCCACGTTCGACATGTGGAAAAAGATGTCGTTGCCGGGAGAGGTTTCGATGAAACCGAAACCTCGGTCGGTAAGACGTTTGATGGTACCTTCAGCCATGTTGCATTCGTTCCTATTCGAGAGCGTTGTGCCCGTGATAGCTCTATTCGCCCCTCGGCGCCATTCGGTGAGCACGCAAGCTGGTTCGGCCGCAATTGAGAAGCCGATGAGGTCGATTGCGTCGTGTGCGGGGCGTGCTGCGCGTGGTAGAGCGGCCAGGCGCGCCCGGGGATTCGTCACCGAGAACTTGCCCCGTTAGCGCTGGGCGAGGATCGGGATGTAGCTCGGGTACCAGACCCCGCTGCGGATGGTTGCCTCGATCTCCTCGTCGGGGATCACTCGCCCGAGATGTGCGTCGCGTGCGTAGCGCACGACGGCACACGCGATCTGGAAGCTCACTTCGCGCAGATCGCTCTCACGCGGGAAGATGGCGCCCAGCGCAAGGCGCTCTTCACTGACGCAGCTGGCCAGGGTCTGCGCAGCGATCAAGAACATTTCGTCGTTGATTTCCCGTGTCTCCGAGACGATGGCTCCCAGGCCCACCCCGGGGAAGATGAAGACGTTGTTGCTCTGCCCGATCACATGCCGCTTACCTTCGTAGGTTACGTCGTCGTAGGGACTACCCGTGGCCACGAGCGCTCGGCCAGCCGTCCATTCGAAGGCGTCTTGCGGAGTGCACTCCGACTTCGATGTGGGGTTGGAGAGTGGCAGGATGAGGGGCCGATCAACGTGCTTGGCCATTTCCTCGATCATCGGCCGGGTGAAGGCGCCCGCCTGAGCTGTCGCGCCCACGAGCACGGTCGGCTTGAAGGCGCGAATCATCTCGACGGGGTTTGTGAGGGAGCTCTGCGTAAGCCCATAGTGTTCAACGCTCTTCTTGCTGAGCGCGAACTCGCGCTTGAACGGCTCCTTGATCTCGCGCTCGGCGTGCAGCAGACCTTGTGAGTCGAACGCAGCGATTGATCGTGCGATCTCGTGGTCGGTGGCTCCCGCCTCGCGCATGGCCGCCGACGTCAAGCGGGCGATGCCGATGCACGCGCCACCTGCTCCGATGAAGAGAATTCGCTGGTCGCGGATCGCCTGCCCGGTGATCCGAAGCGCCGCAAGGATGCCACCCAGCGTCACCGCGGCGGTCCCCTGGATGTCGTCGTTGAAGCTCGGAACGCGCTTCTGATAGTGCTCGAGCAGGCTGAATGAGTGCGTCTTCGCGAAGTCCTCCCACTGAATGATGGCGCGGGGAAACACGTCACGCGCAGCCTGCACGAAGCGCTCGACGAACTCGAAGTAAGTCTCGCCTGTCAGCCGGCGTCCGCGATAACCATTGTAGAGTGGGTCGTTCAGCAGTTCTTGGTTGTTCGTGCCCACGTCGAGGCTCACAGGAAGACACTTTGACGGGTGAATGCCGGCGCCAGCCACGTAGAGTGCCAGCTTGCCGACGGGAATCCCCATTCCCCCGGCACCGAGGTCGCCCAGCCCCAGGATGCGCTCGTTGTCGGTGACTACGAGCAGGCGGATGTCGTGGAAGGGCGCGCTCTCCAAGACCTCGTGCACGCGCTCGATATTGCTAGGGGTGATCCAGATGCCGCGCGCTGACCGGAGAATGTGACTGAACTTCTGGCAGGCCAGCCCTACGGTCGGCGTATAGACGATGGGAAGCAGCTCTGGCAGGTTTTCGACCAACACACGGTAGAAGAGCACTTCGTTCAGGTCTTGCAGGCTCGTGAGCCCAATGTACTTCTCCAGGTCAGTCGACTTTGCGCGGATGTGCTCCAGCTCTAGCTGGACCTGCTGCTCGATTTCGAGCACCTGGTCCGGCAGCAGACCGTCGAGGCCGAGCTGTCTGCGCTCCTCTTTCGTAAAGGCCAGCCCTTTGTTCGTGGATGGGTTCTTGAGCAGCCAAACTCCTCGCTTGCGAGTCTCGATGCGATCTTCCCCGCCGAGCTTCTGATCGTCGGTTTCACCCTTCACTGCGTGCCCTCCCGGTACGGCGCTAGCCTAGCACTTCTGACATGGAACCCACGGAGTGGCGTATTCAACTGTGTCTGCGGGTACTCTCTGCGCAACGAAACGAGCAAATCGCGTGATGGCATTCCGCCCGGGGATCCGCGCTGACGTGGAGCACGGCATTTGCCATGGTCGGAGATTTCAGGGGCAGGTCATACCGTCGCGGCGGTCTTCCAAGAACTCCTTGATGTGCACCGCGACGCTGCGCCCGAGCGCGCCCAAAGCATATCCGCCCTCCAGACTAGACACGATGCGCCCTTCTGCGTAACGGTCCGCGCGCTCGCACAGCTTGCGCGTGATCCACGCATAGTCGCGCTCGTGCAGTCGCAGATTGGCCATGTCGTCTTCGACATGCGCATCGAATCCGGCCGAGATCATCACCAATTGGGGCTCGAAAGCGTCAATGGCGGGCAGCCAGTAGGTCGACACGGCCTCGCGAAATGCGCCCGCGTCTGTTTGCGCCGGCAGGGGCACGTTGACCACGTTCGGCGCCCGAGTGTCGCACCCACTGTGCGGATAGAACGGATGCTGAAAGGTCGAACAGAACAGAACTCGCTCATCGCCGCCGAAGATGTCCTCCGTTCCATTGCCATGATGCACATCGAAATCTGCGATCAGCACTCGCTCGAGCCCGTGCGCCGCCAGTGCGTGCGCCGCCCCGACCGCCACGTTGTTGAAGAAACAAAACCCCATCGCGCGCGCGCGTTCGGCGTGGTGTCCCGGCGGGCGAACCGCGCAGAACGCTCGCTGCGCGTCCCCCGCCATGACCAGGTCGACCGCCTGCACGGCAGCGCCCGAGGCATGCAGCGCGGCCTCCAAAGTGTAGGGATTCATCGCCGTGTCACCATCGAGCCAAGTCAGACCCTCACGCGGCGAAGCACCGAAAACCCGATCGATGTACGCGGCATCGTGCACGCGAAGCAGATGCTCGCGCTCGGCCCGCGGTGCGTCGTAGTGGTGCAGCGCCATATTCAAGCCCGAGCTGAGCAAACGATCGTTGATTGCTCCGAGCCGTGCCGGCTGTTCGGGATGGTGCGCGCCCATCTCGTGGAGCATGAAGGAGGGATGCGTGATGTAGGCGATGGACACGATTTTAGTTCCAGGGATGCAGCTTGGCTGCAAGCGCAACCACACAGAGCCTACTGCATTGCAGCATTTCGTGGATCCGCTAAGAGTTCGACTACAGCCGGCGTGCGGACCTCAGCATTGCGCTCGGGTTCTCGCTCCGCAGCAAGATGAAAAAGCACTACCTCCTCAAGGTCTTCGAACCCACCTCTGTCGCCGTCATCGGCGCCTCGGATCGGGAGAGCTCGGTCGGCGGCCAGCTCCTTCGAAACATCCGCGAAGGCGGGTTCACTGGCGACATCTATGCGGTCAACCCCAAGCGCACTACGGTGCAGGGCCTGAAGAGCCATGCGTCGTTGAGCGCCATCGATCGCCCGGTCGACCTGGCCGTCATCGCCATCCCCGCCAAGAACATTCCGGACGTCATGCGCGAATGCGGCAATCTCGGGGTTGGTGCGGCCATCGTCCTGTCCGCAGGCTTTGCGGAAGTCGGCAAGGCGGGAACGGACCTTCAGAGTGAAATCGTCGACATCGCACGCACCCACAACATCGCCCTGGTCGGCCCGAACTGCCTGGGCATCGTGCGCCCGCGCGTTGGGCTCAACGCCACGTTTGCCAAGAGCCCGGCACGGCAAGGGCACGTCGCCCTAGTCGCCCAGTCGGGCGCCTTCTGCACGGCGCTGCTCGATTGGGCGGATACCAAGGGCTTTGGATTTTCCGCCGTCGCATCACTCGGGGCGACCGCGGACGTCGGCTTCGGCGAGGTGCTCGACTATCTCGCGGTGGACCCGGAGACGCGGAGCATCCTGCTCTACGTCGAGGGCGTCACCAACGCCCGAAGTTTCATGAGCGGTCTGCGCGCGGCGGCCCGACTCAAGCCCGTGATCGTGGTGAAGTCCGGACGCAGCGACAGCGGTACGCGCGCGGCGGTTTCTCACACCGGCGCCCTGGCCGGCGCCGACCGCGTGTTCGATGCCGCTCTGCGGCGGGCCGGCGCGGTACGGGTCAGCTCCGTGAGCGAGCTCTTCGCCGCCGCCCAACTGCTTGCCTCCGGCGCGCGGGTCGCAGGGCCGCGTCTGGCGATTCTCACCAACGGCGGCGGACCCGGCGTGATGGCCGCCGACCGAGCCGCTGATCTCGACGTTCCCCTTGCGGAGCTGAGCGTGGCGACGGTCGAGCAACTCGGTAAGGTGCTGCCGGCACACTGGTCGCACAGCGATCCGGTCGACATCCTGGGCGACGCCGATCCCGAGCGGTACCGCGCAGCTACCGAAATCGTCTTGGCCGACCCGAGCGTCGACGGCCTGCTGGTACTGCTCACGCCGCAGGGCATGACCGATCCCACGGGCTGTGCGGATGCGGTTATCGACTCGTCTCGGGAATCGACCAAGCCGGTGTTGGCTTGCTGGATGGGCGCGGGCTTGGTCAACGAAGGGCGCCAGAAGTTCGCCGAGGCCGACATACCGCAGTTCCGAGCTCCTGAGGCCGGGGTGGAGGCGTTCGGCTATCTGGCGTGTTACCGGCGCAACCAGACCGCGCTGCTGCAGGCACCGGGCCCCATGTCCCGACACAAAGCGCCCGACGTCGAGGGTGCGCGCCTCATCATCGAGCATGTGCTCGGGGAGCGCCGGCAGACGCTGAGCAGCGCGGAGGCCAAGGCCGTGCTGCACGCCTTTCAGATTCCCACCTCGCCGAGCATCAACGTCGCTTCCGCCGCGGAGGCATTGGTGGCGGCCGAAGGCGTCGGCCTGCCCATCGCCATGAAGATCAATTCGCCGGATATCACGCACAAGTCCGATGTCGGTGGCGTACGGTTGAACATTCGCGAACCTCGCTCGGTACGCACGGCGTTTCGCGAGATGATGGATAGCGTTCGCGCACAGCGTCCCGATGCCCGGATCGACGGGGTGACCATCGAACCCATGGTCGACCGTCCGAATGCTCGCGAAATCATGATCGGCATCGCCACCGATCCGATCTTCGGCCCGGTGATCAGCTTCGGCGCCGGCGGCACCGCCGTGGAGATCTTCGCCGACAGCAACGTCGCACTGCCGCCGCTCAACGAGTACCTCAGCAGGGAGCTCATCAAAGGCACCCGAGCGGCACGTTTTCTGAAGCATTTCCGAAACCTGCCGGAGGCCAATGAGGAGAAGCTGATCGACGTAATGCAGCGCGTCTCGGAAATCGCGTGTGAGCTGCGCGAGGTGCGGGAGCTCGACATCAACCCTCTGCTGGTCGACGAGGACGGCGTCATCGCAGTCGACGCGCGGATCGTCGTCGCTGCCTCGGTCGCTAGCACCGCCCATTACGGCCACATGGCCATTCACCCGTATCCCGCAGAGCTGGTTACACGGTGGCAGCTATCGGACGGAAACGACGTGGTGATACGCCCGATTCGACCCGAAGACGCGACCATGGAACAGGCTTTCGTACAGTCGCTATCGGCGGAGAGCAAGTACTTCCGCTTCATGCAAAACCTCGACAAGCTGACGCCGGAGATGTTGGCGCGCTTCACCCAGATCGACTACGACCGAGAAATGGCCCTCGTCGGCGTGCTGGAAGACGGATCATCCCGCGCCCAGATGATTGGCGTCGCGCGTTACGTGTCCAACCCCGATCGTCATTCCTGCGAATTCGGGTTGACGGTAGGCGATGAGTACCAGCGTCAGGGAATCGGCCGCGAGCTCATGCGTCGGCTCATGGCCGTGGCGCGCGACCGCGGCATCGATGTCATGGAGGGCGAGGTCCTCTCCAAGAACACCAAGATGCTCACCCTTTGCGAACGACTGGGCTTCCGTGTTGCGCGAGACCCCGAAGACCCGGACCTCGTTCAAGTCCGCCGCCACCTCTAGCGTCCAAAGGGGATACGCACATCCCAAGAAGACGCCTTGATTTCAGATCCAGTCGGGCCGTTGGCTTCCTCCTCCAACCGGGGCTATTCGCCGGGCTGTTATGCTCCGCCCCGTGGGCACTCTCGAAGGGCTGGACTGGGTCGTCGTCGCCCTCTACTTCATCGCGGTTTTCGGCGTCGCGGCGTGGGCGACGGTTTCGGAGCGGCGGGAGCAGACGAGCTCGGCAGACTACTTCCTCGCGGGCCGCAACGTCGGCTGGTTCGTGATCGGTGCCTCGCTGTTCGCCTCGAACATCGGCTCCGAGCATCTGGTGGGGCTCGCCGGTACCGGCGCCGCGAGCGGAGTCGCGGTAGGGCAGTTCGAGATCCTCGCGTCCCTCATCTTGCTGGTGCTGGGGTGGGTCTTCGTCCCGTTCTACCTACGGAGCGGCGTCTTCACGATGCCCGAGTTCCTCGAGCGCCGGTACTCACCAGCGGCGCGCTGGTACCTCGCGGTGATCTCGATCGTCGGCTACGTGCTCACCAAGATCTCCGTGACCATCGCGGCGGGGGGAATCGTCTTCGAGTCCCTGATGGGCATCGACTTCTGGACCGGCGCCCTCGTCGTCGTCGTCGCGACGGGGATCTACACGGTATTGGGCGGGCTCCGGGCGGTCCTCTACACGGACCTGCTGCAAATGTTCGTGCTGGTTGGCGGCGCGGTCGCGGTCACTTGGATCGGGCTCGACGAGCTCGGGGGCTGGGGCGCGATGGTCGAAGGGGCCGGACCCGGCTTCATGTCCGTTTGGAAGCCGCTCTCGGATCCGGACTTCCCGTGGACAGGAATCCTCCTAGGCGCGCCGATCCTGGGCGTCTGGTACTGGTGCACCGACCAGTTCATCGTTCAGCGCGTGCTGTCCGCGGCGGACGAGGACAACGCTCGGCGGGGGACGATCTTCGGCGGGCTGCTCAAGCTCTTGCCGCTCTTCATCTTCGTCGTGCCTGGTGTCGTCGCCCACGCGCTCGCGTCCCGCGGGGAGATCACCCTCGACAGCCCGGACCAAGCGCTCCCCATCCTGATCGGCGCGCTGCTGCCGCGGGGCATCCGGGGCCTCGTGGTCGCAGGCCTGCTCGCAGCGCTGATGAGCTCGCTCTCGTCGGTCTTCAATTCCTGCTCCACCCTGTTCACCCGGGACATCTACCTCAAGCTCCGACCCGACGCGTCGGAGGCGCGACAGGTGCGCGTGGGTCAGACGGCGACCGCCGCGCTCGTCGCGCTTGGCCTGCTCTGGATCCCGATGATGCAGTTCATTTCCGGGCAGCTCTACCAGTACCTCCAGAGCGTCCAGGCCTACATCGCGCCGCCTATCGCCGCCGTGTTCCTCATCGGCATCCTCTGGCGCCGGGCGAACGCCCCCGGTGCCATCGCGTCCCTCGCCACCGGATTCGTCTTCGGGACCCTGCGCCTCATCGCCGAGCTCACCAAGGAAGAGCACGAGGGATTCATCCTGGCGTACGCGGAGATCAACTTTCTCCACTTCGCGGCTCTTCTCTTCCTGGTCTGCAGCGTGGTGCTGGTCGGCGTCTCCCTGCTGACCCGGGCGCCGGACGCCAGCAAGCTGGACGGTCTCACCTTCGCCACCACCGCGCCGTCGGAAAATGCCCAGCCTTCGCGATGGCGGACGCAGGATCGATGGGTCTCGGTGCTCCTCGTCGTGCTGGTCGGCTTGGTCTGGTTCTATTTCAGCCCGTGGGTGCAGGCTCGATGACCACTGTCTGAAGCGATGCGGTGGGGCGCGTTGACCGGGGTGAGTGCCCAGATATCCACCCCGGCCTTTCGGTACGCCTGGAGGTAGGCGACGAAGTAGCGCGCGAAGGTGTCGTAGTGGCCCTCGAGAAGCCGACCCCCGCGGCGTTGCCCCGGATCGTAGTACTTGCCGTTGTCCTTCATCCAGGGCGGCGCGGTCCAGGGGGACGCCACGATCCGAAACGAAGCCCCGGGCACTGCCTGCGCGTCGATGATCAGCTTGAGAAGACCGTTCTGCCGGTCCTCTTAGATGGAGAATCCGGCGAGGCTCGGTTCGTCGTCGGGGGCGTAGTCGTAGCTATACTCAGAGAAGTCCGAGCTCCCGACATGGCTCCGGTCTCCCGCATCGCATCAGCGGCGCGGCGCCGAGCTCGGGCGCGGTTTCTCTCAGAGTAGCAACGTGAGTGCGGAGTAGGGTTCCGAACGCTTGTGGTAAAATTCGCGATCTGGTACTGCTGGCGCCACGCGAACGCTTGACATGTTGAGAGCTAACAGAAGAGAAGGAGGCGTGATGACCCCCAATGGTTTGCGGGTTTGGCTCATTCCCCTGGTGACGATTTCCTTGGCCTCGGTGCTCGGCGTCACTCCAGAGGCGGCAGCGCAAGACGGCGACGCGACCCCCGCTGCGCAGCCCCTCGGAGCCACCGACCAAACCTGGAATCCGGAGGAAATGGAAGCGCTCTTGGCGCCGATTGCGCTCTATCCAGACCCGGTGCTGACGCAGGTGCTCGTCTCATCGACCAACCCACAAGAGGTCATGGACGCGGGTAACTGGCTCGTCGCCAATCCGGAGCTCGAAGGCGACGCGCTCGATGCTGCTGCCGAGGCTGCGGGTTTCACGGAGCCGATGCGAGCAGTCATGCCGTTCCGGCAGATCGTCGACCAGATGTGTCTCGAGATGGGGTGGACGACCGAGTTGGGTCAGGCGTACACCAACGATCAGCCCGGAGTCCTGGCCGCTGTCCAGCGGTTGCGCGCCCAAGCGCAAGACGTGGGCAACCTTCAGAGCTCGGAGCAGATGAAGGTCGAGACCAAGAGCCAGGAGGGCCAACAAGTAATCGTGATCGAGTCGCCGAGCCCCCAGATCATCTACGTGCCACAGTACGATCCGGTGACCGTGTATGCGCCGCCGCCGACGACCGTCGTCGTCGAAGACAAAGGGCCGAGCGCCGGGGCCATGGTCGCCACCAGCATGCTGTCGTTCGGGGTAGGCCTCGCGATCGGCGCGTCCACACGACCCTACTACAGCCGAGGCTACTGCTACCCAAACTACTATCGCGGCTTCGTTCCGCCTCCACCCCCCTACTACTACCGACCTGTGTATGGTGGCGGCTACCACCCGAGCCACCACTACAATCGTTCGTCGAACTACAACAAAGTGCTGAGCGACAACAACGTCGTCGTCGTCAACAAGAACAAGGACTACTGGGGCGGCTTTGATGACAAGCCGCGGGGCAAGGGGCGGACGGACAATGTGAAAAGTCCGATCACCAAGGCCCGATCCGACCGACCCGAGCTCAAAGAGCTCGAACGAAACTCTGGTAAGAAGTCAGACTGGAAAGGTAAGTCGAGCTACGCGGGAGCTGATCCGAAAGCCCGGTCGAAGGCCAAGCTTCCCGACAAGGGCAATATGCCGGAGTCGAAGGCAGTCGCTAAACAGGCGAAGGCCAACGCGTCCGCTGCCAAGGCGAGGAAACCGTCGTCCGGCGGCGACCGCGGCTACGCTGGAAAGGCCAAGCCAGGCGCCGCCTCCCGTCCCGAATCCGGCTCCAAGAGGAGCGCCGCCGGACCGTCATCGCGCCCCCAGCGCTCGCCGTCTTCGAGCGGTCAGGGAAAGCTCTCGGGTCGCGGCGGCGGAGCTTCGAGTCGCACTGCAAGCGCGCGCGGGCGCTCCAGCATGCCGCAGGGCGCGCGAACCAAGGGCGGCGGCGCAGCAGCCAACAGGCGGCGGTAGGAGCTCACGATGGAGAGGACATTCGCAGGCATGCAGAAGCTACCCCACAGGACGTCGATCTTGTTGTTCGCACTCGCACTTGCGAGCTGCACACAGAAGGCTGAAGTCGAACCGCAAGCCCAACCGAAGGACGAGAGTCACACCTCCTTCCCCTCGGCCGAATCCGCTGTCGAGGGGCTGGTCGCCGCCGTCGAGGCGCACGACGTGGCCGCGCTCGAGAAGATCTTTGGGCCCGGTGGTGAGTCGCTGGTGCAGTGGGGCGATCCTGTCGCCGAAAATCAGGACCGAGCGCGCTTCCTCGAGATGTATCGAGCGAAGCACGAGCTCGTGGACGGCCGAGACGGGGAGAAGGTGCTCGAAGTCGGCGCCGACGACTGGCCTCTGCCTGCGCCACTCGTAGAGAAGGATGGCCACTGGTCCTTCAATGGAGTCGAAGGTGTCGACGAGCTCGTCTACAGGCGTGTTGGCCGGAACGAGCTCGGCGCGATTCGGGTCGCCCACGGATTCGTCGACGCCCAATACGAATACGCGTCCAAGAGGCGCGACGGAAAAATAGCCGGACTCTTCGCCCCTTACCTCATCAGCGACCCAGGGCTACACAACGGGCTCTACTGGCCCACCGAGAGGGATGAGGCACCGAGCCCGGCCGGCCCATTCGTAGCGGCAGCCGCGGCCGAGGGGTACCGGAAGGCCGCGGCCGGCGAGCCGACGCCGTACCACGGCTATTTCTACCGCATGTTGTACGCGCAAGGAGCCGATGCACCCGGTGGCGCTATGGACTACTTCGAAGACGGGCAGATCGTACGCGGCTTCGCGTTGCTCGCCTGGCCCTCCGAGTATGGCGTGAGCGGCGTCAAGACGTTCATCGTCAATCAAGACGACATAGTGTACGAAAAAGACCTTGGCGACGACACCGCCACGGCCGTCAACGATATCAGGATCTTCAACCCGGACGAGACTTGGGATCAGGTCCGGGTTGAGGCTGACCAGTAGGCAACTGCTTTTCCATCCTGAGCAGCGAGAGAGAGATCTCGAGACGCATCCTTTCCGTTTCCCAGTCTGGTCTCGCTTCCGTCGACGATTGCACGACTTTCGCTGCGACCGCTGTTGTCGGGCAAGCCCGCGCACCCCCAATAGCGGAAGCCAAAACGAGCCACGCAGTGATTTCGAGAAATGTCGCTCTCTTGAGCATGTCGCGCTGGGCGTCGCGCTCGAAGGCGTTTGTTTTTGCGAGGCTCGGCGGGGCGTTTCGCGTCTTGGCTACTGCGTCATCATGATGCGCTTGGCTTCGGCTTCGAGGTCAATGTAGGGC
>DASRZF010000394.1:0-5235 GCA_035686645.1 Polyangiales bacterium
TGGGTCGCGGGCTGATCTTCGATCCTGACTTGCCGAAGCGCGCCCAGTCCGATGCCAACTACGAGAACGGCTGCAATCACTGCAACCAATGCGCGACGCTGATCGAAGCGCCGGGCGGGATCTACTGCGTCGAGCGGCCCGCCAACTTTGCTTGAGGCCAGGTCATGTCGGGATTGAACGTCACGCACGAAGGAGGGATCACGCGAGTCGTGCTCGATCGGCCGAGCGTTCTCAACGCGCTCTCGCCGGGCCTCTTGGCTGAGCTCATCGAGCTCTGCGCGGATCTCGCAAGGCGCGATTCAGTCCGTGTCGTGGTGCTCGAGGGCGCAGGAAAGTGCTTCTCCGCAGGGGCCGACTTGCCCGCATTTTTCCCTCTGCTGGCCGGCCCGGATGCGCGGTCGACAGCCGACTTGGGGCGCCGCGCGACCAATGCGATCGCCGAGCTGCCTCAGATCACGATCGCCGGTGTTCGGGGACATTGTGTAGGAGGCGGATTGGTCCTCGCAGGTGCTTGCGATATTCGGATCGCGAGCGACGACGCCCGATTCGCCATTCCAGAGCTGGATGCCGGCATCCCGCTCGGATGGGGAGGCATGGAGCACCTGGTTCGACTCGTCGGCACGACTCTCGCTGCTGATCTGGTGCTGAGCTGTCGCACGTTTGGGCCCGAGGAGGCGCTTCGTGGGGGCTTGATCAGCAGAATCGTACCAGTGGCAGCTTTGGACGACGCGATTTCCGAGCTTGCCGCAGCCATCGCGCGCAAGCCGCTCTCTGTGCTTCGCATCACCAAGCGTCAACTCACGGAAATTCGTGACGGCGAATTCGATCCAGGCAAAGACGCAGACGCCCTCCTCACCGCACTGAAGGATCCAGAAGTGCTGGACGCGGGCCGGCGGTACGTCGCAACGCGTCTCCGAAAGCCGACAGACGCCTGACGAGCATCCTGCCCGTCCCCGCGAGTCCTGCTAGGCTCGCCGCCGCACATGACTAGCCCAGCTCAGAACGTCACGACCATCAGCCATAGGATTCGAGGCATCGAGCTCGACGCCGAGGGTTCCGTGTCGCCCGGATGGCTCTCCCGCATTCTCGAGCAAACCCGCTGGGAGGTCTTTGCAATGGACGACTTCGTGCTCCGCAGGCGCATGGAGGGTGGCGTCGCGCGTGCCGGGGTATTCGAATACCGCGTACCTCTGATCTTTCAGGACGAAGTGGAGATCCTGACTTGGGTCGCCCGGGCCGGCCGCACGAGCTTGGACTTCGGGCATCGGGTGGTCCGCCTGCGCGATGGGGCCGTCGCCGTGCGCGCCCGCATGACGGTCGTCAACCTCGGACCCAGCGGCCCGGCTCCTATCGACCCCATGGTGGCGAGCTTCGTGGTCGATGAGGCCGCGCCGCCCGTTCGGCCCTGGCCGGAGGGACCGCGCCTGCACCCGTGGAAGCGGCAATGGCTCGTCCGGCCGAGCGACCAAGACAGTTTCAGGCACGTCAATCAGGCGCGCTACGTCGACTACATCGACGACACGCGCTGGTTTGCGACCGAAGCAGGAGCGCCTGCCGGGATGGAAGGACGTCTAGGGGGATTGTCGGTGGAGTACATGCGGGAAACGCACGCTGGTGAGCAGGTTCAGATGGAAACCTGGGTGACGGGGGATCGTAGCCGCGCGTACGAGCTCACCCGGCAACCGGATGGCGAAGTGCTGGCTCGAGGCCAGGCCTTTTCACAGGAACACTAAAGATTCGCGCCCCGGGAGCAATCGGTCTATTCTCGGACTCGATGTTTCCCTCGCCTGGTGGCGCGCACCCTCCGCCAGAGGAGCTCTTCGCCGGCCGCTACGCGGTGGACGGCGCATTGCCGTGGGGAGGTCTCGCCTCTTACTACCGCGCATCCTCGGAGGGGACTCCGCTCATACTGAGCGTGATCCCCATGGACGTGAGCCAATCCAGGCGTGCCGAAGCCGCGTTCGCACACTTGGCACATGGCCTCGGTTCGATCCGTTCGCGCGCTCTTCCGCGAATCTTGGACGCTGGCGTGATCGACGGCGTGCCGTATCTGGCCTTCAACGACACTCGCGGCACGCTTCTCTCCGACCTCCTTCGAGCTCGCCAGCTGAGCTCGTTGACCGTGCTTCGGATCGCAAGCGACGTGCTCGACGCCCTCGGTGAAGGGCACTCCCACGCATTGATGCATGGCGACCTCACGCCCGAAAACATCATCGTCACTCGAAATCGAAGCGGAAAGCTCGGCGCACGCGTCATCGGCATGGGTGTTTCGCCATTGATTCGAGCCAACCCGGAGGCGAGCGCCCACGCTGCACATACAGGGTCCGGAAAGCACGCGGTCGCATACATGGCCCCCGAGCTCTTCGGCGGGGGGAGCTTCGGAGCCTCCGCCGACCTCTACTCCGTGGGCGCGCTGCTACACCACATGGTGATCGGATCTCCCCCGATCGGCTGGGAAACCGGGGAAGGTTTTGACGACATCCCCGGTCTGCCCGATGTCATCAGGCGCGCGATGGCAAGACGTCCTGAGCAACGATTCCCTCATGCCGCTGCCATGCGGGCTGCCCTCGAGTGGCTCGAAGTCGAGTCTGCCAAACAGAACCCGCACACTCAGGACATCGCACCCTGGATGGAAACCTCGCACGTCGGCTCGGTGCCCGTTGCGTCGCTCGCCTCGAGCCTGCCGCCGGCGTACCTCGGCAGTAGTCACCCGCCTGGAAAGATCCTCAGCACCTCAGGCGCGCGACCCATTCCGATCGAGCCGATCATAATCGAAGCGCTCGATGACGAGAACAAGCGACACTGGTCGCGAATCGCTCTTCTACTGGTCTTGCTGGGCACCCTCGTGTTCTCGGGGTATTGGTGGAAGTCTCAGACCCGTCCAGAGGAGCCAGCCGTGCCCTTGGGTTTGGAGCTGAGCGCAGAACATGCCGAATAGCGAACGAGGCTCGAAGGCCAGCGACGAAGAGCTGATGGAAGCCTACGTCAACGGGGATGATGCAGCATTTCGTGCTCTGTTCGAAAGGTACGCACCCATTCTTCTCCGCCTCACGCGGCGCCACCTTCGCAACGACGAGCTCGCCGAGGAAATCGTGCAGCAGACCTTCTTCCGTCTTCACGGTGCGCGAAAAGACTTCCGACCTGGTTCGAAGCTTCGCCCCTGGATCATGACGATCGCGATGAACCTAGTCCGCGAACATTGGCGCCGGACGAAGCGTCGAAAGATGACGAGCATCGAGGTCGACACTCAGGCCGCGCCCGAGGCGGACCTCATGCCGCTCGAGCTTCGCCAACGCTCGGAGCTGCTCCACGTGGCGCTCGAGAAGCTCCCGACGAGCCAGCGCGAGGTGGTGGAGCTCCACTGGTTCCAGGAGCGCCCATACGCGGAGGTAGCCCAGATCATTGGGACTTCCGAGGGGGCTGTGCGTGTTCGCGCACATCGTGCGTATGCGACTCTGAAACAATTACTGGTCTTGGAAATACGTGGTGATGAATGACTAGTGTCGACAACAGGCCAGAGGACGACCTGGCCGAGCGCTTACGCGAGCTCGATGTGGCGGACGTGGACGCCCGGAGCGAGCGGATGGAGCACCTGTTCACCGGGATTAAGGCAGAGTGCCAGAAGAGCGATCGGACGGTGGCAGGCTTTCTTCGAAGCCGGTCCACGATGGCACGCCGGCTGATCGTCCTCGGTGTATTCTCAGCGCTCGCTATCACGGGCTGGTATCTATTTCCGATCGTTGGCGATCATGCTCGCACGATTCAGTGGACGACCAGTCTCGTGACGTTCTGCGTTCTGCTACTCGCGGCGATGATCATGGTGACCCGCCCGGTCCATTTGCCCGAGCTTCCGCGTTGGCAGTCGGTCTGCTTGGTTTGCGTAGCGCTCGGCGCGACGGTTCTGGCCGCGTTCTGGCCCTATCCCGCGGCGCAGGCCGCCACGCATGGTCATGACGGCAGCGTGATGGCGGGCGCCTGCATGGGGGTCGGCATCCTCCTCGGCGTCCCGGTCTACGCCTTGCTCAGGCTCGTCGATCGAGGCAACGCGTTCGGGAGCCTCGTCGC
The DNA here is from genome assembly GCA_035686645.1 of Polyangiales bacterium. Taxonomy (GTDB): domain Bacteria; phylum Myxococcota_A; class Polyangia; order Polyangiales; family Houyiibacteriaceae; genus SG8-38. The sequence goes on from DASRZF010000394.1 coordinate 4,066, forward strand.
GGCCGCGGCGGCCGGCCTCGCGGGGAACTTCGTGCTGAAGGCGCACTGCTCGGTTCCGGGCACCTCGCACGAGCTGCTTGGGCACGCATCGGTAGCCGTGCTGTTCGTGTTGGGTCTGGGCCTGGTTCATCGTTGGATGCCTTCGCACTAGCGAGCGATTCTCGCTGAGCGGTTTCGTCGCCGATGAGCCGCGTTGGCTGGGCCGGGATCGCTCCGCACAAGAGGGCGAAAAAGGAGTATGCTTCCGGCCGCCGAGGAGGAATTGTGAGCGAAGAGCTGCGGCGTGAGTTCAACGAGAAGGGAATCCGAAAGGTCAAAGTCGGAGGTTTCGACGTCGACGGAGTGCTCCGAGGCAAATACATCAGCCTCGAGAAATTCTGGTCGGCGCTCGATAAGGGCTTCGGTTTTTGCGACGTGATCTTCGGATGGGATGTCTCGGACCGCCTCTACGACAACGCGCGAGTGACAGGCTGGGCGACCGGCTATCCGGACGCCCTAGCCCGAATTGACCCCAGCACGTTCCGCGTCCTCCCAGACGCTCCAGACACGGCGAACTTCCTCGTCGACTTCTACACGCCGGATGGCGCGCCGCATCCGGCATGTCCCCGCAACCTGCTCAAGAAGGTTCGGCAGCGCGCTCATGCCGCTGGGTTCTCGGCGACTTTCTCGGCCGAGTTCGAGTTCTGGGTTTTCCAAGAGACCCCCCAATCGCTTCATCAGAAGGACTTCCGAAACCTCGAGCCTTTGAGCCCGGGCATGTTCGGCTACTCCTGGCTGCGTGCGGGCCAACATCAATTCTTGGTCGACGACATCTTGGAGACCTCGGCCGAATACGACATCGAGATCGAAGGGCTCCACACCGAGACGGGGCCCGGCGTTTGGGAAGCAGCACTGCGCTATGATGACGTGCTCGCCGCTGCCGACAAGGCCGCCCTCTTCAAGACGACCCTGAAGCAAATCTGCGCTCGCCACGACCTGGCGGTTACGTTCATGGCGAAGTGGAACGCCGACCTCCCTGGTTCGAGCGGCCACCTCCATCAGAGCCTTTGGGATGCCGGTGGCCAGATCAACCTCTTTGCGGCCGCTGGTAGCGACAAGCTGAGCAAGACCGGCCTTCACTACCTGGGCGGTCTGGTGACGCTGGCCCCAGAGCTGACAGCGCTCTACTCC
>DASRZF010000395.1:0-39585 GCA_035686645.1 Polyangiales bacterium
TTGCTTTCGGGTCGTCGCGAGCATCGCGTCACGGGGACGGGTATGCGTTCGGCGAGCTCTGCGCCGAACGCATCGTCGACGTGGATGACGGCGTGCTTCGGCGCGAGCTCGGTGAAGAAGCGTGCCTTGGCCTCGCCGTACCGCTCCATGCTCCCGTGGAAGTCCAGGTGGTCACGCGAGAGATTGGTAAAGGCCGCAACCGCGAAATCGAGCGCGTCCACCCGGCGCATGGCGAGCCCGTGACTCGAAACTTCAAGGACCAGGTGCGTCGCACCTTGATCGAGCGCAATACGCGCGAAACGGGAGATATCATCGCCTTCCGGCGTTGTGTGAAGCGAGGGCGTCGTGTCGCCCAAACCGATGAGACCCGTCGTACCGACGAGCGCTGGCTTGCCGGATGCTCCCTCGATCGCTTGCTTGAGAAGATACGCTGTCGTCGTCTTACCGTTGGTCCCGGTGATTCCGACGGTCGGCAGCGCGCTGGTGGGCTCGCCGTAGACCAACTCCGCCGCCTGCCCGAGGCCCAGTCGGGCATCGGCCACGATCATCAGTGGAACGTCCGAGGCGAGCTCCCGCTCTGCCATCAGGGCGACGGCTCCGCTGCGCAAGGCATCGCGCACGAAGCTCGATCCATCGTGGGTGGCACCCGGCACGGCGACGAAAAGGTCGCCTGGCTCGACGCAGCGCGAGTCGTGCTGCACGCCAATCACGCGCTGACTGACCGATCCCCGGATTCGTCCGACGACACCCCTGCTCTGTAGTTGCTCGAGCGTCATGCCCGTCTTCCATTCAGGGCGCATGCGGCCTCCGGGGTGCCGCGGCGGCGAGCTTATTCGTGCTTCCACCGGACGTCGCAGCCTCGGTATCGAAGCGCTGACGGTCGAGACGCAGCCGAACGACCGCCCCGTGGGCAACCGCTTTGCCTGGCGCAGGATCCTGCGCGACCACGAGGCCCGATCCTTGGACCTCGGGCACCAAAGACTGGGCATGCAACGCCATGACGGCCTGCCGCAAAGGCAGCGAGCGCACATCGGGGACGGCACTCTCCCCTTTTTCGACGGGCTCGTCCGGCGCCGCAGGTTCGACCTCCGAGATCGCGATCCGTTCTTGGTGCTTTTTCGCAAGAACCGCCTGTCGCCCTTCGGGTGCGATTCCCAAGTGTCGAAGCGTGACTTCGGCGATTCGCCGGAACACCGGACCTGCAACCGTTCCCCCGTAGTGCGCAATGGCGGGCTCGTCGATGACCACTGAAATCACGATCGCAGGCCGGTCCGCGGGCGCGAATCCGATGAACGACGCAAGCCATTGGTCCTTGGCGTACCCGCCGTGAACGTAGTCTGCCTTCTGCGCCGTCCCTGTCTTGCCCGCTACTAGGTAGCCGTCCACCGCCGCTTCGACGGCCGTGCCGCCAGGCTCGGTCACCGCGGTGAGCATTTGCCCAACCAGTTTCGCCACTCGCCTCGGAACGACCTGCCGACGAACGCGCGGCTTGTTTTCTTCGATCGTCGCACCGTGGCCGTCGGTCATGCGGCGGACGAGAAGTGGTTGCATGAGTTGCCCGCCGTTGGCGATCGCACTCATCGCGGTCGCCAGCTGAACGTTCGTCACACTCATCCCCTGGCCGAACGAAACCGTGGCCGTGTCGATCTCGTACCAACGCCTGTAGTGACGAAGAATGCCTGCGGTTTCACCCGGCACACCAAGACCGGTCGGCTCTCCAAACCCGAAACGCCTCAAGCCGCGATACAACTCCTTCTTTCCGAGATCGAGGGCGATCTTGGCCGTGCCGATGTTGCTGGAGTACGCGAGGACCTGCGTTGGAGTGAGCCATTCATAAGGATGGGCATCGTGGAGCAGGCGGCCACCCAAGCGCGTGACCCCGTTCTCACAGTTGATCGATTGGTTTGGTTTGACGGTACCCGCGGCGAGCGCAGCGGCCATCGTGAACGGCTTCACGGTGGAGCCAGGCTCGAAGCGGTCCACGACGGCTCGGTTGCGCCGATGCGCCGTCGGATGCTTCGAGGGCTCGTTCGGGTTGAAAGGAGGATAGTTCGCGAGCGCCAGAATCTCTCCGGTCGATGGGTCCATGACGACGACGCTTCCGCCGCGCGCTTCGAAGGTTCGCACTCCCAACGCCAGCTCGCGCTCCGCGATGTGCTGGATCGCCTTGTCGATGGTGAGGACGACGTTCTGCCCTTGCATCGAGCGGTCGTCCTGCATCTCGTCGGCGAAGACGACCTGACCCCGGCGATCACGTATCGCCTCCACGCGCCGATCGGAACCCCGAAGTCGATCCTCGTATGCGAGCTCGACGCCTTCGATTCCACGCCCGTCGATGTCCGCGAATCCGAGCAGATGAGCTGCAAGGTGGCGGTTCGGGTAGTAGCGCCGCGCTTCGGTGGTCAGCTCGACCCCTGGAATGTCCAACTCGCGAATGCGCGTAGCCTCATGAGGTGTGACCTGGCGTTCGATCCAGACGAAGTAGCGATCGGAAGCCAGACGTCCCGCGAGCTTCTGGGCGTCGACGTCGAGAATCTGTGCGATTCGCCTGGCCACGGTGCGTGGGTCCTGCTCCATCGCCTTGAGCCGCTTGGGATTTGCGTAGACACTGTCGACGTCGGCGCTGACCGCGAGCTCTGCGCCGTGTCGGTCGTAGATGACCCCGCGCCTTGGCGAGACCCGAAGCTCGCGAACGTGCTGGCTCTCGGCCATGCCACGCAATCGATCGCCACTCGCGATCTGCACGTGGAAAGCACGAACCATCACGATCATCGCGACGCCCATCACGCCTATACCGAGGAGCGCAATGCGTGCCCGAAACCATCGCTGGCGACGGTTCTTCATCGCACCCTCCCGGCAGCGGAGCGCGTCTTCTGTTCCTTCATCGTTACGATGCGTGTCGGTTTAGGGACTTCCATTCCGAGTGTTCCGCGCGCGATGGTCTCGATTCGACCGCTCTGCCGAAGGGTCGCGGCTTCTATCGAAAGCAGACGGCGGTCTTGAAGGAGCTCACTTTGACGGCCGCGCTCTTCGCTCACTTCGTATCCGAGTCGAACTGTTTCGAAGCGAATCGAAAGATGCACGACAAACGCCGCAGCAGTCGCGAACACCGCGACGCACCAGAGCGGCAAGAAACGCCCCTTCACGCCGCAACCTCCAATCGGCGGGCCGCGCGAAGTTTCGCGCTGCGTGATCTCGGATTGGCCTCCCGCTCCGACTCCGAAGCGATGATCGGACGCTTCGTCAGAGGCACCAGATGCTCGCTTTCGCGAAAGCCGTGCTTCACGATTCGATCCTCGAGGGAGTGAAAACTGATCACGGCGATTACGCCGCCAGGTCGCAGCACGCTCGGAAGCTGCTCGAGCAAGGATTCGAGCTCCCCCAGCTCGTCGTTGACCGCGATGCGAAGTGCCTGGAAGGTCTTGGTCGATGGATCGATACGACCGCGACGAGGGCCGGTCGCGCGGTGGACGGCACGACGCAAGTCGCCGGTCGTTTCGAGCTCGCCTTCTTCGTAGGCATGTCGAAGCGCCCGCGCGATCTTCCGTGATCGGTGTTCCTCGCCGTACCGGTAGATCAAGTTCGCGAGCTCTTCGGCGTCGCTGTAGGCGATCAAATCTAGCGCGCTATTACCTTCGGTCGGATCCATTCGCATGTCGATGGGTCCGTCATTTGCGAGTGAAAATCCTCGCTCGGCCTGATCGAGCTGCGCAGAGCTGACACCCAAGTCGGCGACGATGCCGTCGACCTGCTCGATATCGAGCGATGTCAGGACGTCGCGGAGGTCCCGAATTCGGGCTTTGCGTAGTGTCACCCGCTGTCCAAATTCAGCGAGCTCCGCGCGCGCAGCATCAAGCGCGCTGGGGTCGCGGTCGGTTCCGATCAGTCTACCATCGGGTGCGCTGCGCTCGAGAATCGCTCGCGCGTGCCCTCCTCCACCAAGCGTGACGTCCGCATAGGTGCCCCCCGGCGCGGGTGCCAGTTGTTCGAGAAGTTCTGCAAGGAGAACCGGCGTATGCTCGAAGCCTGTCACAGCCCGAGCTCCGCGAGCCGCTTGGCGATCGCCAAGCGCCGATCTTCGTCAGCGAGAACGTCTTTGCGAAGATCTTCGAAGCTCGCCTTGGCCCAAAGCTCGATGTAGCTGCCCATCCCCGCCCAGAGCGCATCTCGCTTCAAATCTGCGTGCTTGCGAAGAGCCGAAGGGATCAGCAATCGCCCGACTCTGTCGACGTCGCACTCGACAGCGCCGGAAACATAGATGCGCTTGAGCGTAACGACGTCGGTGTCGAACTGCGGAAGCTCGGACAGGCGCTTCTCGAACGCCAGCCACTCCGCCATCGGATAAGCAACGAGACAGGTGTCCAATCCCGTCGTGACCACGAGCTTTGCGTCACCTTGCGAAGTCATCACCTCGCGAAAGCGGGACGGGACGGAAGTGCGCCCTTTCGCATCGATGCTGTGCTCGTAGCGTCCTCGGAACAACCTAAGCCTCTCGTCCTAGTCAGTAGCCAATTGGCACTTGATCCCACTAGTTCCCACTAAGGCTGGAAACTACGGCGCAAGCTCATCCCATGTCAACTTCTTTCTGCTCTCCAAGTGATAGAATTCAATGGACTTTTTGGGCACACACGGGAAGCTCTGGACGGCGGCCCCGGGGTGGGAGACACGCGCCCCCGTTTTGAGAACGTCCGGCAGTCTAAACGCGCTTCCCCAGAACGCTGCGGAGCGCAATATTGGCGTTAATCGGGATGTAATCGGCCTATATTGTCATCGTGCTGCCATGCTATTCTCTGCTCTGGTGGATCCGATCGACGAGGCCTGGGCGCAGGTTGAGGCTGGATGGGGGGACGAAGAGGCTCATCGGCGCTTCGTCGGCGTCTGTGTTGCACTCGACCGGCTGCCCGAGGCCGGTAAACGCTACCGGATGGTTCGGGAGACCGATCCGATGCGCAGCGAGGCCGCATCCAAGCAAATCGACAGGCTGATCGGGCTGGCTACGCAGCAACTCCAAGACACCCGAGTCGCACCGAGCGGCGTCGCGCACAAAAGGACGCTGACATGGGCTGCGTTCTTTATCATGTTGGTGTTGATGGGGGCCGGGGTCTTGTTCTTGCTACGCGCTTAGTCGTCGCGTTCGGAACGAACCTCCGATTCGGAATGCAAGTTGATTTCGCTGCAAAGGAACTGACCGTAAAGCTGGTCTATTACGGACCGGCGTTGAGCGGAAAGACGACGAATCTGCGAGCCATCCACTGGCTGGGAACTTCGAAGGCCTGTGGCGAGTTGATGACGCTCGAGACTCAGAACGACCGGACTCTGTTTTTCGACATGCTTCCGATCACGGTCAGCTCGGAGAGCGGCATCAAGGTCCGTCTCAAGCTGTTCACCGTGCCTGGGCAGGTAATGCACAACGCGACGCGCAGACTGGTTCTGCAGGCCACCGATGGCGTCGCCTTCATCGCAGACTCACAACGAAGCGAGGCCGCCGCCAATCGTGAATCGTTTCTCAATCTCAAACGAAATCTCGCAGAGAACGGAATCGATCCCGACCGTGTACCGATCATCATTCAGTTCAACAAGCGAGACATGGACGACATCCGCACGGACGAGGAGCTCGAAGCGATCGCGAGACAGAGCCGCGAACCGATCTACACAGCCGTTGCGACGCGTGGCTACGGGGTCATGCAGACGCTCCGCGGACTGATTCGCGAGACATGGAGCAAGCTGGAGGAGGAGCACGGGCTTCACGAGAAGTTCGGAGTGAGCCCGGTTCGATTCATGCAAGAGGTCGAATCGAAGCTGAAACACGATCCCAGGCAGCAGGAGCGATGATGCAGGACGATACCAATGCCGCGGATATCTTGATGGGGGATGTAGTCCGCCTGGAGGACGTGCTCAGTCGCGACTCGGTGACCTCGGTGTCGAAATCTTTCTTCACCCTATTTGGACTCCCCGTTCGCGTGATTTCCCACGAAGGGGATCTGCTGGCGGACGTCCATCGCGACCGCCCTCTCTGCAACTACCTCAACACCTCGCCCGGGGGTGAGCGCGCGTGTGCGCAGACGGTCGGTGCCGTTCGAGATCTCGAGCCCGACGGCGAAACCATCGTGCACCCGTGCTTCACTGGTGCTGTCTACCGGATTGTTCCCCTTCACTATCAAGGACGTCCCATTGGCCGCTTCATCATCGGCCCTTATGTTCCCGCGGAAACCAAACGCGCCCCCGCCTCCCTCACAGCCGTCGATCCGTCCATCGACGCGGGTGCCGCACGTGGACACTTCGACCGTATGCCACGCGTGCGCGAGGACATCGCCGAGCAGCTCTCGGCCCACCTCAAGGGCGTCCTCGAGCTACTCGTCTTCTCGGGCCACCGCGCACAACTCGCTTCGACCATGCAGGTCGCAAGCGTCCGTGAGAACTACCGGGAGCTCGCGGAAAAGAACGAGGCACTCAAGACTTCCTACGACGAATTGAAACAGCTCGATCAGCTCAAGTCCACGTTCCTGGCCACGGTGAGCCACGAGCTTCGGACCCCACTGACTTCGATCATCGGCTACACCGAAATGCTCGAAGGTGGAGCAGCGGGCGCACTGAATGAAGGCCAATCCGACTTCCTCGAGACGATTCGAGGGAAAGCCGACCAACTACTTGGCCTCATCAGCAGCCTCCTCGACCTCGGGCGACTCGAAGCGAAGAACTTGGAGCTCCTCAACGAGGCGGTCGACCCTCGCACCCTACTCTCGGACATCGGCTCGACCATCGTACCGAACGCAAACCGGCGCAACGTCGCGCTGGAGATTCGAGTCGCGAGCGGCGTACCGAAAATTTGGGGCGACCCGGTGCGACTGCGCCAGATCCTACTCAACCTCGCCGACAATGCCGTGAAGTTCACCGACGCAGGAGGCGAAGTCGAGCTGAGCGCAGAAGCGGGCGAGCTCGGTGGAGGGACCTCTTCGGGCCTCGGCGCAGCCCTCTTCGCCGCAAGCCGACCAGCGGTGATTCTGACGGTTCGAGACACGGGGATGGGCATCCCAGAGGATAAGCTCCCGCGAATCTTCGACGCGTTCTATCAAATCGATGCGGGGACCACACGGACCCATGGTGGTGCCGGACTCGGGTTGTCGATCGTGAAACAGCTCGTGAACGGCCACGACGGGAAGATCGAGGTGACCAGCTCACCCGGCGAGGGCACAATCTTCACCGTGACGCTTCCTGCCGCCCACGACGATGATTGATGAGTTCGCCAAGATCGAGTGGCTGAAGGCGCGCTTCGAGCTCGACGGCGACTCGAACGGGATCCTCGTCGGCATCGGTGATGATGCGGCTGTGATCGACTTTGGTGATCGTCCAAGCATCGTGACGGTCGATGCTCATGTCGAGAACGTGCACTTTCGGCGCGACTTGATCTCGTGTCGCGAGCTGGGCTACCGAGCGCTCGTTGCAGCAGTGAGCGACGTCTGGGCGATGGCGGCGGTGCCGAGGGCTGCACTGATCGCGCTCACACTCCCCCCGAGCTTTTCCGACGGCGATTTCCGTGAGCTCATCGAAGGGATCGCCGAGGCAGCGACCGGCACGGGCGCCAAGGTCATTGGCGGCAATCTGAGCGCGAGCGAGTCCCTCACCGTAACCACGACGGCCTTGGGAACGCCCCTGGGAAAGCCGCTCATGCGAGCGGGTGCTCGACCAGGCGACGCGATCTACGTAACCGGAACGCTGGGTGCCGCGGCACTTGGGCTCGCAGTCTTGGAGTCTCGTTCTTTCGGGCTCGAACATGGACGCCGATTCGTCGAGCGATGGAAACGACCACCGATCAACGGCTACGCGTTAGACGTATTGGCCGCGGTCGCGACGGCAGCGGTCGACGTCTCGGATGGCGCGCTGCAAGACCTGGGACACCTCTGCACGGCCTCCGGAGTCGGCGCGGTTCTTCGCGCGAGCTCAGTTCCGACCGCGACAGGCTATGAAACCAGCTGCGCGGCACTCGACCTCGACCCAACCAAGCTCTCCCTCACTGGCGGTGAGGACTACGAGCTGATATTCACGGCACCCGAGTGCTCCGAGGCCGAAAAGATCGGGAGCAAGATCGGAACGGTCATCGAAGGCAATGGAACGCGTGTGCTCGATGAAGCAGGCGAGCAGATCGACCTTGGCAATGCTGGGTTCCGTCACTTTGCATAGAGCCAAGCGGAGCGACGCTCGTCATCAAATAGCGCCGCACCACGCGCTTCGTTCGCAAGCACCGTGTCGAGGGATGCTCCCCCGTCGACAGCTGTGCGGAACTCGGGGCCACCGGTGAGAAGATCGATCGCGGGGCGATCCGAGACGAACTCGTAGACATCGGTTCGCCAGCGTTCTACTGGCTCTAGCTGCGGAAGCACGGCCGCAAGCATTCGGAGATAGGCTTCGTATGGCCGAAAGACCCATGGATCAGTGACGTGCACCTGCACCCCAGCACAGCTTAGGCCCGCGTGTTTTTGGAAAGTCGGCGTCAGCTCGACCGGTCGCAGCGTAACGCCGTGGAGGTCGAGCTCGAGGAGCGGCCGAACGTCCAAACCTGGCGCGCCCCAGAGCTCGAACGGCCTCGTCGTTCCCCGCCCCTCCGACAGCCTGGTGCCCTCGACCAGGCACCCCCCGGGATATACCAGCGCCGTGTCGGGTGTGGGCATGTTGGGAGAGGGCATGACCCAGGGCAGACCGGTGTCCTTCCAATTCATCGAGCGCATCCAGCCGTCCAGCGGGACGATGTTTAGGACGCTGCGATCGATCTTCTCGAGATCGCAGACCCAATGCATGAGCTCCGCGATGGTGAGCCCGTGTCTGACGGCGACCGGATAGAGTCCCACGAACGACAGATAGCCATCGCGTTGTGGGGCACCTTCGACGCGTGCGCCCCCCAGCGGGTTCGGCCGGTCGAGGAGAACGACCTCGGTTCCGACCGCCGCGGCCGCTTTCATCGTCAGAGCCGCAGTCCATACGTAGGTGTAGTAGCGCGACCCAACATCTTGCAGGTCGATGACGATCGCATCCAGGCCGCGAAGCCATTCGGGCTTCGGACTCAGGTCGCCGGAATCGTCTCCGTAAAGCGAGTAGATCGGGACCTCGTCCTGGTCGCTCGTCCCCACGCCAACCATGTCTTGCGCTGCGCCTGCGAAGCCGTGTTCGGGCCCAAACAGCGCAGCAACATTGGCTCCCGCCGCGCGAAGAACAGAAGCGGCGGGCCGAAGCCGGCGATCCACGCTAGCCGCATGGGCGAGCAAGCCGACGTTCCGTCCCGCTACGAGCCTAACCGCATCCAAGTCACCATCGGCGATGCGGTCGAGACCTGTGCGCACCGCCGTCAATCCGCCTCGCCTACCGCAGGGGCGTCACTCGTTTCACCAGCGAAGAGATAGAGGAGCGCCATTCGCACGGCTACGCCGGCCTCGACCTGATCGAGCACGACGCTTCGTTCGCTATCGGCGACCACGCTTTCGATTTCCACCCCTCGGTTCATCGGGCCAGGGTGCATGATGATCGCGTCGGGCTTGGCGCGTGCGATGGCCCGAGGACCGATCCCATACGTCCGCGCGTACTCTCGCAGACTCGGCAGAAGTGCGCCCTCCAAGCGCTCTTGTTGGATGCGAAGGACCATGACGACATCGGCCCCTTCGAGTGCCTGGGCCGGCTGGTCGAAAACTCGCACGCCGAGCGAGTCCACCGCAGCAGGGAGCAAGGTACGCGGACCGACGACCCGCACTTCGCAACCGAACAGCTTCAAGAGGTGCGCATTGGAACGAGCAACTCGTGAATGGGCGATGTCACCTACTATCGTCACGACCAAGTTGTCGAGGGTTCCTTTTTCGCGGCGTATGGTAAACGCGTCGAGCAATGCCTGGGTTGGGTGCGCGTGCATCCCATCCCCCGCATTGATGACGCTGCAACCGATCTTGGAGGCGACATAGCTTGCAGCCCCGGACGCACTGTGCCGGATGACGATCACGTCCGGATGCATGGCTTCGAGTGTCCGACACGTATCTTGCAGCGTCTCGCCCTTCTTCACGCTCGAGGCCGACACCGTCATGTTGATGACGTCCGCGCTTAGCCGCTTGCCCGCGAGCTCGAAGGAAGTTCGGGTCCGTGTAGAGGCTTCGTAAAAGAGATTGATGACTGTCTTGCCGCGGAGCGTCGGGACCTTGCGCACAGGGCGGCGAGAAACCTGTAGGAAGGCTTCTGCAGTATCGAGGATGCGCTCGACATCGACGCGCGTGAGGCCCTCGATGTCCAGAAGGCTACGGTGCGCAAAGGGTTTCATTCGTCGCCCTCCGAGAGCACGACGCGATCGGGACCCGCTGCATCGAGCCAGACGTCCAGACGCCCGCCCGGGTCCATGGAGATCTTGCGTCCGACGAAGTCCGGCGCAATCGGCAGCTCACGCCCCCCTCGATCGCAGAGCGCAGCAAGCCAAACGCGTGCCGGGCGTCCGTGGTCCTGGAGACATTCGATGGCGGCGCGCACGGTGCGCCCTGTGTGAAGCACGTCGTCGACGAGAACCACATGGCGGCCATTCACATCGAAGGGAATGTCGCTCGGCCCTATCTTCGGGTTGGGAAGCGCGGTGGCGGCATCGTCACGGTATAGAGAGATGTCGACTGTCCCAACGGGTGGAGGCCTACCCTCGACCGCTGCGATTTCGTCGGCGATGCGCCGCGACAGCGCAACGCCACCGCGACGAATGCCGACCAGGGTCAGATCTTCGATGCCAGAGGTCGCCTCGAGAATCGCGACGGCGATACGTCGAATGCTTCGTTGGATAGCGTCCGCATCGAGCACGACCTTCTGATTTCGAGCCACGTTCGGCGGAGTGTGTGTGAAAACCAGCGAGGCTTCAAGCCTAGGCGACCGAGAGGCCCCCATCGATCGTGACCAGACTGCCTGTCTGCCAGGTCTGGTCGAGTACCGCGACGATCACGGCCGCAACCTCCCTGGGCTCACCGAGCCGGCCCATGGGGTGCAAGGCAGCGAGTGCCTTCAGCTGGGCCGCAACCCGCGTGTCGAGCTCGTCCGGTGCGAGCGATTCCCCCGGGCGCAATCGTGGGTTGCGCAACATGTCGGTTTCGACCCCACCGGGAAGCACCGCGTTGACCCGCACGCCGAATCGCGCAAGCTCGAGCGCAAGGGTCTTGGTCATCGCGTTGAGCGCTGCTTTGCTCGCCGCATAGACGAGTGTGTTGGGAGCTACGCGCTCGGACAAGGTGCTCGACACGTTCACGATGGACCCGCCCCGCGTGCCGAAGTGCTCCGCAAGCGCCTGTGAAAGGAGAAGCGGCGCAACGAAGTTCACGTGGAGTTGCGCCTCGATCGATGCGAGACTGATGGCGCCGACGGGCTCGTACCGGGCGATGCCGGCGCAGTTCACCAGGCCATCGATGGGCCCGAAGGCATCGATCGCGCGTTTCGCCGCGTCTTGAACCCGCGCCACGTCTTCGAGGTCGGCAGACACGGCACGAATGCGTCCCTCGGAGGATGCGACGAGCAATCGCAAGGCCTCCGGATCGCGAGCGACCGCCACGACCTTTCCGCCGCGCGCCAGGATCGCGTCGACCGTGGCCCGGCCGATTCCCCGCGTCGCTCCGGTGACGACCACCGTGCCCTCGGAAATCATCGCCTCAGCCCCACCCGGCGATCGGGCCCCAGGGCGCCTCGGCCGGAACGTCGGCCGGTTGTCCGGTCACTTCGATTTCGTCTTCAGGGATGAACCTCGGCGAATCGACGCAGAGAATGTTCTGGTGACGTTCACTCGGATTCATGTACGTATGCGCCGCGCCTCGCGGCCAGCGATGAACCGTTCCAGGCGCGCAGGCCTGCCCCTGACAGAGCAGGCCGTTGCTCAGCACCATTTCCGACTCGCGCATCTCGTGATGCACGTGCAGAGGAATGCTCTTCCCGGGCGCGACGTTCAGACGGTAGATGCCCGCGCCTTTGGTTTCATAGATCACATCGACGGTCCCGAAGGGCTTCTGCTCGACCTCGACGCTGCACCAGGATGCGTCTCGCTCGATTTCGAGCGAAGGAATCGCGAAACCTCGCAGGGCGCCGGGCTTGCTGAGGCGCACCAGAGCGGAATCGACCTGTGCGCGGCGCTCATCGGGCGCAGGTGGCGCGAGGATGTATCGCGCCAGCACGTGGGCAGCGGTTTCCAGCAACCGAAACCGGCAGCTTCGCAGCAAGAAGACGACTTGTGAGGCGGTCGCCGCATAGTCGATCGTCGAACGTAGGCTCTCCTTGACCGCAGACGCCTCGGTTTGCAGACGCATTTCGATGTCGACACGGAGTGGCTGAGAGGCGTTGCGCTCGTGTGGGTAAACGCCGACGACACAGTCGACCATCAGCTCCTCGATGCGCAAGACATCCATCGGGCAAGGCTATCGCATTTCGGGACTTCTGCTAGAGTGCCGCTGCCAATGAGCCAGCCTGATTCGATCCCCACGAACGAGATCGCGGAAGTCGCTGCATTTCGGCCCGTTCCGCGCACCGGCGTGATCTACGTCACGGTCGAAGCCCAGAAGCGGGGTTTCAGCCTCGACGCGCCGGACTGGTGCAACCTCGGACAAGGCCAACCCGACACGACTGCGCTTCCTGGTGCACCGGATAGGGTAACGAACATCCCTGTTGAACCTGGCGACCTCGACTACGCCCCAGTGCCGGGTATTTGGGAGCTGCGCGAGGACGTAGCGGGCCTCTACAACAAGCTCTTTCGCCGAGGAATGAAGTCCCAGTACTCCGCGGAGAACGTCGCCATTGCTGGCGGAGGCCGCGTTGCGGTCATGCGCGCCTGCGCCGCGATCGCGCCGATTCACCTCGGACACTTCCTTCCCGATTACACCGCGTACGAGGAGCTGCTCGACGTGTTCCGGCGGTTCTTGCCGATTCCCATTCTCCTCGACCCGAAGCAAGGGTACGAGTTCACGCGCGAACAACTGGAAGAGGAGATTCTCGGTCGGGGGTTGAGCGCGATCTTGGCCAGCAACCCTTGCAATCCCACCGGCAAGGTCGTCCAAGGGGACGCGCTCGCAGGTTGGGTGGAGACGGCGAGGAATTCCAACTGCGCGCTGTTGCTCGACGAGTTCTACTCGCACTACGTCTGGAACGACGAACCGACGATCGTGAGTGCAGCGCAATACGTGGAAGACGTGGACGAAGATCCGATCGTGGTGTTCGATGGGCTCACGAAGAACTGGCGCTACCCAGGTTTTCGCGTCAGTTGGATCGTCGGCCCGAAACGGGTGATCGAATCGGCCGCAAGTGCCGGCTCGTTCCTGGACGGAGGCGGGGTCGCCCCCATGCAACGCGCCGCGATCGATTTGGTCCAGGAAGCCCCGACGTTGGCTGAAGCGGCCGCAGTCCACACCGAGTTCAAGAAGAAGCGGGACTTCCTAGTGAAAGGCCTGAAGGACATCGGCGTGCGTTTCGACCTCGAGCCTCAGGGCACTTTCTACGCATGGGGGAATCTGAGCGGATTGCCTCCTTCGATTCGCAACAGCGACGACTTTTTCCGGGCTGCGCTAGATCGCAAAGTGATCTGCGTCCCGGGGCACTTCTTCGACGTGAACCCTGGCAAACGGCGGACCGGACGCCCATCGCGCTTCATCGAGCACGTGCGATTCTCCTTCGGCCCGCCGATGCCGGTGCTCGAAGAAGCGCTCGACCGCCTCCGCGCGATGCTTGCCGAGGCCACCTAGTCCCAGGCCACATAGCTGAATTTACGCGATAATTCGCCGTCAGCTCGCCGCTTTTTTCCGCTCCGCCGTCTGTGTAGGCGATCATGCTACATATGACGACATCTGCAGCGGTCGCGCTCAGGCTAGAGCAGCAGCCAAGGGAGGCAGCCCCTTTCGTGAAGTGGGCGGGGGGCAAGGGCAGATTGCTCAGCCAGCTGCGACCGCTGCTCCCTTCGGGGGTAGAGCACATGCGCCACGTCGAGCCGTTTGTCGGCGGTGGCGCGCTCTTTTTTTCGCGGCGCCCTGGGCGCGCGCTTCTAACGGACATCAATCCAGCTCTCGTCGGGACGTACGTCGCGATTCGCGATGACCTGAACGGTGTGATCAGCGCCTTGCGTGGGCTCGCAAAGGGCCATTCCAAAGAAGGCTACTACCAGGTTCGCGAACGCTACAACCAGGGGCGGCGCATCTCCACCGCGAAACGGGCGGCGATGTTCATCTACCTCAACAAGACCTGCTTCAATGGGCTTCATCGCGTCAACCGCAAAGGGGAGTTCAACGTGCCGGTCGGCTCGTACAAGAACCCACGCATCCTGAACGAGGAGGGGCTCCAGGCCGCGAGCCAAGCGTTGAAACATGCAAATCTTCAGTGCGCGCCTTTCGACGCTCTACTCGAAAACGCGAAGCCGGGGGACTTCGTCTACTTCGACCCGCCCTACGAGCCCGTGTCCCCAACTGCGAGCTTCACGTCGTATGCGCGCGACGGCTTTTCCCAGGAAGATCAAACTCGTCTGCGTGACGTCTACAAGGCCCTCGACCGTCGAGGCTGTAAGCTCATGCTCTCGAACAGCGATGTCCCCTTCATCCGAGAGCTCTACGCCGAGTTCGAAGTCGAGACAGTGGCAGCCCCGCGCGCGATCAACTGCGACGCGAGAGGACGCGGCAAAGTCCGCGAAGTCGTCGTCCGAAATTACGTCTGAGACTGGCACTGGCTCTGGGGGAGTGATGCCTCCAGCTGTACGGATCGCAGGGCGGCTCGCGACGCACGTGCTCGCGATTGGGACCCGCTCGGCCGTCTCTTCAAGTTTCCCTACGTCTAGCCTCCCGCCCAATCGCTGTGCCGCGCATCCCGAGCCGCCCTCCTATGGAGACGCCAGCGCATGAACACTGGCACTGGTGCTGCACAGAGCAGCGCAGGTGTTTTCGATAGTCGTCCGGCAGCCCCTTGCCAAGGGCACCGATTCGAGGGAACCTGGGCTCGTGCGTGCAGTTGCCTTGGTTTCAGTGCTTGGCTTCTCGCTCCTTGCCTGCTCACAGGAAGCCGAGTCAGACCAGCTCACGCCAACGCTGAAACATTCATTCGAGCCTCTCATGATCGCTGCAGGCGACGAGATGACTGGCGTTTGTCAGAGCTGGACCCTCGACAACGACGAGCCACTGTACGTCTCCAAAATTCGGCAGCGCAACGACGGCGCCTGGCATCACTCCAATTGGTTCTTCGTTCCGGAAGGCACGTACGCCGGCCCCGATGGCACCTGGAACTGCGACGACCGCGACTTCCACGACGTCACGGCAGCTCTCGAGGGAGGCGCGTTCTTCGCGCAGTCTACACAAACCCTGCAGGAGGTTCAGGCGTTCCCCGACGGTGCCGTTCTGGAAATTCCGCCGAGGCACAAGATCGTGGGCGGGGTTCACCTCGTCAACGTATCAGCCAGCCCCCTCGAAACCGCGCTCAGTTTCGACATCGAGACCGTCTCCGAAGATAGGGTGGAAGTGCGGCTCAGGCCAATCGCGTTCACCAACACCGCGCTCGACATCGAGCCGCAGGCGGAATCCAGATTCTCGATGACCTGTGACCTCGGCAAGGAGTTCGAACGGTTCCTGGGCGCCCCTCCCAACTACAACATCTACTACGTTCTGGCCCACTACCACGAGTGGGGAAACTATTTTCGACTCAGCTTCGTCGATGAGACGGGTGGCGATCGAACGATCTTCGAGCTCGAGAACTCAGTGGGCGAGCCTCTTGGCATCACTCTCGACCCGCCGATCAATTCGGAGAACGCTCCCAAGCTTCGGGTCGAATGTGGCTACTTGAACAACACGGATGAACGTCTCAAGTATGGTCTCGGAGGCAAGGAAATGTGTGTATTCCTCGCCTATACCGACGCCGACCTGACGTTCGGCGCTACCTCGGGCGGCAACAATGCACTCGGGCCGAACGAAGACGGCATCTACATGAACGAAACCGATTGTGGCATCGTGCTCGCCGTTCCCGCGAACTGACATCGGCGCCATGAACGTGAATGTCACACGCCGCTTCGAGCGTCGGTCACCGTCGAATGAGCGGACGCCCTGCTGCGCGCTGCTCGTCCGCGGAATAAGGGCAGTGTCGGCAACCGGAGCCGCAACACTTCCGGCGGGCCCTGAGCGTGTCCGCCGTCATGACATATAGCCCTGTCCTCGGATCGAGGTAGCCTTCTTCGCCGCGCGCCAGTGCCGCTCGGTGTGCGTCAACTATGTCGGGCGTGAGTGTTTCGTCCAGGGCGCGCCCAACCTGCTCGTCGATCGGGGGCTCGTCGCGATCTTTCATGTCGCATTCCGATCGAGTCGGTCAGCCATCGACGTAGATTCGCGGCACACGGCGTGAGACGTTGGTCAGAACTTCATAGGGTATCGTTCGGGCGGCGGCAGCGAGATCGCGCGCGTCGAGAACAGCTCCTTTTTGCTCACCGAGCAGCAAGACCTCGTCGCCGATCGCGACGCTTGGAATCGCCGAAACGTCGACGGTGGTGAGATCCATCGCGATGTTTCCGACGATCGGACATCGAACGCCGTCGATCAGCACCTGGCCGCGGTTGGAAGCCGCGCGCAAGAGGCCATCTCCGTAGCCAACCGGGATGGTCGCCAAGAGCGTCGGTCGAGTCGCTCGAAACGATCGACCGTAGCCCGCCGACTCACCCGGCTGGAGGGTGCGCAAACGAAGGATTTCGGTGCGCCAGCGCATCGCGTGTCGAAGCGGTGCGTCGACCGTGTCGGCGCCTGGGTACCCGTACAGCGCGATCCCCGGACGCACCCAGTCGAATCGGGATTCGGGATGCCGAAACACGGCGGCACTGTTGGCGGCGTGCAGGACCGAAGGCTGATGGCCGAATCGACGGACGAGGCCTTCAGCTCGAGCAAACCCGGCAAGCTGCTCGGCCACGTACTCAGGGTCCGTATCCGCAGTCGAGAGATGGGTCATGAGGCCCGCGATTCGAATCGAAGGAAAGCGGCGAAGCTCTCGAAGAAACACGCTGAGCTCGGCGACCGGGACGCCCAGACGTCCCATGCCCGTGTCGACCTTGAGATGCACGTCGATGGGCCGCCCGTCCGAGACCGCATCGAAAGCACTCGCTTCAGAGAGCTCGTAGAGCACTGGCGTGAGGCCGACTGCGATGATGTCCCGGTGCGCACCTCCACTGATCCCGTTGAGGACCAAGATCGCTCGGTCGATTCCAGCCTCCCGGAGCTCGATCCCTTCCTCGGCGAGCGCCACGCCAAACCCGTCGACGCCATCTCTTTGGAGTCGACGGGCGACGGGCACCACCCCG
The DNA here is from genome assembly GCA_035686645.1 of Polyangiales bacterium. Lineage (GTDB taxonomy): Bacteria > Myxococcota_A > Polyangia > Polyangiales > Houyiibacteriaceae > SG8-38. The sequence goes on from DASRZF010000395.1 coordinate 17,288, forward strand.
TGCCCGTATGCGTCGGCCTTGACGACCGCCAGGATCTTTCGTCCACCGGCCGCGCTACGAAGCACGCGCAAGTTGTGCCCGATCGCATCCAGCATCACCTCGGCGCGCGTGGGACGCAGCGACCCGTCGGCGCTCTGCACGCGAGGCCTCAGCGGAGTCGGGAAGTCGGATTGCACGGCTTGGGGCTAATGGTTGAACCCACCGGCGTCAAGCATTGGCGTCGCATCGTCCGAAGGCTAGGCTCCCAACCGAATGGCAGGGACTGAGCGACGGATGCGAGAGGCCGCGAAACGGGCCCAACACCGGTCTTCCGGCCTTCTTTGGGCTGGCATGATCGCCGCCGTTCTGATCGCAGTCGGCGTCGTGGTGGCTCCGGGCTTGCGCAACGCAGGCGAAGAGACGGTGAGCCCGGTCGACCTCGGCGCTGCGGAAGTCTCGCCGGCTCCGGTTCTTCCGCAGGTAGAACAGCTCAGGGTCCACGTGATTCGGAAGTACCCGCACGCGACGGATGCGTTCACGCAGGGTCTCATTTGGCACGGCGGCGTCATGTACGAGAGCACGGGTCAGTATGGAAAGTCCGAGCTCCGTAGGGTTCGACTGAAAGACGGCAACGTGCTCGCAAGACGAAAGCTCGACCCGGGATTCTTCGGTGAAGGCTTGGCACTGGTGGACCAACGCCTGATTCAACTGACTTGGCGCTCTGGCATCGCATTCGTGTCCGACGTCGCCACTCTTCAGGAGCGCGAAACTCTGCGCTACGCCGGTGAAGGCTGGGGCCTCTGCTACGACGGAACGTCGCTGGTGATGAGCAACGGCTCCTCAACTCTCGATTTCCGTGATCCCGGGTCGATGGCGCTAATTCGAAAACTCAACGTCACGAAAGATGGTCTGCCAGTCGACGAGCTCAACGAGCTCGAGTGTGTCGGCAGGGAGATCTACGCCAACGTGTGGCGGCACGACGAAATCGTGCGGATCGATCGGGCGACGGGGCGCGTCACGGGCAGCATCGACGCAAGTGGATTGCTGACGCGCATCGAATCGAGGCGCGCGGACGTGCTCAACGGAATTGCCTACAAGCCGGACACGAAGACGTTCTTACTTACCGGCAAGCTATGGCCTCAGGTCTTCGAAGTGGATTTCGAGCCGCGTTGAGCAGGACCGCGGACCTCGACGTCGGGTTCCCAGCTCGCAAGGCGATCGCGCATCGTCGTGATGGCCTCCGGATGCTCGTCGACGAGAACGAAACCACGCCCCAGTCTAGCGGCAGCTTCGCCCGTGGTGCCGCTCCCGGCGAAGAAATCGAGAATGGTATCGCCCGGCTCGCTATGAACCTTGATGATCCGCTCGAGCACGCCCAGCGGCTTCTGCGTGGGGTACCCGGTTTTCTCACTCCCATTGGTGGGTACGATGGTGTGCCACCAGACGTCGGTCGGCGTCTTGCCGCGAGCAGCCTTCTCTTTTCCCACGAGCCCAGGCGCCATGTAGGGAATCCGGTCCATCTCGTCGAACTGGAAGACGTACCGTGCTGGGTCGCGCACATACCATAGAAGCGTGTCGTGCTTCGCAGGCCAACGTCGCTTTGGACGACCTCCGAAGTCGTACGCCCAAATGATCTCATTGAAGAAGCAATCTCGCCCGAGCAACCCGTCGAGTGCGACCTTCACGTAGTGCACTTCGCGAGAATCCAGATGAACGAACAGTGAGCCGTCATCGGTGAGGCATGGCAGCGCGGCTTCGATGCGACGCATGAGAAACGGGACATAGGCATCGAAGTCGTCGCGATAGCTCGGGCTATCGACCCGCTCGACGTCGTAGCGCCGTCCACCAAATCCCGAGCGCTCGCCATCCGCGGACGCTCGGACTCGGATACGCTGACGCGACTGCTGCCGTCCGGTGTTGAATGGCGGGTCGATATAGATCAGGCGCGCGTGTTTGCGCGGAAGCGTCGGAAGGACCTCCAAGTTGTCGCCCTGCACGATTCGCCTCACGCGGCCGAGCCTATCATCCTGCGCCGACCGCGCCCATCCGCAAGGCCCGCTTGCAGCAAGTTGGGCCGCGCCCTACTCTCACGGCCGATGCGACTGCTGGTCAACGGCGAGGAAAAGCAGGTTCAACCGAGCACCACGGTCAAGCAACTGCTGGCCTCACTCGGATTGGCAGACACATTGGTAGCCGTAGAGCGAAACGAAGAAGTCGTCCCCAGGGCTCGACACGAGAGCACGACTCTCAACGACGGTGACCGGGTCGAAGTAGTCCATTTCGTAGGAGGTGGTTAGGTGTCCGAAGATGTCCTCAAGATCGGCCAGTTCGAGTTTCGTTCCCGATTGTTCACCGGGACCGGCAAGTACCCGGACCTAGAGACCGCGAGAAACGCGCTGCGGGCTTCAGCCTGTGAAGTCGTCACGGTCGCGGTGCGTCGCGTGGATTTGAAGGCGACGGGTGCCGACTCGATCATGACGGTGCTCCGCGAGGGCAACTATACGCTTCTTCCGAACACTGCTGGCTGTTACACCGCCGAGGACGCGGTCCGTACTGCGCGCTTGGCGCGAGAGCTTCTCGATACGCCGCTCATCAAGCTCGAGGTCATCGGCGACGAGCGGACTCTGTTTCCGGACGTCCCCGCGACTTTGGAGGCTGCGAAGATCCTGGTCGACGACGGTTTCACGGTCCTGCCCTATTTCAACGACGATCCCGTCTCCGCCCGGCGCCTGGAGGATCTCGGCTGCGCCGCCGTCATGCCGCTCGCGGCCCCGATCGGCAGCGGCCTCGGCGTACGCAATCCGTTCAACATCGAGATCATCGTAAAGCACGCCAACGTCCCGGTCATCGTCGATGCCGGGGTCGGAACGGCGTCGGATGCTGCGGTCGCGATGGAGCTCGGCATCGACGGGGTCTTGATGAACACGGCGATCGCCGGAGCCAAGGACCCGGTGCGGATGGCGCGCGCCATGAAGGCGGCAGTCGAGGCGGGTCGCGACGCGTTTCTGGCGGGTCGAATCCAGCGCAAGCTCTACGCCACCGCATCGAGCCCGCTCGAAGGCGTGATCGGCTCGGACCAGGACGGTCGGACCTAGGTCACTTCGATGACGCAAGGGCTTCCGCGAATCTGGATTATCACCGACCCCGATCACCCAGACGGTCCGGTCGCCCCACTCCGCCGCGCTCTTGAAATCTGCCCCCCAGGCCTGGTTGGGGTCCAACTTCGTGCGCACGGGGTGCCCGATCGTCAGTTGATCGAGTGGGGGCTGGAGCTCCGAGCGCTCACCCAAGCCCAGGGCTGCACCCTCGCGGTCAATCGACGGATAGACGTCGCCGAGATCGTCGGCGCAGATGGGGTACATCTTCCAGAATCGGGCCTGCCGCTAAAAGATGTGCGCGAACATTGGCCCGCGATTCACCTACTGGGCGTCTCCCGTCACGACTCGGTCGGCTTGGCTGCGGCCGAGCGCGGAGGTGCCAGCTACGCTTACTTGAGTCCGGTCTTTACCGTTCCGGGCAAGGCAGCTCCCATCGGAATCCATGGTTTTCGAGCCGCGATCGCTGATGTCGACATTCCGACATACGCACTCGGGGGCATCGAAGCAGAGGATCTGAACCCTCTGCTCGCCGCCGGGGCGTTTGGGGTGGCGATTCGACGCGCGATCTACGCGAGCGACAGTCCCGAGGAATCCCTGAGTCGATTCCTCAGCGCGCTTGACAAGGCCGGCGCCAACGGCGAAGAGCGAGCCTAGTGGGAGCGATTCGAACTGGGCTTGGATGTCTGTCCTGGGTGGGTGCTGGGCTGATCGTCATTGCATTGATCCTGAAGGCACTCTTTTTCGACATGGCTGAGCTCGCTCACAATGGGATGGCGCCCACGCTGCTCCGCGGCGAACGGGTGCTGATACACAAGAAGGGCAGTCCGACGCTCGGTTCGATCGCCGTCTGTCAGCATCCCAGCGAGGAAGGCTGGGTGGTCAGCCGAGTCGCTGCGATCGAGGGCATGAAGATCGACTCCTTCGGCAAAGAGCTGCGAATCGACGGCGAGCCCGTCGTATTCGATCAGCATGGAACGACTTCCTTCTACAACGCCGATACGGATGTCACGGCGTCCGTCGTTTGGGGGGATGAGCACTTCGGCCCCAAGCCCCACCTGATCTTCATGGAAGAGGACGGCCGGCACCGGATTCGAGAGACCGAGCTAGCGACCGGCGAAATCTATCTGCTCAACGACTACCGAGCTCACTGGGTCCAAGACAGCCGGGAGTTCGGGCCGGTGGATGCATCGAGCTGCAGAGGCACAATTGTATTCCGCCTCTTCCCCGTCGAAGGGCTCGATCGGGAAATTGCGCACCACTATTTCGAGCTGATTCGATAGTGAGACTTCCGCATTGCCTAGAGCCTCGTCCGTTCTATGCTCCGCGCGCCGAGGACAACGGAACCACCGATGAAAGTCGCTGTCGTACAATTTCCAGGCTCCAACGCCGACTGGGACGCGCTTCACGCCGTGCGTGACGTCCTGGGCGCCGACGCCTGGTATGCCTTTCACAAAGAGCACGGTTTGGGAGACGCCGACGCGGTCGTAATTCCCGGCGGCTTCTCCTACGGAGACTACCTGCGCGCCGGCGCGATTGCGGGATTCAGTCCTATCGTGAGCTCGATTCGTGAGTTCGCGGGCCGCGGGGGGCCGGTCCTCGGCATCTGTAACGGCTTTCAGATACTCACGGAGATGGGGCTCCTTCCGGGCGCGTTGACCCGGAACGCACATCTTCGGTTCGAGTGCCGGGACATCCATTTGCGCGTAGAAACCGAGGGCCCTTTCACCGACATGGGCAAGGGAACGATTCTTCGGCTGCCGATCGCTCACGCCGACGGCCGTTATCACACCACCGAAGACGGTTTGGCGGAGCTCGAGCGGAACGACCAGGTTGCGTTTCGCTACACCACCCCCACCGGCGATCCGCCAAACGGAAGCGATGCGAATCCGAACGGTTCCGTGAGTGACATCGCCGGAGTCTACAACCGGGAAAAGAACGTACTTGGCATGATGCCCCACCCCGAGCGAGCGAGCGAAGGCATCCTCGGCAACGAGCAAGGGCTCACCCTATTCACATCGCTTCGACGGCACTTGGGGTTCGAATGAGCAGACCCGCGAATTTTCCTGGAGAGCCTGACAGCTCGCCCGAGATCGCCCGCGAGTTCGGGCTTGCGCAGCATGAATGGGATCGAATTCTCAGCACCCTCTCACGCGCGCCAAGCTATGCGGAGCTCGGGGTGATCAGTGTGATGTGGTCTGAGCACTGCTCGTACAAGTCCTCGCGCGTGCACCTTGCGCGCCTTCCCACGACGGGACCACAAGTGGTTCAGGGGCCCGGGGAGAACGCCGGCGCCGTGGATATTGGTGACGGATTCTGCGCGGTGTTCAAGATGGAGTCGCACAACCATCCGTCTTACATCGAGCCCTACCAGGGCGCAGCAACGGGGGTCGGCGGCATTCTTCGCGATGTATTCACCATGGGCGCACGGCCGGTGGCATCCCTGAACTCGCTACGATTCGGCCGACCCGAACATCCTAAGACCCCACACCTGCTCAAGGGTGTGGTCGCCGGCATCGGCGGCTACGGCAACTGCATCGGCGTTCCGACGGTTGGTGGCGAAGTTCAATTCGATGCGAGCTACGACGGGAACATCCTGGTCAATGCGTTCACGGTCGGCATTGCGAAAACCGACGACCTCTTCTTTGGGGTCGCCGAAGGCGTCGGAAACCCCATCATCTACGTAGGTGCGAAGACCGGCCGCGACGGAATTCACGGTGCCACGATGGCAAGCGCCGAGTTTGGCGAAGAGACCGACAGCAAACTCCCCACGGTTCAGGTCGGCGATCCGTTCATGGAAAAGCTTCTGCTCGAAGCTTGCCTCGAAATCTTCGCCACCGATTGCTTGTCAGGCGTGCAGGACATGGGTGCCGCCGGTCTCACGTCCTCGTCCGTGGAGATGGCAGACCGCGCGGGCAATGGCATCGAGCTCGATCTCGATGCGATCCCACGTCGAACGAAAGCCTTGAGCCCCTACGAAATGCTCCTGAGCGAGTCGCAAGAGCGCATGCTGATGGTCGCCAAGGAGGGTCGCGAACAGGAGGTGTTCGAGCTCTGTGCCAAGTGGGACCTGGACGCATCGATCGTGGGTCGCGTCACCGATACAGGGCGCTTCGTCTGCAAAGCCACGCCGGGGTATGACCCTTTCGATGGGACTGGGAAGCCCGACCCCATCGTGGTGGTCGACCTGCCCGTCGATCTATTGACCAACGCCGCCCCGAAGTACGACCGACCTCAGCAAGAGCGAGCCGAGACCGCCTCGTTGGTGAGCATGGCAGGTGATGCCCCCGACGACCTCGGCGACGAGCTCGTTCGCTTGATCGGCTCACCCAACATCGGAAGCCGGTCTTGGATCTGGCGCCAGTACGACCACATCGTCCGCGACGGCACCGTGATTCGGCCGGGCGAAGGCGATGCCGCGGTGATTCGCGTGTTCTGCGATGACGCCGACGGCACACGGGAGAAGTTCCTCGCGATTTCTGCAGACTGCAATGGCAGGCACGTGGAGCTCGATCCCTTTGCTGGAGCCGCGATGGCCGTGGCCGAGTGCACTCGGAATGTCGTCTGCGTCGGCGCAAAGCCGCTCGGTCTCACCGACTGTCTCAATTTCGGAAACCCCGAAGTGCCCGAGCAGATGTGGCGCTTTGCACGCGCGATCGACGGTTTGGCGGCAGCATGTACTGCGCTCGACGCGCCCGTCGTCTCGGGCAACGTGAGCTTGTACAACGAGACGGACGGCAAGGCGATCCTTCCGACACCGACCGTCGCGGTCGTCGGCCAGCTGGAGGATCCGGAGCATCGCCTCGGCCTCGGGTTCTCGAACGAAGGCGACCTCATCGCGCACCTCGGTCGTCCTTCCCGTGGAGTCCTCGGTGGCTCGGAGTGGCTCGTCCAACGCACCGGATCCGTGACCGGAGCACCGGTCGGGATCGATCTCGGCGATGAAGCCGCACTTCAACGCGCGGTCCTGGCCCTCGCGCGCGCGAAGCTGCTGAGTAGCGCGCACGACGTCAGCGACGGAGGCTTCGCGGTCTGCCTCGCTGAGGCTTGCATAGCGCATCGGCACGGCGCGAAGGTCAGCCTCCCTTCGAACGAGGACGCGCCCGCGCACGCGCTCATGTTCAGCGAAGAACCATCGCGGATCATCGTCAGCCTGAGCCCAGGCCACCTGGGTGAAGTCGAAGAAATTTGCCAGCGCCATGGCGTGCCCTTCGAGAAGCTGGGGATCGTCACTGGTCAAAGCCTGGTCATCGAAGGTGTTTGCGACGTTTCGATCGCAGCGCTCGAGAAATCGCACTCGACCGCTCTGGACGCCATCGTAAGCTAGACCGTATGCTTCGCTACGCTTTGGCTCGGATTGATTCGGCCGAGGCGATGGCGTGAACGACGAGCCATACGAGGCGTTCGTCGCACCCGTGCCGAAGTCTCTATTCCGCGGCTTCGACCGTCGCCGCCACGGGGCGCTTGTCACCGCGAAGCTCTACGGAGACGAGCTTGGAGACGCCCGGTTGCTCCATGGTCACGCCGTAGAGAACGTCAGCGAACTCCATCGTGCGCTTGGAGTGCGTGATGATGATGAATTGTGAGCGCTGCGTCATCTGCTGAATCGTTTCGGCGAAGCGGCCGATGTTTGCCTCGTCCAGAGGCGCGTCGACCTCATCCAGCAAGCAGAAGGGGCTCGGCTTGTACTGGAAGATCGCGAAGATCATCGCTACCGCCGTCAGAGCCTTCTCCCCGCCACTCATCAGCTCGAGCGAGCCCAGTCTCTTGCCCGGGGGCTGTGCGATGATCTCCACACCGGTTTCGAGCATGTCGTGAGGGTCGGTGAGCCGCAGCTCGGCTTTGCCCCCGCGAAAGAGCATCGGGAATATGCGCTTGAAGCGTTCGTTGATCGCGGTGAACGCCTCCCGGAACATCGCCCTGCTCTCCCGGTTCATCTGCCGAATCGCCCTTTCGAGCTTGGTGAGAGCCTCCTCGAGGTCGCGACGCTGGCTCGTGAGGTACTCGTAACGCTCGGCGTTCTCCTCGTACTCCTCGATCGCAGTGAGGTTGATCTCGCCCATGCGGTCGATCAGCCCTTGCAGCTCTTCGGCTCGTTCGGTGATTGCAGCGTCGGGTACGGGTCGTGCGTGGTGGTCACCGATGACATACGCAAGCTCGATACGATGCTTGTCTTGAACCTGTTCTTCGAGGTGCTCGAGCGACATGGTGAGCTCGCGCTCACGCAGTGTCAGCGCGTTGAGCTCGGTCGATCGCTTGTCGATGGTCGAGCGAAGCTCCTTGAGCGCAGCCTCGGACCGCCCGAGCAGCGTCTGCGCCTCGTCGAAGCGCGCACGCTGACGGGAGAGCTCCTCGCGCGCGACCGAAGCGTCGTGAGCCGTTTCGCTCAGGCGCCCCCGGTGCAGTAGAACGCGCCCGGCCGCTTGGCCCAGATCGCGATCCGCGACGTCGACGTCTTCGCGCAAGCGGTCCTCTCGCGCGTCCAGCTCGGCGATGGAGCGATCGAGTTGGCCGATCATCGAACGCTCGCGGTCGGCGCGTTCGCGAGCCTCGGTCGCCCGAACCTTGACCTCGGTGGCCTTCGCGGATTGCTCGTCGACGACGCGGCGCCTCTCAACCAGCACGCTCTCGGCGACGCGCGCCCCTTCTTGTGCCTCGCTCACCAGATGCTGCGCGTCCGTGAGCTCACGTCGGGTCTTGCCCTCATCGACGTCAACCTGCGAAAGCGAGCCCCGGCCCTCGGATTCAGCCTTGGCGATTTCCTGGCGTCGCTCGCCGATGCGCTGAAGCTCCAGGTCTACGTGGCGCAGATCGCGTTCAGCGCCGAGGATTTCCAGCTCAGCGTCGTGGGCCTCGACCCTGACCGAATCAATCGCGGCCTGCCGTTCGGCGATGGACGCGCGGAGCTGGCCTTGCCTGGCCGTCGCGCGCTCGAGCTCGGCGCCTTCGGCCGCAGCTGCCTCTCCCAATTCGCGGATCTCGCGCTTGAGACGCAGAAGATGGGCGGCAGACTCGTCCTTCGCGCCCCCGACCACGGAACCATCGCGTAGCAATGCTTGGCCATCTAGGGTGACGAGCTTCCCGTGGAACCCTTGGCCGTGCAGCCGCGCTGCGGTGTCCAGCGTGTCGACGACCAAGACGTCGAACAAGAGGTAGCGCACCCAGGCTTCATCCGCATGGGAGTAGCGCATCAAGGTCAACAAAGGCCCTACGATCCCCATGCCCGTGGGAAACTGAGGCACGACTCTCGGTGCGCCGCTCGGCGACCGCGGCAAGAACGTTGCTCGGCCCTTTTCCTCACGAGCGAGGTAATCGGCTGCCCTCAAAGCTGCGCCCGTGTCGTCGACCAGCAAGTACTCGAGCGCCCCACCGAGCGCAGCGCCTAAAGCCCGCGTGTGCTCTGGCGCGCATTCGATGCGATCGGCAACCAAGCCCACGAGGCCGGAGCGCTGCTCGTGTCCAGTTGCGTTGGCGTACCCCGTCAGCACAGCCTGCGCGCCTGCACCCACACCTTCGAAGCGTTCGTGAATCTCGTTGAGCGAGCGCAGTCGCGAGCTCGTCACGGCCAAAATCTCGCGAAGGCGGTCTACCTCGGAGTCGGCCTGTTGTAGCGCCTCCTTGTTGGTCGACAGAGTCGTCTCGATCTCCGACTGGCGTTCGCTTGTCTCGGATTTACCGCTTCGCAAACCCACCATCCGAGCTTGGTGCTCGCCGCGTTGTTGCGAAAACTCCACCTCGCGAGTCGAGAGTGTCTGCAGCTCGTCTCGCAAGCGTTCGAGGCGCGTGCGTATCTCTGCGCGTCGGGCCTCGTAGCCGTTCAGCACCGCTTCGGCACCGGCAACGCGGGCACGCCCCTCGGCCAGCTGCGACCGCGCGTTCTGGAGGGCCAGATCGGCCTCTTCCGCACTGTTTTTGCGGGCCTGAAGCTCCGCCTCGACCTCCCTCAGCAGCTCGCCCGCCTGAGTCTCGAGCGCCTCGAGCTCGCTCAGCGAAAGACGGACTGTCGACGCCTCTGCATGCAATGCGTCTCGTTGCTCTTCGAGCTGCCGCAGCTCGCGCGATGCGATTTCCTTGCGCTCGTGCAGCGCGGCTTGCCGATCCTCTTGTTGACGAATCAGACCTTCGAGATGGCGCACCAAATTGTCGAGCTCGTACGCGCGCGCCTGTCCTCGTTCGACGTCGAAACCCATCTGCTGAAGCAACACTCGTTCTGCTTCGACCGACGCTTCTTTTGCGACCAAGGCATGGCGACTCGCTTGGACGTCTTCGGTAGCCTTCGACAACGACGCCGAGACGGATCCCATTTGCCCGCGCAGCTCCAAGAAGCGGTGAGAGGCGACCCAGAGGTCCAGGTCACGCATCTCTTTCTTGTACCGCTTGTAGCGTTCTGCCTTCTGTGCCTGACGCTTGAGCGATGCGAGACTGCGCTCGAGCTCTCCGATGATGTCGGTCACACGCAGCAGATTCTGCCTCGTCTGATCCATCTTGCGTTCGGCGGCGCGCTTGCTCAGCTTGAACTTGCTGATGCCCGCGGCCTCTTCGATCATCGAGCGGCGATCCTCGGGCTTGGAGGTGACGATGAATCCGATTCGCCCCTGCTCGATGATCGAGTAGGCGCGTTTGCCTACGCCGGTACCGAGGAACAGGTTGGTGACGTCCAACAGCCGGACGGGGGTTCGATTGATCTGATAATCGCTGTTGCCTTGGCGATCGAGTCGTCGCGTGACCTGAATCTCGGCGTAGTCACTGTATTCGGGCGGGGCCAGGCCATCGGTATTATCGAATGTGAGGGTCACCTCGGCGAAGCCATGAGGCCCACGATTCTCGGACCCGCTGAAGATCACGTCCTCCATGTGCTTGCCGCGCAGGCGCGCAGCGGACTGCTCTCCCATGCACCACTTGATGGCATCGACGATGTTGGACTTTCCGCAGCCGTTCGGGCCCACGACACAAGTGATGTCGTGGTCGAAATGTACCGTCGTCTGGTCGACGAAGGACTTGAAGCCAACGATATGGAGCTTCTTGATCTTCACGCTGCCCCCCAAAGGAGTAGATGGACGTGGCTATCACTGAACATACGATATTGCAACGCTTTACGCGACCAGAAGCGAGGGTCAGGCAGTGACCCCCACTATATGTTGTGGTTGTCTCATGAATCCACGCCTAGGCGCAAACCAGGCTTTGGTGTCTTACGTGGTTTCGGCAGACTTTGCCTCGGCGGCCACTGCGGGCTCCGGGGCGGCCTTGACCTGCGGCCGAGGGGCATGACGTCGGGCTCGGAGGAACTCGAGGAACGCGCCCGCCATCTCCAGGTCGCGAACCGCGAGCCCGTCCACCAGCTCATGAAGCCTGGTCCGCCCTGTCTCCGCCGGCAGGGGGAGCTCGTTCGCTGACCCTAGGTCGGGCGTTCCCTCCGGGGCCACCGCGGGTGCGTCGGGTTCGGGATGGACCTCGTCGGCCGTGGGAACGTGCCACGTCGGCCGCTCCACCGAGTGAATCCCGTGGGCGGTGAGCCAGGACTCCATGCACGAGCGCAGCCGTTCGGAGCGGAACGCGAACCAGCGCTCCCTGTCCACGGGGTGACTCATCAAGGCATCCTTGAAACGCCGAAACGCACCCTTGCCATCAATCGCGATGTTCAAACGTCGGCGCAGCTCCTCGTCTTCGACCGTGGCGATGAAGCGCTCCATCCATCGGTATTGCTCGCGGGACGAAACAGGGTCGATCCGCAGATACCGTTTGTCGTTCATGATCCGGGTATGCATCGAAGGGTCAGCAACCCCATCGACGATGCGAATCACCTCGCCGGTATCGAAGTGTAGATAACTGTGCACTTCATGTGCATTGTTCTCAAAAGCGTCTTCGAGTGCCTCCCAAGCTACGGGTACGTCTAATGCTTCCTTGTCTTCTATGTCTTCTATGTCTTGCCCGACATCATTCTCGTTCATTTTATTCCCATCTCACTTCGCGCCCGCCGGACCGCGTCGCGCCATCGCCTCAAGTGCCCGTCTCGTTCGGGCTGGGTTACCTGGGGCTCAAAGCTACGTTCGATACGGTAAGCATCTATTACGGAACCAAGACCGTCGAATACACCTACGGCCATGCCAGCTAAGTAAGCAGCACCTAAGGCTGTGGTTTCGACATTCTCGGGACGGTCGACCGTCACCCCGAGCATGTCGGCTTCAAATTGCATCAATAAGTCGTTCCGGGCCGCGCCTCCGTCGACCCTGAGTCTTCGTATGGGTCGCTTGGCGTCCGCTTGCATGGCGTCTACCAAATCCACGATCTGAAAAGCGATTCCTTCGAGGGTCGCGCGCGCCAAATGGGCTGCGGTGGTATCTCTCGTCAGCCCGTAGATCAGCCCGCGCGCACGGGGATCCCAGTACGGCGCCCCGAGGCCTGCTAGCGCTGGCACGAACACGACGTCGCCCGTCGAATCGACCTCCCGGGCCTTGGCTTCGATCTCGTCCGAAGAAGCGATCAGGCCCAGTCCGTCGCGGAGCCATTGAACCGCGGCGCCCGCTATGAACGCGCTTCCTTCCAGCGCGTAGACCGTCTGGTCACCGAGGCGCCAGGCGATCGTAGTGAGCAGTCCGTTGTCCGAGTGGACCGGTTCGCTCCCGGTATTCATCAGCAGGAATGCGCCGGTGCCGTAGGTACATTTCGCGTCGCCAACTTCAAAGCACGTCTGCCCGAACAATGCCGCCTGTTGGTCCCCTGCCATCCCTGCGATTGGAATTCCCTCGGGCAGCCACGGCACGCCCGACGTCACCGCATACACCTCGGAGCAGCTTCGAACCTCGGGAAGCAAGGCCATGGGCACGTGAAGCTCGGCGGCGAGCTCTTCATCCCAACGTCCTTTGACGATATCGTAGAGCAGCGTGCGCGAAGCATTGCTCGCGTCGGTGACGTGGACTTTGCCACCCGACAAACGATAGACCAACCAGGAGTCGATCGTGCCGAAGGCCAGCTCACCCGCCTCGGCCCTGGTCCGCACGCCATCGACGTTGTCGAGGAGCCATTCAACCTTGGTGCCGGCCAAGTAGGGGTCCAGCACCAGGCCGGTCCGCTGACGGAACATCTCTTCCTTGCCCGCGTTCTTGAGCTCCCGACAGCGGTCGGCCGTTCGTCGATCTTGCCAGACGATGGCCTTGTGGACGGCCTTGCCGCTCTTTCGATCCCAGAGCACGGTGGTTTCGCGTTGGTTCGTGATCCCTATGCCGAGGCAATCCCTCGCCGAAACCCCGGCCCGCGCGATGGCTTGCCCCACGGCGTCACCGACGCTCTTCCAAATTTCATCGAGGTCGTGCTCAACCCAGCCCGGCCGCGGAAAATGCTGTGGAAATTCACAATTGGCGCGAGCCAAGATCTCCCCGCGAGGAGACAAGAGGAGCGCGGTGGAACCCGTGGTTCCCTGATCGATCGACAAAAGGAAGCCCGACATGCGAACGGGTACGGTACGAAGCCTCGGGGGCAATGTAAAGCGGCTACTCTCAGTCGCTCAACCAGGCCCGAAACCGCGGCCAGGCCTCGCCTAGATGCTCTTCGAGCTCGGTAGTCATCGAGTCGATCGACGAATCGGCTGCACCAAGCTCGCGCGCGCGCTCGGCGCAAACCATCGCAGCGAGCCACTGCTCCCGCGCGCTGAGCGATCGGGCCAGAAGCGGCATGCTCAGGTGCTCGCTCGCCCCTAAGCGGATCGCTCGCCGGAGAAGTCCGATGGCCTCGCCATGCTTTTCGGCGGCAACCGACGCGCGTCCAAGCGCGAGAAACAAGTCCCCCGCTTCGCTGGACTCCCCGGCCCATTGCACCCCGAGTCGCAGTACTTCGTTTGCTGCGTCGAGCTCGCCGAGCTCGGCGTAGGCCGTTCCCAGCAAATCCAGGCTGGTCGACAAGCGCGCGCGGACCTCCTTGCTCAAGCCCTCCGCCTCCCCCGTGCGAAGGAGCATCGAGATCGGTCCGAGCCACGGATTGAGCAAGGCGACGGTCGCGCTCCAGTTCCCGCGCTCGTTGGCCTCTTCCGCTCGATCCACGACATTGAGGTCGATCGAAACCTCCTCGCGACGGTGGAGTCCAAGCTCGGAGCGCACTCGCTCGTCGAGAATGTCCCTTAGATCATCGAGGGTGAGCACGTGTCGAGCTCCGTTGAACTCAATCGTGACCTCCGAGAGACCGAGCTCGTGTCGCAACTCGAGGGGCTGTACCTGGAACAGCACGGCCTCGAGCATGTATCGCCCACCGATGTGCATCTGAAGCGCCTCGACGCCGGGGTCGTCAGGCAGGCCCTCGCCTTGGAGCGGCACGAGCAGGTACTGTCCGATCGTCTGACGGAACTCGGAAAGTGGGAGCTGGCGGACGGTCGGGTCCTGCCCGATCGAGAACTCGACCGTGCTGAGGTCCTGCGATTGAGGATTCGCCGTGATGCTGAGCACCCGGGCGCCCGCAATCAACGCGAGCGCGAGGGTACTGCGGCCGATGATCTGGCAGGCCTTGTCGAAGTCGTCCGACTGCTCGAGCACTGCCTCGAACCAACCGTCCGGACGCGCTGCAGCCAGGTCGTAGACCCGCTGAGAACCGCCCGTCACGTCAGGCCTCGCCGCTAAGCTTGCGCCGGTACCACTCGATCGTGTCGAGCAGGCCCTGCTCGAGCTCGACGTGAGCGCGGAAACCCAGGAGCTGCTCGGCCTTCTTCACGTCCGGGATGCGAAGCTCCACGTCCGGGAAATCCCAGTCGACGAACTCAATCGGAGATTTGCTCTCCGTCAGACGAACAATCAGCTGCGCGAGCTGGTAGATGGTGATCGTACTTCGCGGGTTGCCGATGTTGAAGCTCTCGCCAATGGCTTCTTCGCGTTCCATGGCGAGCAAGATCGCGTTGACGATGTCGTCGATGTAACACCAGGAGCGAATCTGATCGCCTTCGTTGTGAATTAAGATCTTTTCGCCTTGCAGCGCGCGCACCACGAATGCGTGGACGGCACCCTCTCCGACCTGCCCAGGTCCGTAGATGTTGAAAGGTCGAATGGAGACGGTGGGGAGGCCGAACTGCTTCCAGTAGTTGTGCGCAAGGTGCTCGGTCGCGAGCTTGCTGACCGCATACGTCCATCGGGCTTCGCCTACGGCGCCCAGGCTGGTGACATCCGCCTCGCGGACGCGAAACGCGTAGGATCCAAAAACCTCACTCGTCGAAAAGTCGATTACACGCTTCACCCCGGTGCAGTCGTTCGCTGCACGGAGAACGTTCATCGTACCCTCGAGAGAGATCTCCATGGTCATGACGGGATTCTTTAAGACCGTGTCCACGCCGGCGATCGAAGCCATGTGAATGACGTACTCGCAGCCGGTCACGGCCCGGCGGACGGCGGTCATGTCGCGAACGTCCCCAACCACGAGCTCGACGTTCGGATGGCGATCCAGGCCCGCCTTGGAGAGCGCGTTCCGGCGCAGGATGTCGAGGATGCGAATATGGTTGTCTTTGGCCAGACGCGCGGTGAGCGCGGTCCCGATGAACCCTGCCCCGCCCGTAATCAGGACGTGTGCCCCCTTCAACATGACCCCGAGCTAGCACAATCGGAACTCGGAAGTCGAGAAAGCTCAGTCCCTTTACAGGGGGCTCCCCGCATGGGATCGTGTTGAAACGAGGGGGACATGGGCATCTTCAGTCGGCTCAACCGGGTGATCAAATCGAACCTCAACGCTCTGATCGACCAGGCGGAGGACCCGGACAAAATGATCGGCCAGACCGTGGCCGACATGAAAGCGGCGCTCAAGCGCGCCCGCAAGGACCTCATCGAGGCGATGGGAACGGTCAAGCGGCTGGAAAGCAAGGAACGCGAGCTCGACAAGGAGGCAGCCGAATGGGAACAAAAGGCGATCCTCGCGCTCGAGCGGGACGATGATGACCTGGCCCGCGAGGCGCTTCGCCGAAAGGCGCGTACCCTCAGCGAGGCCGAGAAGGTTCGGGCTCGAGCCGCGGAGCAGTCGACTGCAGCGGAGGCCATGCGAGCGCAGCTCGAACGGATCGAGGAGAAGCTCGACGACCTCAAGTCGAGGCAGAAGACCCTCGCCGCTCAGGTGCGACAGGCGCGCAATCAGAATCCAGACCCGGGACAACCCACGGGCGAAAGACTTGGAGGAGGTGCGTTTTCCGACCTCGACCGAATGGCCGACCAGATCGACCAACTCGATGCGGAAGTAGAGGCTCATCAGCTCCTCGATGACCCTAGGCGGGCCGAGCTGGACGCCCGATTACGTGCACTCGAAACCGATGAAGGAGACGACGCTGTAGACGACGAGCTCGCCGCCCTCAAAGCAAAGCTGAACGGCTGACGGCGCAGCGCGATGGAACGTTTCGTCCTCTGGCACAGAATCCTCCCGCCCGCCTTCGAAGACGAGGAGAACACGGCTGCGGCCGGCCAATGGGCCCGGTACGTCACGAACCAGGTGCAGAACGGCGGAGGAGAGGTCATCTCCTCTCTTGCGGGCACGGTGGTCGCGAGCTTCGAGCTGCACGGGCTCAAGACCGCAATCAACCTGGCACTGCGGCTGCTCACGGAAGCCGAATCGCAACCCGTACCCGCAGGCGGTCTGCCCATCGCGTTCGGCATCGCCACGGGCGACGTCCAACGGGTGGATGACGATACAGGCCGGTTGACGAACAGCGGAAGCGCGATCGATCGGGCCCAATTGCTCGCCAACCAGGCGCGCGCCGGCGAGGTGGTTCTCGATGTCGAGTCTCGCGAAGCCGCTTCGCGCACATACCTCTTCGGCCGCTCGGTCAGCACTAGCTCGTTCGCGCTTCACGGCGAAGCGATCGACCGAAGCCGGCCGTTGCTGGACGAGTGCCGGCGGTCGGTCGGTCTCGTCCACGCGGCTCCCATTCCCGCGAGCATTCGTCGCGCGCTCGAGCCACTCGAGAAGGCTGCGGCCGGATCAGAGACAATCGCCTTCTATCTAGAGGGGCCTCTTGGAATTGGGGCGCGCAACGGGGTTTTTGCGCTGCGGGACGAGCTTCGACCGGCGGTCTTCCTCGAGATTGGCGCCGTTCCTGGCGGGCTCGAGCCTCTCGGCGGGCTTCGCCTGGCCTTGCTCAAGGCATGGCGGTCGCTCGAACCCACGCGCCAGGCACTGAAGAAGGTCGCGCCCGGAGTTGCCGACGCGGTCAAGTCCATCGCTTGTGCCACACCTCCTCAGCGCGAAGCGGCGGTCCATTCTCTCAAGGTCATGTTCCGCGCTCTTCGGCAAGAGCATGCGCTGCCTTGGGTTTACATCGACCGCATCTCAGCGGTGGATCCGGCCACGCTCGATGTCTTGGGCGCTGCGCTCTCCGACGAGACAGTCGTCGCCGTGCTTTTGGTGCGAACGACCGAGTCGAGCGTGCCCGCTGGCCTTCGTGGCCTGAAGCGAAGCACGCGAATCGAGCTTCCCGCGCTCGAGCCAAGCGAAGCCCTCATCGTGGCTGCTGGAGTGCTCGGAACGGACCCCGACCCGGAGATCGCGAAGCAACTCGTGATCACAGGAGGGACCACGGTGCTCGGCATCACTGAAGCGGCGCGCACCATGATCGCCACAGGCGACATCGTGCATGAAGGCGGCAGGTTCGTTTGGCGCGAAGCAGATGTCGAGCGGCGCCAATACCTCGGGCCGCGCGCGCTTCTCGAGGAGCGCTTCGCCACCCTGGACACCTCGTCGATGCGTTTTCTGGAGGTCGCATGCGCCGCTCTTCCTG
The DNA here is from genome assembly GCA_035686645.1 of Polyangiales bacterium. Taxonomy (GTDB): domain Bacteria; phylum Myxococcota_A; class Polyangia; order Polyangiales; family Houyiibacteriaceae; genus SG8-38. The sequence goes on from DASRZF010000395.1 coordinate 35,090, forward strand.
CCTCTTCCGCGCAGGTCGTAGACACTGCAGTCGCGTTGGACGGAATTCCGGATGAGTCGCGCCATCGCGCGCTCGAAGCGCTGGTCAACGACGGTCTCTTGACGCCTCAGGCCAAGCCACAGTCGGAGTTACTCCGCCGTGCAATCGTTCAACGGATGCCGCCTGCACGACGCACGGAAGTCTATCGTTTCGTAGCGCAGGCCCTGCACACCGCCGAGCCGCTGCTCGGCCCCTCGATGGCGGCCACCGTCGGCGCGTACCTCTGCGAGGGCGGCGACCTCGTTCGCGGCGCGCACGCACTCCTCGAAGCCGGCTCGCTCGCGGCTGACAACGGATACACGAGCGCCGCGGTCCGTTTGGCCGCTGCCGCGGTTCAGTACCAACCCGATACCGAAACTCGCGAGGGCGCATCCGAGATCAGCCGCGCGGTACGCCTACCATCCCGACCGCCCGAGGACGAAGAAGAGGACCGCCCGACCATCCCCGTCCCGGAAGAAGAACTTCGAAATCCTACGGAAGAGATCATTCGAGTGCTCCGCGATCGTGACCACGAGAAGTTCGATGCATTGATCGCGTCCGCGATCGCTTCAGGTGGCGACCTCACCGGCGCACACTGCCTTCGCGTGATCTCGTATGTCATCCGCGACGACTTGCCCGCGGCCCGGGAAGCGCTGGCTGCGGCCAAGAAGAGCCCCAATCCAACTCCGGGCGCACCCATCCGAATCGCGATCGCTTCGGCCTGCATACAACTCTCTCGGGGTCGAAGGCGCGACGCCATGATCGATGCGCTCGAAGCGCTGAGCACAGCTCGCTCCCACCAGGACGGACCTGGAGAAGCGGCGGCGCTCAAAATGGTCTCTGCGACTTGCCTCGCCGCAGGGCTCGAGCGCGATGCCACTCGCTTGGCGCACGTGGCAGAAGCCGTGGCTAGCTGACTCCGGCGCGGCGGATCGGGTACGAGCCGAGGACCGTCAGAAAAGTCGTCACCGTTTCGAGGTCGTGAAGAGCGGCCTGTGTCTTCTCACGCTCGACGTTGCCTTCAAAATCCACGTAGAAGATGTACTCGAACGGTGTGTCGGGCTTCGGTCGCGACTCGATCTTTGTGAGGTTCAAACCCTGTTCGGCAAAGATCGAGATGCAGCGCGCCAAGGCGCCCTGTTCGTGGATGGTCGAGAAGATCAACGAGGTCTTGCACGGGACACCGTGCTCGTAGTGTGCCGGCTCCGGAGCCACGATCACCATGCGGGTGTAGTTCTCCGGGTGGTCGGCAATGTCGCGGCGCAAGATAGGCAAGCCATGGAGGGCGGCCGCCTGTTCGCTTGCGATGGCGGCCTGAGTCGGGTCCGCATCGTGCTTCACCTTCTCGACCGACATGGCCGTATCGACGAACGCCTCCACATGACAGTCCTCCAAGGTCTCCAAGAACTCGCGACATTGAGCCAGTGCCACCGGATGGGAATAGACGCGGCGAATCTCGCTGACGGGCACATCGGCGGCACCGATCAGGCAATGGGCGATGGGCTGGAACTCCTCTCCGACCAGGGACAGCCCCATCCTCGCGAGGAGGTCGTAGCTCTCGTTGATCGAACCGGCGATCGAGTTCTCGATGGGGAGCACGGCGTAGTCGATCTCTCTGGCTTTCAGTGACTCGAGCATCTCGCGGAAGCTGTGGTACCCGACGCAGCGTACCGAACCCGCAGCGCCCGAAAAGTGCCGCAGCGCCGCGAGCTGGCTGTACGCGCCCTCCGTGCCCTGGTAACCGACCAGGAGCGTCTCTTTGGTCTGGTTCATCGCCACCGTCGTCAGTCCCGAAAGTTCACGAACTGTAGGGGGAGATCGAAGTCCTGTTCTTTCAAAAACGCAATCGTGTCCTGCAGGTCGTCGCGGTTCTTGCCCGAAACCCGAACCGAGTCGCCCTGAATCGAAGCTTGGACCTTCAACTTGCTGTCCTTGATGGCTTTGACGATCTCTTTGGCCTTCTCCTTGGAGACGCCCTCTTTGAGCTTGATCAACTGCCGCCACATCTGCCCCCCGGCCTGTTGCGGTTTCTGCGGATCGAGTGACTTCAGCGAGACCTGGCGGCGGACCATCTTGGTTTCGAGCACGTCGCGCGCAGCATCGAGCCGGCCTTCGCTGTTGGAACGAATCACGATCCCTTCTTCGGTTTGTTCGATCGTGCTTTCGGTTCCCTTGAAGTCGTATCGCTGCGCGAGCTCTTTGCTCGCTTGGTTGCGCGCATTGTCGACTTCGTGTTGGTCGATCTTGGAAACGACATCAAACGACGGCATCTTGACCTCCGAGGCCCCACCTTATCACGGCGCGAGCTTTCGGCGACCCGGCTTCTGCGAGTCCCCATCGGAGTCGCCCTTCACGAGCGGCGAAAAGAAGTTGTCCTTCTTGGTGTACTCGTCGACGCGAAACGCGAACTTGTAGCTCGGAGCCGATCGCATGTTGCAGTCGGTTCGTTCGCAGAATCTGCAAGTCGTCCCGACCGGCACCGCCATCTTCTTGGGGTCTGCAAAGGGTAAATCATCGGCATAGGCGAAGTGCTTGGCGTCGTCCGCGTGGGTGCCTAGGCCGATGCTGTAGGTGGTACCTTTCACGAGCGAGCCCTGCTGAGGCTCACTCACGATCTTGGCAAAGCAGAAATAGGTCGAGCCATCGGGAAACGCCGAGTACTGCTTGGTGATCACGCTCGGGGTGAGAAATGCCAGATGCACGGCCATCTTGGGACAGGAGCCGTCCTGATGGGGAAATCGAATGCCATCCCCCGAATAGCGCTTGGAGATGTTTCCCGCGACATCGACCCGAAGGAAGTGCATCGGAGCCCCGCGACGCCGAGGGTCCGAAAGGTTGCACATCCTGTGCGCAACCGTTTCGTAGGACGATTCGAAGAGCTGCGCGAGAAGCTCGACGTCGTACCGCGAGCTGGTGACCTCTCGATAGAACTCCGGATAAGGAAGAAGAAGCGCTCCAGCGAAGTAGTTGGCCAGGTGAATCTTCAGCAGTTTTCGCGTCTCCCCGTGTTGACCGCTGTAGCCTTCGAGGATGGGTTCGTGAAGCTTCTCTTCGTCGAAAAGACCGAGCGCGACGGTGTGTGCCAATTGAAACTTCAGACGTTGTTCGAAGAGATCGCTCGAGACGGTGAGCACCCGCTCTTCGGCGTTCCACGTTCGGATGACGGAGCTGTCGGTGCGCTCTGGAATTCGATGAACGCGGACGCCTACCTGCTCGAGAAGGCCACGCTCTAGGTCATCGCTGGTCACGCGTCGTCCGAATGCGCAATCACGGCGAAACTGCTGCGCGCGCTCTTCGAGCTGTTCGAACCAGTTGTCGTGCTGCTCGAGGAAATCCGTCACCTCGTCGTACGGGCTGTAGTCGAAGCGAAGCGAACCGTCTCCCGCCTGGCGTTCGCGTTGGGCAACACTCGCCATGACGTGGTCGAGCTGGCTGCGTGTGTTCTTGTACAAGTTGAACAGCGCCGTGATCGTCGTGATCATTCGCGGTTCGGCGCTGATGCTCGCGAGGTCCTCTTCGCTCAGGTTGAGCGAGCGAAGCAACGGCTCGTCGAGAAGCTTCGCGAGGCCATCGTCGACCCGTCGTTCTCCGAGGCTCGACATGAAGTCTTCGACCTGCACGTCGTAGAGCTCCAGGGCCTGAAACAAGAGAGGCAACTGAACGACACGTTTCCCCTTCTCGATCAGGCTCAGATAGGCGGGGGAGATCTTGAGACGGCGCGCGGCCTCGCTCTGCTGCAGGCCCCGCCGCAGTCGAAGCTCCCTCAGACGCTGCCCCATCGCGGCGTTCGTCTCGGCCATCAGAGTCGTTTACCGCAAATTTACAAAATCCACCAGGGTCCAGAATGGGCAAAAAGCGCTCGCCGGCGGGCGCTTGACCGATCCTGGCCGTGTGATAATCGAAGAGAGATCGGGTTTGACCGTGTGAAGCTGTAAAGAGCACCGCAACGGTCGCAAGAGCCCAGAAGGCAAGCGAGCTCGAAAACAAGCTAGGCTTCTGCCCCCTTGGGCGAATCGCAGACGAAAGGACCGGCGAATGGCGGAGTACGGCAAGCGGGAGCGCGACAGACCGTGGATCATGCGAACCTACTCGGGGCACAGCACGGCGGCCGCATCGAACGCCCTCTATCGCACCAACCTCGCCAAGGATCAGACCGGGCTGAGCGTAGCGTTCGATCTGCCAACACAGACTGGCTACGACGCTGACGATCCGCTCGCCCGTGGTGAGGTTGGCAAAGTCGGCGTCCCGGTTTCACACGTCGGGGACATGCGCGCTCTGTTCGATGGCTTGCCACTCGATCAGATGAACACTTCGATGACGATCAACGCGACGGCGGTCTGGTTGCTGTCGCTGTACATCGCCGTCGCCGAGGACCAGGGCGTCGACCATCACGTTCTGCGCGGCACCACTCAGAACGACATCATTAAGGAGTACTTGTCGCGGGGCACGCACATCTTTCCCCCGGCGGCCTCCATGCG
>DASRZF010000396.1:0-2315 GCA_035686645.1 Polyangiales bacterium
CAGGGCGGCTAGAGAGTTCCTTAAAAGCCGGGAGCCTGACCAGAGCGATATGACGATGGTCGCCATCGCTCGTTCGGCATTGGTCGAACAGGGCATCCCAGAGGAGAAGCACACCCCCGAGCTCGTTGAGGACGTGCTCAAACTGATCGAGAAGCGGGCAAGCCTTCAGGCCGACCCGCGTGATAGCGGTGGGATGATTCCACCCGATCAGATCCAGTGGGCTCGATAATGCCGACCACAGAAGAAATAGCCAAGCAGATCAAGCGTCGTGCGCGACTCCAGCGGAAGCCGCCTGCACCCGGCGTATTGGACTCGCTTATGCGTGGCATGTCGCAGTCCGGTTTCTTCGAACGGCAAGAGGCAGAACCCGGTTCAGTCGAGCCGAATCCGAATTTCTCGGCACCCCGTAATTGGATGCCTGAAGAGATGTATACGGCAATGCGTGAAGCCAGGTTGCCGAAGCCGCGCGATCTGTCAACTGAGATCCCGGCAGCGACGAACACGTTTGGAAAGATCACCGAGAGCGTCGGGCAGGATCTTCCGTTGATTGCCGCGTCTTCTGTGGCGATGCCGGTACTTGCCCCTGCGGCGCCTTTGCTGGCGATGCTCGGTGAAATCGGACTCGGAGTCGGCGCCTCGGCGGCGGCGGCGGCGGCCCGTGAAGCCGGGGCGAGTGATGCGACACAGATCGGTACGGAATTGTTGGCGTCTGCGGTTGTACCCGGCGCGGTGACGAGTCGCGGGCCAGCCGTTGCGAAGCGGATCGCGCGGCACGCTAGCCAATATGATGACGTGGCACGACTGGCTGCGAAGCATGGCGTCGAGTTGTCGCCCGAGATATTCGACCGCGCGGCAAGCGAATTGAAGAGAAGAATGCTTCTCGATCCGGTTGATCCGAATCGACGAATCCGAGAAGCGTCTGAGGTCTTGGGTCGAGATATCGAGGCGTTCGGTGGCGCAACCGGCGAGGGGATTACCCCGACTCTGTCTCAATCGGTTGGCGAGCTCGGCGGTCGGAACATCATCGACCTCGAGGCCGACATGGCTCGAAAAGACAAAGACTTCGCGTCTCGCACGCAGGGCCGCGTGATGCACGTGCAGGACAAGCTCGATGCAGACGTGACTGCGATGAGACCGCAGGGGACGCTCGGACAGGTCGAAGCAGCCGCTCTCAAACGATTCGACGACATGGAGGCCGAGACTCAATCACTTTGGCGAGCGGTTCCTAAGGATGAGCTTCCGCTCGTGTCGACGGGCAAGTTGAACGAGACGATCGACGACATCATCGAACGAGTGGGCGTCGGATACGAGGGCGACCTGCCTCGCGAGGTCAAGCTCATCCGGGACGCAGGACCAGAGGCCACGATCGATGAGCTGATCCGGTGGCGTTCGAGGCTACTCCGAAGGAATCGTCAGGCCAATCAATTCGGCGCGAGCCAGGTGCTTCAGGATGAGGCTGCGGCTGGGGCTCCGTTGATTCATGCGCTGACCGAAGAGATTCACGCGGTAGGCGACACTGGAGGTGGTCAGCTTCGCGCCGCATTGGCGAGTACGCGCCGAAACAAAGAACTTTTCGATTCGTCGACGAATCCGCTCTGGAGAGAGCTTGGACAGAAGGGTCAACGAGACCCGCACAAGATCGTGGGCGCCATCAATCGGTCCGTGGATCCGGTCGAGTCGGCTCGTCAGGCGACTTCGATGCTGTCGGAATCGGAAGAGGGACTCACGGGCCTGCGTGCCGTGTTCTTCGATGACCTGATGGATGGCCGGACACCTCGACAGATTCAGAAGGACTTGAGCAATCCGCTTCGCCGTGAAACGATGACCGAGATATTCGGCGAGCAGGGGATGACATTCCTTGATGAAGTCGCACGCCGTTCCGAGGTCGTGGCACGTCGAACTGGCGCAGAGCGAGGGGCCGCGTTCCGCACGGGATCGAATGTGGGAGAGGCCGCGCAACAACTTTCGCCGTCCTCGTCCGCAAACTCGCTGCTATGGGCACTCAGCAAAAAGGCGCAAACTTGGATGCGCGATAAGGCTCTGAACAATCAAGAGATCGCGCACGTCATGTTGATTGCCACGGAGGATATCCGCGTGGCAAAGGCGTTGCTCGATCTACCGACGCCAAGAGCGGAAGCCGCTTGGCGGATCATCATGGAACAGACCGTCAGGAATGCGAAAGGCAAAGCAGCTCGAGAGGCCGCTCGCGCCAAGCTTCGTTCTGCCCCCGATAGAAGTGAACCGGGCAAGTGATCTAACCGCCACCCAGCGGGCTTAGGAGAGAGACGATGAAGACACTGAGAATTCTGATCGCA
>DASRZF010000397.1:0-16311 GCA_035686645.1 Polyangiales bacterium
AACGGATGCCCCAATCTCGGCTCCCCAAAACCGAACGGCACGAATGGCTCGAGGCGCGGTGCAACCCAGAGCGCCCCAGCGAATGCAAGAGCAAGCGCGACCGCTACGGTTCGACGTGCCGAGCGAATCCATTCGAGCTGCGCGAAGCCCGCGCCGATGAAGGGCGCCGTCAAGAGCAGTTGGTGTGCGACGAACCGGATCGATCGAAACGCCATGAGGCTCAGGAGCACACAAAAGACACCATAGGCCATGCCGTAGCGACTCCCCCGAACGACGGGACGCATCGCAACGAGCAGCAAGATGGCGGCCGCCATCGGCCCGAGGAGCAGGTACAGGGGATGCCCCGGCGACCAGGGGGCCCACTCGGTGACCAGCTCCCGGTACTCGGGACGGAACACGTGGGAAATGGCATCGGTGACGATATCGATCCCGAACGGCGTGCAGAAGGTCGCCACCGTTTGCACGGCGAGCAGGCTCAGCATGGAGGTGAACGCCCCAGTCCGTATCGAGAACAGCAAGAAGAGCGCCGTGATCAGCAGGCCGAGTAGATGCGAGCCGTGCATGTTCACCCAGGCGAGCTGCATCGCGCCAAGTGCAAAGACCAGCCCGAGCTTCGCGCGCGACGAGAGCCGCTCCGAGTACAATGCGTGGATCCCCAGAAGGAGCACGGCGGGAAACACCAGCCCGATGATCTGCGGTCGGACGGTGAAGCGAATTCGGGCCAGCGGCGCGAAGAGGATCGCGACCGTTGCCGCAAGCGGTGCTGCAAGCGCTGCGCCTTTGGCCAGGCGGGCGGCGAGCAGGACGAGGACGTAGCCGAGCACCGCGAGGAGGATGCATTTGATGCCGATCAGAACGTTTGGACCGAAGCGGTCGTAGAGAAGCCAGCTGAGCAGATCATAACCCCACTCGTAGTTGCTCCAGGGGGCTGGGCTCGGCTTCCAAAAGGAGAACGGATCGAGCTCCGGTACCCGGCCGAGCTGCGCGATCTGCCGGCCCTGGGCGAGGTGTCCATAGGCGTCGAGGCTGTAGAGAGGAAACGCCCCCATGAGAGAGAGCGCGAGCGCAGAAACCCACGCACTCCCAGAGACGCCCTTCCCCAACACCGGCTTAGTGTTCGTCAGACCCTTGCTGGCGGTCAAACTTCACTCAGGCGTGCGGAAGATGATCGTCCCTACGTCGGGGCCGAGGAGCCCGAGAGGAAAGACGCCATATACCTCTAGCGCTCCCTGAAGGCGGACCTTTTCGGTGTAGCCGGCGGGGGAGCTAGCGAGTCCTTTCGCCCGAGCGCCGGGATCTCTCACCAGAGCATCGACTTCCGGGGGCGTGTCCCAGTAGAATAGGCGATTGCCCTTGTAAAGATAGACCCAGACCGGAGCGCCTTCGGCCTGCTCGACCCGGAACTGCCGGCTCAGACGCTGCGCAAGACGCGATAAGGGAATGCCCGCGAGAACGACTCCAAGCACCTGGCCGTCACGGACCGAGGGGGCCGCGAACAAGATCGACCAGGACGAAGGCGCACTCGGGTCCTCTGCGTAGAACTCTCCGAGCCCAGTGGCCGCCGCGCCCCCAAGGGCCTTTCGAACGACCTCGAAGCGCTCTTTGAAGTCCTGTCCTTTCATGCGGTCGGCCTCGCGGTCGCGCGCGATCACCCGCCCGTCGATACCGATCGCGGCGAGAAATGACATCGGGGAGGCAACGAATTCATCAATGCCTTTCTTGGGTTGCTGAAGAATTCTCAACGCCGCACGGACTTGCGACTCCCGCGCGACCGGATCGCTGAGTGCGAAACCCGGACCGAGCTTCTCTGCGGCCTCGAGGACGCCAGCCTGATGCTTCTGCAAGTCCTCCTGAATCAGCGCCTGGACCCTCGGGTAGTCGACCTCGCGCAGCTGCTCCCGGGTGCGGGCAAGCGCGGCGTCATCTTCGCACCCTGCGAGCAGGGCTGCGGCGAGAAAGAGGATCCCCCATGGCATGGGCTCAGTGTATCAGGGTCAGCCCCAGTGTCAGGGTCAGCCTCAGTGCTAGTGCCCGCGCCAGTGCCCTTGCCAGCCGTCCCATCGACAAGCTCTCCGACCGGCGTTACCCGTGGATCTGGAGGGTATCACCATGTCCCAGCCTATTTTGCAAACGAGCTCCCCGACGTCGCGTCCCGAGTCGATCACGGCCGTCGAGCTTCACATGATGCCCCGCGACGAGGTGCTGGCCCTTTATCACCAACTCGAGGCGCCAGCGTTCGAAGAGATGCACGGCGAGTTCGCGGCCTCCCTCCTCGATCAAGGCCATGCACTCGGATACCTGCTGAGCGCGTTCGCCGTGAACGCGAAGGGCCGTTGGCTCTGCAAGGCTTTCGAGCCCAGTGGACCCAACGAAGGGCACGGATACAACAGCTTCATGACCCCGCGCGGCGTGAGGCGATCGGCGCGAATGCGAACGCACATCGGGCCCTCCAAATTACCTGGGGACACGAAGGACGCGTTTCATCTGGAGTACGCGGACTTCAACGACTTCCAACGAGGCGGCCCCGGAGGCGCGCTGCTCCACACGATGTTCGACGAGGTCCGCAAGGTTCGAGCGGGCCTCTATCTCGGAATCGGCCGCGTGGGCTTCACCAAGAAGGCGCGGAGCGAGCCCCACCCCTTCATCTTGGAGGGACCCGTTGCACGATTCATGAGCGCGAGGCTCTGAGCGCGACCGTTCTCAGCCGCCCGAGCAGAAGTGCTCGTAGTCGATATACTCGGTGATCGTCGGATGGTCTCCGCAGACCGGGCAGTCCTTGTTCCGGCGAAGCTTGAAGGTCCGGAACTGCATCTGAAGCGAATCGTATTGCAAGAGACGACCGACCAAGGGGTCGCCCCGCTCGAGCACGATCTTCACGGCCTCAGTCGCCTGAAGGGTCCCGATCGCTCCGGGAAGCACGCCAAGGACGCCCGCTTCGGCACACGACGGCGCCAAATGCGGCGGAGGCGGCTCCGGGTACAAGCAACGGTAGCATGGTCCGTGATGCGGCCAGAAGGTCGTAACCTGTCCGTCGAACCGGAAGATCGAGCCGTGCACGACCGGGATGTCCTTCCAAACACTCGCGTCGTTCACCAGATAACGGGTCGCGAAGTTGTCGAGCCCGTCGACGATGACGTCCCAGTCCTGATCGAAGATCCGATCGACGTTCTGGCGGGTGAGGCGCTCGTTGAACGGGATGACCTTCACGTCGGGGTTGAGATTCTCGATCGTGCGCTTCCCGCTCATCACCTTGGACTCGCCCACGCGGTCGAGTCCGTGCAAAACCTGCCGCTGGAGATTCGACTCGTCCACCGTGTCGCCATCGACGAGACCGATCGTACCGATACCCGCGGCAGCGAGGTAGAGCGCAGCCGGAGAACCTAGGCCGCCAGCACCGAGCAAGAGAACGCGCCCCTGCAGGAGCTTGGCTTGGCCCTGCTCTCCGACCTCCGGCAACAAGAGGTGTCGCGAGTAACGGTTGAGTTGTGCATCGGTGAACGCAAACGGCTGCGTCGTCGGGAATCCCTGATCTTTCCATTGATTGAATCCAGGATTGGCCGACTCGACGTTGTTGTAGCCGAGGTCCTGAAGAACCTTGGCAGCGAACGCCGACCGGATCCCCGCCGCGCAGATCGTGACGATGGTCGCGTCCTTGTCCGGCAGCCGCGAACCCGATTGCATTTCGAGAAAGCCTCGCGGGATGTGAAGCGCGCCAGGAACGTGCCCTTGCCGCCACTCGTCTTTCTCCCGAACATCGACCAGAATCAGCTCTTCGCGGGCATCTAGGCGGCTCTTCAAGTCCTCGAGAGAGACCTGCCGAATGGCGCCCTTCACCTCTTGGAGCATGTCAGCGTATGTCTTGGCCATGCTCGCCACTATGTAACTTCGGGTAGTTTCGTCAAGGCTAACGGGGGCTTAGAGCATATCTAATGGTTTTCACATCGGTTTTGTCGGGTATGTCGTTCCGAGCGGCCCGAGCTAGGCTGCGGAGCTGAGGATTCCCTCTTCCCGGGCGTAGTCCTCCAGCACGGACTTGAGGCGCTTTCGACCCCTGTGAAGTCGGGACATCACGGTGCCTACCGGACACTCGAGCCGGAACGCGGCGTCCTGATACGAAAGCTCAGCGATGTCGACCAGCTCCACCGCCTCTCGGAATTCAGGACGCAACTGGGTCAGGGCGGCCAGGACTTCATCGCTGAGGACTTCGCTGCTGGAGCGATCCGAGCTGCAAGCGAGACGGCAGAGCTCTTCGAGCGCCTCCTTCTCCCGCTTTCGTTTGCGATAGTGGTTGATGTACGTGTTGAACAGGATTCGTTGCGTCCAGGCGCGCGCGTTGGTGCCGGGGCGGAAGCTTATGCGCGCTTGCCAGGCGCGGGCCAAGGTTTCCTGAACCAGGTCGTCAGCGAGGGCAGTGCCTCGGGCCAGTCGAAGCGCGCTCCTGGTCAGCTCGGGCACGCAGGGCAGTATTTCTTCGTTGTACTGTTCTTTGGTCTGCATCGAGATGGTCTCCACCTCGACCTCATTGCAACGGCGATGCCAATCGAAAAACCCAAGCATTTCGGGCGCGGCAGCAGCCATGCAGCGTCAGCTTGTCGTCCGGGTGACACGGCGTCGTGTCAAGCTGTCGCCTGCCTAGACGCTCAGTAGCCGAGCTGCTCCGCCAAGACAGCGGGCACGGCATCAGCCAATTCAGAGGCGATCAAGCCCCTGTCGCCGGTCGAGGCGGCGATACCGGCAAGGGCGTGGAGGAGCGCCCCCGCGATTGCAGCGTCGAGCGGCGCGAGACTCATCGCCAGCGCCCCCACCACTCCGCTCAGCACGTCACCCGTTCCTGCTACTCCAAGTGCCGGCGTGCCCTCTCCGCAAACGCGAAGCGCGCCCGACCCCGCCACGATGCTCCGGGCGCCCTTCAAGATGACGGTTTGGCCCGACTCCTCGGCGAGGGCTGCCGCGGCTGCGTAGCGGTCTGCTTGAACGTCCGCGCTCGAGCGGCCGAGCAGGCGAGCGGCCTCTCCAGGATGTGGGGTGAGAATTCGAGGCGCGGCCGCGCCTTTGAGCGCAGCAAGGCCTTCGCTGCCGAGGTTGGTGAGACCGTCGGCATCGATGATGCTCGGAACGGGGGCGTGAAGCGCAACGCAATGCGCCCAGCTACGGCCCAGCTCGTCGAGACCCATTCCGGGTCCGAGCACGACTGCCCGCATTCCCTCGCAGAGTGCTTCGACCGCGCTTTGATCGACGTGCTCAGGAAGCGAGCTCGTCATCAGCTCGATCACCTTCTCTTCGAGCGCCGCTCGTGAATCGGCGCGGGCACCGATCGTGACAAGACCTGCTCCGGCGCGAAACGCGGCGCGACCCGCAAGCAGTGCCGCGCCTGTTTTTCCCGGGGCGCCCCCGATCACCAGCAGGTGACCGTTGGTGCCCTTGTGTGCATCGGGAGCGCGTCGAGCGATCAGCGCCGGGAGATCATCGCCGGTCCACAAACTCGCTGCCGGTGCCTGGATGACCCGAATGCCGATGTCTGCGACTCGGACTTCGCCAGCGTGTTGCACACCGGGGTATTGATGGAGGCCACGCTTCTGCGCGGCGAACGTGACCGTCAGCGCCGCCTGCGCCGCGACGCCGAGAATCGCCCCGGTGTCTGCATCGAGACCACTTGGAAGGTCCAACGCGACCAGCGGTGCCGATGCGCGATTCATCGCAAGGATCGCGTCGGCGTAGCCGCCGGTGACCGGTCGATCGAGCCCGGTGCCGAAAAGTCCATCGACGATCAACGTCGCATCCGCCAAGGTGCCTTCGATCGACTCGGCATTCTCGGGTGCGACTTCTAGGCTCTCGACCCCGAGCTTCCCCAGCAACGCCCAGTTCGCACGTGCGTCGCCCCGCAACCTCGATGCATCCCCCAGCAAGACGGCGAGCGGCTCATGTCCGAGCAGTGAGAGACGCCGGGCCACGACCCAGGCATCGCCTCCGTTTTGACCGGGTCCGCCGATCAGTACGACACGTCCCAGGCGATCTCCGAACGACCGGCAGATGAGATCGGTGGCGCCACGTCCAGCGTTCTCCATCAGCACTAGGCTGGCGACTCCTAGCTCGTCCATCGCTCCGCGATCCACATCGCGGGACTCGTCGCGTGTAAATAGCTGCTGCACGATTCGATTATGCCTTTAATCCGGCTTCGGCACACCCTATGCTCAGCCCATGAATGCGAAACACCCTTCGGAGTCGTTCACGGAGATGACGGAGCTCGTTTTGCCGCAGCATACGAATGCAATCGGTACCGCGTTCGGCGGGGTCATCATGAGCTGGATCGACATCTGCAGCTCGATCGCGGCCAAGCGGCATTGCGGAAACGTCTGCGTGACCGCCCGAGTCGACGCGCTCGAATTCAGGGCGCCGATCAAGGTCGGGGACGTCGTGCGCTTGACCGCGCGCCTCAATGGGGCCTTTACCAGCTCGATGGAGATCGGCGTCCGAGTAGAGCGCGAGCATGGACGGACGAGTCAAAGAACGCTCTGCGCCGATGCGCGAGCGACCTTCGTCAACCTCGGAGAGGACGGGCAGCCCTGCCCTGTCCCCCCGCTCCTGGCTGCAAGCGAAGAGGACAGGCAGCTCGCGGCGCAGGCGGCTGCGCGGCGAGATCAACGACGTCTTGGGCGCAACGTGTGAATCGGAGCCATTCTCTCATGCCCATCCTTCCCCGAGCACAACTCTTCGAGTTCAACGACCGCGACTGGGTTCCCGAGAGCTTGCGCGACACCATCGTCGAAACGCTCAGCCGTTCGCTGGACTGGGGCGGTTTTCTGGCACCGCTCGCACCGGTGATCGACGAGTTCCTCTCGGCGGCAGGCACGACTGAGGTCCTCGATCTCTGCGCTGGGGCGGGCGGCCCTGCGCTGATCCTGAGCCAGGAAGCGGAACGGCTGGGCCTCGATGCTCCACGATACCTGATGACCGATCTCTACCCGCGTGTGCCCCTGTGGACCGAAGCTACACGTCGACGACCACGAAGCATCGACTTCATCGAGGACCCCGTCGATGCGACGCGAATCCCCGCATCGATTTCCCGAGGTCGCGCGCGCGTGATGGTCAACGCGTTTCATCACTTTCAACCCGAAATGGCGGGTGCCATCCTCCGTGACGCGGTTGAACAGGAAGCGTCCATCCTGATTTCGGAATCGTTCGAGCGTGATCCGCGAGGTGCGTTTCCGATGATTCCAATCGGCATCCCCGCCCTTCTCGCCACGCCCTTGCTCTCGCCCCGCAATCGACTCGCCAAAGCTGCCTGGACCTGGCTCACGCCCATCGCCCTCGCCGCGGGCGCGTGGGATGCGATCATCAGCACCCTCCGTATCTACTCCGAATCAGATCTCCGGGATCTCGTGGCCCCATTTGGACACGGCTATCGATGGAAGTACGGGACGTACGACTACCCGTTCGGTGGACGAGGCTGCTATTTTCAGGGCGTCCCCGCGGCGGCCCAACCTGTCTCGCCCGGAAAACCGGCAGATGGCCTGCGGACGTTTCCGAGGAAGCCCAATGGCCCTAGCGCCCTGACAGACAGGATGACGATGGACGACGAAAAGACTTACCAAGATACCGACGGCCAACGGCCTGGTGACGGCGACGCAACGATTGCTCGGGAGGCGAACGCGAGGCGCGCTGAGCTGGCCGCTGAGCTGAAGCAGGAGGTCGATGCACTCGAGGAGCCCTCCGGACCCCAGACGGACGCGCGGACCGCAGAAGCCATGAGGAAGAAGGCGTTGCGCCGGTATCTAGAGGAGCAGAGCCTCAGGCCCTATCAAGCCGAGCTGATCAAGATGCAGCGGTACCTCGAAGAGAGCGGCACGCGCATGATCATCTTGTTCGAAGGGCGCGATGCTGCCGGCAAGGGCGGGACCATCCGTCGAGTGACGCGATACATGAACGAGAAGCACTACCGCGTCGTCGCTCTCGGGAAACCTACCGAGCGGGAGCGGACGGAGTGGTTCTTCCAGAAGTACGTCCAACACTTTCCCCGCGCTGGCGAAGTCGTTCTGTTCGACCGAAGTTGGTACAACCGCGCCATGGTCGAGCCGGTCTTCGGATTCTGCACCGATAGAGAATACAAAAACTTCATGCGCGGGGTCACTGGCTTCGAAAAAGACCTCGTCCGCCAAGGCACCGTCTTGATCAAGCTCTACTTCAGCGTGACGAAGGACGAGCAGAATCGTCGTTTCGAACGTCGCAAAGCGGACCCGCTTCGCCAATGGAAACTGAGTGAGGTCGATGTGCAGGCCCAGGAGCGCTGGGACGATTTCACCAACGTCAAATACGAAATGCTCAAGCGTACGCACACGACGCATGCCCCTTGGAAAATCATTCGCTCGAACGACAAGCATGCGGCCCGGTTGAACGCCCTCAAGCTAATCCTGAACTCAGTCCCGTACGAGCGGCTCGATGAGAGCCTCGATTTCGTGCCGAGCTCCGAAATCGTGATCTCTGGGGCGCGGGAGCTCGAAAAGATGGAAGCGCAGCGCCTTCGAAGCGGAAAATTTCTCGTCTAGCCGGGGGTCGCTGCCGAAAGACCGGGCGAGGCTTGCGGCCCGCCGCGTCAGTGGTGGTATCGCGCGTCGATCAGAGCTCCGAGTGCGACCTTTGCGCTCGAGCGCTCGTATCCGTAGACGCCGACCAAGACCTGCAGCGCCTGTTGCGCGGACTCTCGGAGAACGGCCTCGATGGCATCGTCGTCTTCGAGCACTGAAACGATGGCACGCCCGATCTCGCCGATCTGATCGCGGCGCTCGCCGAAATAGGCCTGGCGCACTTGCTCGATGTAGCGTGGGAAGAGCGACTCGTAGTCCACCTCCTGCTCCGGATGATCGATGGCCCAGGCGGCGATCGAGCTGAGCAGCTCGTTCCGAAACGTCTGAGGATCGTCTGCGCCGAGATTCTCTTCGACGCTCTTCATCAGATCCAAGTCTGGTTCTTCGTCTTTTCCAGTGAGCGGATTGAACACACGCTCTTTCTTCACCCAGTTCGAAACCTGCGTCACATAACGATCGAACAAACCGAGATGGCTCTGTTCGTCGATCAGACCGCTGGCGGCACGGAGCTCGCTCTCTATGATATCGAGCCAGCGCTCTTTCACTACGTCCACGAATGCTCGATGGTCGCGATAGAGCCCGTCCGACTGCTCCTTGAGAAAATCGTAGTCGTCGCGCGCGCAAAATTCGGCAAGCCGATTCAAGAACGTCGCAGGCGAGACGCATGGCTCGTCGAAGTTGGCCGCGGAATCGAGAAGAAGCATTCGAATTTCGCGAGGCGAAGCGCCATTGATTCCCTCGTAGTCAGAGGAGTTGGCGCCTTGTTGTTCGACTTCTGCGATACCGGCGGCGAGGATCTTGGCCTGGTCCGACTCGAGTCGCGCAGGGACGACCCCATCCGCTAGAAGATCAGCCTTTTCGAGCGGCGAGAGAGATGCCGCGATAGTGCCGAGCTCGCTGTCGCTGAATAGAGAAGCGTCGGGCCGACGTAGGCGCGTGAGCACCGCCCAGAGAGCCGCGACGTAGGTGGTGTGCGGCGCAACATGCTTTGGGATTTGTGGCACGATCTGACCATCGTAGATTTCCCGTTCGCTGTGCACGTCGAGCAGATACGACATGCGAATGCGTACGATGCGTCCGCGAAAAGAGTTGTACTCCGGATGCTGCCGGAAGGCGCTCAGGTGAAGCTCGTTGGAGCTTGCGACCATCACCGCGTTGATGGGCAGGTTAGACATCTGCAACGAAACCTCGCCCGTTTCGATCGCGAGCAACAAGTACTTCCAAGCCTCTAGGGGTCGTTTCAGCAAGTCGCTGAACTCGACGATGCCCCCGGAGGCATCGACCAGCTCGCCGTATGGTTCGAACAAGGTCAGCGCACTCAGTGATGCAGGCAAGGAATCGATGGAGCGGTCTGCGGTGATCTGCCGTTCCGAAGCATCGACGGACATCTGCGGGCCGATGGTCACGGCACCTACGCGATAGCGCCGTGAGATGTAGAAACGCTCGACCTGTATGTGCGCGAGGACCTGTTGGAGATCTCCACGGTAGGCCGTGAGCAGCGCTTGGAAGATCTGTTGGTTCTTGCGGCCGAGCTGACCAGTCCAGACCCAGTCGGGCGCGGCCTCGGATAGACCTGCCGATTCGTAGATGTTTGAGATCAAGCGCTGCCGGACGTCGCGCGGCAGCAAGAGTAGAGGGTGTTCCCGCACCGAGCTTTGGAGCTTGGCGATGATCCGGTCGTCAGGCAGGTGCGCAAAGGTGTCGCCCTTACCCAAGCCATCGGAGGAGGTTGCGAAGCCGATGCCGGCGCCCTCATGTGCACGTGGGAAGATCCATGAGAATCGATAGAGCGCCCCCGCATCTGTGTCCGAGTACGCCTCGAGCCCTCGCATCAAACATGCCGCAAAGGTCGACTTCGCGCTTCCGTTCGGTCCGTGAAGAAGCACCAGGCGATTCGCTCGGCCTTCTCGCTCGAATCCATCGAGAATCCGATAGAACGCCTGCTGCGTCGCCTCGTGACCCGCCAGACGATCGCGAAGCTTCAGCTCGGCCTGATGACCGCTGTTGTGGCGCCCGAACTCGAGATCGAAAAGCTTCCAGCGCTTGAACGCGCCCGTTGGCCGCTCCACATCGTACGAGCCAAAGAAATCCATGCAGTCTTTGAGATAGCGGCCTGCATCCCGCGTGTAGCGCCGCGGATTGTCTTGAACGAGCTCGAGGTACTCCCCGTAGGAGAGCACTCGTTTCTGGGCCTCGAACCGCGCTTTGACTTCCCCACGAATCGTCTCCAACGCGGTCTTGAGTCCCCCCTCGCTCATCTCATTCCACCCTGAGTTGCATTGCGACCGTTCGCTTCTCGAGGATACAGTTTTCTTCGGTGCACATGGCAAAGGAAACGTCGCAAGTCAGCTCGTGCTCGCCGGCTGTGGAAGGTTGGACCCCAGCTAGAAACCGGACCTTTTCCTCGCCGAACTCCTTTGCGTCCTCCTTGAGCAACTCCGTCTTCTGGAGCGCGACCCCGGACCCAGCCTTCAGGTCTACGCGGATTGGGTACTCCTGATTGACGTGCCAGTCGCCACGTCCCTCGAGAGCGATCTCCACCTCCCCAGTCTTGCCAATGGAATAGCCGGGCCCGGCCTGGGTCACAGCAAGGAGAAAGGAGCCGGTTTCGACGCTGGGACCTGCGGGCTCGTCAGGCTTCGGGGCCTCTGCGGGCAGATCGCTGAGCGGATGATCGTGATTGTGCCGGGAGTGGTCGTGCCCGGTGGCTTTCGGAGCCGGCGCTCCTCGTTCGCACGCGCTCAGCGTGATGAGCAAGGACAAGGCGGTCAATGAGGTTTGGATACGCATCTGCATCACTCCTGGCTTAGTGTACGACGTAGGCGCTGGTTACGTCGAAGTCCATTCTAGGGTCGATCTGGCTCGACCGTGGCGTTGGGGTCGCTCGCCGGCCGGCCAAGTAGGTAGTCGATCTTTTCGCGCACTGCGTCCGAATTTGGCGAGAGGTGCCAATGCACGATCCTCTCCGAGGCCCCAGCCTGGTTCTCCCACTTGAGGAATGCGACGAACGAATCGCGAAGCAGCCGATCCTCGTTGGACTTTACGCTCTCGTAACCCGGTTCGTCGTCGTGGACGATCAGGACGAGCTCCTTCGGCGAGCTTCCCTTGAGTCGTTCCTTGATCTTGACCGTCAAGCGATAAGCCGACTGGCGCTTGACCCAATCTGAGCTGAGGGACGCCACTCGAACGACTGCGATGAAGTCGGAGCGGACCACACGATGCTCGAACACACCGCTAAGGTCTCCGTCGACGGTGACGGGTGTGGCAACGCGATCTACGGCCTGATCGAAAAGAGAGGCGTCCGAGGGTCGAAAGTCGCTCGCCGGCACGTTGGATGTGGCCCCCGCACATCCGATTCCCCAGCAAGCGATGGCTGCAATCAGCGCACGCACGGGTTGGAGCTTAGCACGCCGAAGCGGAGGCGAATGCCGACGGGTCCAGAGACTCGCCCCAGAGGCGGACCAAATCGGGAGCAAACGGCGCCGTCAGTGTCATTGGTTCGCCTTGCGCAGGGTGCATGAACTCGAGCTCGTAAGCGTGGAGAGCGTGCCGATCGTGGCCCAGCCGGCGCCTGAGAGCGTCGGTCATCCCGGTTTCGATGTAGTCCAGGAAGGGTTCGGAGCCCTCCGGACCGTAAAGCTTGTCGCCAATGATTGGGAAGCCGAGTGCGCTCAAATGGACGCGAAGCTGGTGTTGTCGGCCACTCTGAGGGGTAAGCGCGACCAGCGTGGCGTCTTCCTTGCGCGCAACCACTCGATAGCGCGTGAGCGAGGGATACCCCTCTCCTTCAGGAGTGACCTCCATCAAGATGTGAAGGCCTTCCCGCGCACGGTCGATCGGAAGCTCGATTTTACCCTCATCCTCGGGCATGACGCCACGCACGATCGCCAGATAGCGTTTGCGAACGCGACGGTTTTCAAAGCTGTTCTTCAGATCGCGCTCCGCAGCGCGCGTGCGTCCGCAAAGCAGAAGCCCACTGGTCTCGCGATCGAGGCGATGCGCAATCTGTGGCGCATTCTCTCCGAATCGCTGTCTGAGCAAATAGGTGAGCGTGTTCTTGTGGTAGGTGGCCGACGGATGAACCGGTAGGCCCGCAGGTTTGTCGAGCGCTAGAACGTCATCGTCCTCGTAAAGCACGTCGAAGAAGAGCGGAACGTTGGGCTCTTCGAATGGGGGTCGAACGAGCACCACGAGCTCGCCGGTCCGAACGCGCTCGCTCGCGCGGCGGCGGCTGCCATCGGCTCGATATGCACAGGCCCGGACGACCTCTTGAGCGCGCGTCCTGGAGAGCCTCGGGATTCGGTGCTGGATGAATCGATCGAGGCGCTGCCCGGCGTGCTCGGGTGCAACGGGAAAGGTGAGGATGATCGAAGCCGGATCACAACCCGGTGGAAGCGGGGCCCGTGGACGTCTAGGCGGCCTTGACAACCTTACCCGAACGAATGCAGCGCGTGCAGGCCGAAACGCGGCGCATCTCGCCGTCGACCAGCGCCCGAATCGACTGCAGATTGGGCTGCTGCCACTTCCGGGTCTTGATGTTCGAGTGGCTCACCTTGTGAGCTTTGTGGCGGTTCTTACCGCAGAAATCACATGTCTGTGCCATGGTCGGTTTCCGAATCTTCAGGGAGCCGCGATGTAGCACCGGTGCCGAGGTACCGCAACAATGCGACCTCGCCCCCAGCCCCAATCGAAGATAAAACCAAGCGAGATGCGAGCGGCGGGCGCAATCACGGGGCTTTTGGTCCTCGCGACTTTCGTAATTCCGGGCACATATGGCCGAAAGACGGAGATCGCCTCAGGGCCTGGGCTCGCGGCCCAGCCATCTGTGTTTCCCTCTTCGGAGCTCGACGTGGGCTTCGCCACCTTGGCGGGGCGAATCTACGACGAGACCGGCCGCCCGCTCGCTGGGGCAACCGTCTCCTTGGCAGGCAGCGGGTTCTGGCCGGCGCGCTCGGTACGAAGCGGTACCGACGGGCGCTTCTTCTGGCCTGAGATCCCGACCGGGATCTACGAGCTTCGCGCGTCGAAAGGGTCGCTGGTCGCCCCCGAGATCGAAGGGCTCATTCTCGACGCCGGCGCCCGCCGCGCATTCGCGATTCAGCTGGCGAAAGGATGGACGCTACTGGGCACGGTCATCGACGTCTTCGATGGACGAGCGATCCCGAACGCCGAAGTGACCGTCAGGTCCGCGGTCCTCGGATTGCACACGCGCCAAGGTCGAAGCGACGCCAATGGCGGATTCGAGTTGCCGGGAATCGTCGGCGATGAGCTGAGCCTCTACGTGGAGGCGGACGGATACGTGGCGGCTGGACCTCTGCGCCACGCGGCCGCGGAGCCGTCTCTCACAGTGCGTCTCGAGCGGGCATCGGCGATCGAAGGCCACGTCGTCGACGAGCGCGGCCGCCCCATCGAAGGCGCGCTAGTTCGGGCTTTCGGAGAAGATGAGCTGCGCGACACTCCGCCTTCGGGTGCCGATTCGCTCAAGGTCACTGCCGGGCCCGTTCCGCCGATCTCTGCAGCCGCGAGCGAAGCTCTGGCGTTCATTCGCCAAGTCGAATCGAATCGGGATGGCAGCTTTCGCCTCGGCAATCTTCGGCCGGGCCCGTACACGCTTGCTGCCAGTCACGACGAGTTCTCCTCTGCGGAGTCCGAACCCATTCGTCTGAAACCCGGCGCGACACGCTCGGACGTCACGCTGCGGATGCGTGCGGGAGCGGAGCTCGCCGGCCGCGTGGTCGACGAGCGAGGCGATGGACTCGAAGGAATCCCAGTCGAGCTTCGCGTGGCCGGCGAGCGCCTACCGCAAATGTCGGTTACAGCATCCGATGGCTCCTTTTCCTTTCGCGGTCTGAGCGGCGAGTTGAGCGTCACGGCATTGCCCTATGATTTGCCGCCGGTTCGCGCCTCGATCTCAATCGAAGAACGACCGCACGTGACTGTCGAGCTCGCACTTCCGAGCACGCTCTACACGTTGCGCGGACGGGTCGTCGACGAGCGCGGATTTGGTGTCGGCGGCGCACTGCTCAGCGTTTCGTCGAGCCGAGCGGAAACCCCGGTCCGGCGGAACGCGAAATCCGACGCAGATGGCATGTTCTCCGTGCCTGCCCTTCCGGCTCCCCCCTTCGAGCTGAGTGCCGAGCACCCGGCCTACGGTCCGACGCGACTGGCCGATATCGAACGCATCGACGACGTTCGCGTCGTCATGTCCACGGGCGTAACCCTCCTCGGCGAGGTCCGCGATAGCTGGACGAGAGACGGGCTCGGAGGTGTCCTGGTCACGCTCGATGGCCCGATCGACCCGAGCACCCGCAGCCGGAGCGACGGGACCTTCGTGTTTCGCCAGCTACCAACGGGAACTTACGAGGTATCCTTCTCGCACGCGGACTACGAATCACAACGTCGCCGTGTGGTTCTGGAGCCCCCTCAGTACGTCGACCGTCCACAGGAGCTCGACACGGTCCGGCTCCAACCGGGTGGAAGCATCGAAGGTGAAGTGCTGGACGCCCGAAGCGAGCCGGTGCCGAACGCCGAGGTCGCCTGGGGAGATCCTCCGCGATGGGATCTAGCGGCTCGGAGCGACGCACGCGGGCGATTCGTTCTACGAGGCGTCCCTGCAGGGGCGATCTGGATCACGGCGCGGCACCCGTCAGCAGGCGAGAATTCGAGCAACCGGCTCATCACGGTTCGCCCCGTCGAGACGTCGCCAGGCGCCTTCGTGCGCCTGCCCGGCTCCGTCTTGGAGTGACGAAACCGGGATTGCGCCGTACCCTCCTCTGAGATGACCAGGTCCTGGGTTCGGAACATACGCGATGCGGGCGACATCCTCCGGCGAGCGCGCAGTCCGGTCGAGCTGGCCCGTGCCTTGGTCCCAAATCAATGGCTCGCGCGCAAGGTTTTGAACGACGGTACCGGTGCCGCCTCGGAGGCATCGGCAAGCGAGGTAGCCGAATCGCTGCGGAAGCTGCGTAACCAGCTCAAGCAAGAGGCGCTCGATGAACGCGGCCAAGTCGACTACGCCAAGCTTCGAGGCTCCGCGACCTACGCCGAGCTGGCGAGAACCAGCGGGTTGCTTCACTCGGTTGATCCCGCGGAGATGTCCGACGATGACACACGGATCGCGTTTTGGATCAACCTCTACAACGTTCTCGCCATTCATGGCGTTCTGGCACTCGGCATCCGTGAGTCCGTCATGGAGATTCCGTCGTTCTTCGGTGTAGTGGCTTATCGAGTGGGTGACTATGTCCTCACTCTCGACGAGATCGAGAACGGCGTGTTGCGGCGAAACTCTCCGCACCCTGCGACGAAGGCGTGCCTGTTCGACGATGACGATCCCAGGTTGGCTCTTTGCCCTTCGCGCATCGATCCTCGCATACACGCGGCCCTGGTTTGCGCGTCGACCAGCTGTCCTCCCGTCGCCTTCTACGAGGCTTCGAAGCTCGAGGGGCAGCTCGATCTTGCTGCGCTAAACTATGTGGCTTCCGACGTCGAGGTCGACGACAGGAGCCGTGTGGTGCGCATGCCGATCACGTTTCGTTACTATGAGAGTGACTTCGGAAGACGTGCGGGCGTGCTGGTGTTCTTACTCGCGCACGCACGAGGTGCGCAGCACGAGGCATTACAAGCCGCTTTCGACGCAGGGTACGCGCTCGACTATCACCGCTACGACTGGTCGCTGAACGCAATGGCCTGAGCCCGACCCCAGGTGCCAGCGCCAGTGCCAGTGCCCGCG
>DASRZF010000398.1:0-4870 GCA_035686645.1 Polyangiales bacterium
ACGCGCTCGGGCGAGAGGCGGCGCTCCGCGGGGTCGTGGTCGTTTCGGGTGGTGCGATCGGCGTGGACCGGGCGGCGCACGAAGGCGCGATCGATGGAGGAGGAAGTACCTTGGTCGTCCTTCCGACTGGGCTCGACGAGCCGTATCCGCCGGCCAATCGGGACCTCTTCGAACGGGCGATCGAGGCTGGCTGTTTGCTGACGGAGGCAGAGGACGGCGCCGCTCCCCAGCCCGGGCGCTTCTTGACGAGAAACCGGCTCATCGCAGCCCTCGGGCGCTCGACCGTCGTGGTCCAGGCCCCCGCTCGGTCCGGCGCCTTGTCGACCGCGCGCATCGCCCAGCGTCTCGGGCGGGCGGTTTTTGCAGTGCCCGCTTCCCCTTGGGATTCGAGGGGATCGGGCAACCTTCAGCTGCTCTCGAAGGGCGCGAGGATTTGCGCGCGTCCCGGCGATGTCCTATCGGAAGCGGCACCAGAGCGGGGCAGGCAAGAAGCCCGGCCCCGCGTCCAAAAAGAAAAATCCCACGATTTCAATACTTTGACACAAGCCGAGCAAACGATCCTCGCCTCCTTGGGAGGCCGCGCGCGCCATGCGGAGGACCTTTGCCAACGCACCGGAATTCCGGCGTTTGAGGTACAGCGGTCTATTCTGCGGCTCCTCGTTCGCGGTCTGATCGCAGAGAAGCCTGGGGGTCGGTACCAAAGTTGCCGAAGAGGCCGCAAGCCTTACTAAAGGAGATCGATGTCCAAAACCCTCCTCATCGTGGAGTCCCCTGCCAAGGCGAAGACCATCAAGAAGTACGTCGGTGCGGGCTACGAGGTTCTTGCGTCCAAAGGCCACATCAAGGACCTCCCCAAGAAGGGAGGCGTCGACATCGACAATGGGTTCCAGGAGACCTACGAGCTCCTCGAGGAAAAGGGAAAGCCCGAGGTCGTCAAAGCGATTCGGGCCGCAGCCAAGAAAGCCGACAAGGTCCTGCTCGCCACCGACCCGGACCGCGAAGGCGAAGCGATCGCGTACCACCTGATGGAAGTGGCCCAGACGGCCAACAAGGACGCGGAGATCAAACGCGTCCTCTTCGAGGAAATCACCAAGCGCGGCGTGAAAAAGGGTCTCGACGCGCCTCGCGACCTCGACTCGAACCTCTACGAAGCGCAGCGCACACGTCGCGTGCTCGATAGGATCGGCGGGTATCCGCTTTCGAGCCTCTTGTGGAAGAAACTAGCCTTCGGGCTCTCGGCGGGTCGCGTCCAGACCCCGGCCCTTCGCATCATCGTCGACCGCCAACACGAGCGCGACGCGTTCGTTCCCGTGGATTACTGGATCGTCGATGCTCGGCTAAAGGGAGAGAAACCGCATTCGTTCATGGCAAGCCTTCAGAGCGTCGACGGTAAGAAGCTCGAAAAGGTCGGCTCGCGCGTCGCGGTTCTCAACGAGAAGGACTCGGCGCGCTATGTCTCGGACCTCAAAGCGGCCGACTACCTCGTCAAAGAGATCAGCAAGCGAAAGGCGTCGCGTAAAGCACCCGCTCCGTACACGACCTCGAAGCTTCAGCAGGACGCAGCGAACCGATTGAGCATGCCGCCCAAGCGCACCATGCGGATCGCGCAGCAGCTCTATGAAGGCATGACCCTCGGGCGCGGAAAGAACTCGGAGACGGTGGGTCTCATCACCTACATGCGTACCGATAGCGTCCGGCTTTCACCCGATGCGGTAGACGAATGCCGTGCATACGTCGCGAAGAAGTACGGAAAGGATTCGGTTCCGGAGAAGCCGAACTTCTTCAAGACCAAGAAGCAAAACGTTCAGGACGCCCACGAGGCGATTCGTCCGACGCGGCTCGACCTTCCGCCCGAGGCCGTGAGCAAATACCTCAACGATCCGCAACGCAGGCTCTACAAGCTCATCTGGGATCGCTTTGTCGCCTCGCAAATGACGCCGGCGGTCTTCGATCAGACGGGAGTCGAGATCGAAGCCAGCAGGGAGGGACGCGTCTACGGGCTTCGGGCCAGTGGAAGCGTGCTCAAGGTGCCCGGATGGCGCGCCGTGTATGGAGCGACGACCGAACCGCTCGCCGGTGAAGAACCGAGCCCCGAAGACCGCACCGACGACGACGATAGCCTGCCGGAGCTCCGCGAAGGCGAAGCGCTTCAGATCGTGATTCCGCCAGGCGTCGAAGGGCACCACAAGACGACCGAGCCACCGCCTCTTTTCACCGAGGCGACGCTGGTCAAGAAGCTCGAAGAAGAAGGCATCGGCCGTCCGAGCACCTACGCCGAGATCATCAGCAAGGTCGAGCAGCGCGCGTACGTCGAAAAGGACGGAAACAAGCTCGTGCCGACGCCCCTCGGAACCTTGGTCATCGAGAAGCTGGTCGCCGACAACTTCGACCTCGCAGACATCGGTTTCACCCGGAAGCTCGAAGAGGACCTCGACGCCGTCGGTGATGCGCGCGCGAAGCGTCTCGATGTGCTTCAACCGTTCCACGATCGGCTCCAGGCGCAGATTGCGCATGCTGTCGAGCAGAAGGGCAAGTGGTGGCCCGACCCCGTCGAGATCGGCGAGAACTGCCCCGAGTCCGGCGACCCACTGGTGCGCCGCTGGGGCCGCAACGGGCCGTTCATCGGTTGCACGAAGTACCCGGAGTGCCGCTACACCCTCAACATCGGTCCGGATGGCGAGATCGAGGCACCCAAAGAGCCGGAGCTGACGGAGTACGATTGTCACGAGTGCGGCGCGAAGATGTCGAAGCGCTGGGGCCGCAACGGCTGGTTCCTAGGATGCTCACGCTACCCTGAGTGCAAGCACACTCGCGCCGTGCCCCTCGGTTTCAAGTGCCCGAAGTGCAAGACGGGCGACATCGTGCCGATCAAGCCCAAGGGTAGGGGACGTCCGTTCTACGGCTGTACCAACTACCGCTCCGAAGAGCCCTGCGACTTTCGCGTTTGGCAGAAGCCCATCGGAATGAAATGCCCGAACTGCGGCAGCGACTTCCTGGTCGCGATGGGTGGCAAGAAGAACCCCAAGCTCAAGTGCGCGAACGAGACATGCGACTTCGAGCGCCCTTACGATCCGTCCGAGCTCGCCGATGACGGTGAGTCCGAAGAGGTCTCGCCTGCGGCAGATTCGGCCACGGGCTGAGGTTCATCGTGGCTGATGTGGTCGTCATTGGCGCTGGCCTAGCGGGCACCGAGTGTGCCTGGCAATTGGCGCAACGCGGCGGGCACGTGCGTTTGATCGAGCAGAAGCCTTCGTCGCGCACGCCCGCACAGCACTCCGATCAAATGGCGGAGCTCGTCTGCTCGAACTCGTTTCGCGGCGCGGCATTGCACAACGCGGTCGGGCTGCTCAAGGAAGAGATGCGCCGCTGCGGCTCCCTCGTAATGGAGGTCGGAGAGCTTCACCGAGTGCCGGCGGGCGGAGCGTTTGCCGTCGACCGCGACCAGTTCAGTGCTGAGATCACGCGGCGCGTGGAAACCCATCCACTTATTGAAGTGGTTCATGAAGTCGTCGATCGGATTCCCGAAGAGAGACCGGTCGTCATCGCGACCGGGCCGCTCACATCTGGGGGGCTTGCGGATGACATCGCCGCTGCGGTCGGCGCCGAGCACCTCGCCTACTACGATGCGATCGCGCCGATCGTGTCGGCCGACTCGATCAACTTCGAGCGCGCCTTCCGGGCATCCCGCTACGACAAGGGAGGGGATGACGCCTACGTGAACTGCCCACTCAATCAGGATGAGTACGAGGCCTTCGTGCAGGCGCTGCTCGACGCGGAGAAGGTGACCCCACGTGATTTCGAGAAGGTCCGCTACTTCGAAGGCTGTCTCCCCGTCGAGGTGATGGCTGCGCGAGGACCCAAGACCCTGTCGTTCGGCTGCATGAAGCCAGTCGGGCTCACCGACCCGCGCACTGGACGCTGGCCCAAGGCCGTCGTTCAGCTGCGACAAGAAGACGAGGCGGGCACGGCGTTCAACATGGTCGGCTTTCAAACGCGAATGACCTGGCCCGAGCAGAAGCGCGTGTTTCGCATGATCCCCGGGCTCGAGAACGCGGAGTTCGAGAGACTCGGCAGCGTGCACAGGAACACTTTCGTCAACTCGCCGGTCGTGCTCGACGATGACTTGTCGCTCCGTTCGCGCCCCGGAGTCTACCTCGCGGGTCAGATCAGTGGCGTCGAGGGTTACGTGGAGAGCGCCGCCTGCGGGATGCTGCTCGGTATCAAGCTGGCGCACGAGCTGCGCGGGCGGGTCTTTTCGTTTCCTCCGGGGACCACGATGCTCGGAGGCATGATCGGGCATCTCAGGGAGCCGAACGACGATTTTCAACCGTCCAACGTGATGTTCAGCATGGTGCCTACGGTCGGAGAACCACGACTGGGCAAGCGGGCGCGTCGAGACGCGCAGTCAGAGCGCGCCTTGCAGGATCTCGGGGTCTGGCTTTCGAGCGTGGTAGAGTCGAACGATGCCCTCGACGGATCCGCTCGAACAGCAGATCGACGCCTTCGCTCTGTACCTAGCGGATGAGCGGCGAAGCTCGGCGCGCACGGTCGAAACGTACATTCGCGACCTACGCAGCTTTCGCGACTACGTGCTCGATCAGGGCTTCACGCCCGACGCGCGCGAGCTCGACATCGTTGCGCTGAGGGGCTTTCTGTCGAGCTTGTTCCGTTCGAATCAGGCGAGCACGATGAAGAAGAAGGTGAGCGCAATCCGCTCGTTCTTCAAGTTCCTGCTCAAGCGGCAGATGGTGAATCAGAATCCGGCTGCCGGCTTGCGATCGCCCAAGATCGCGAAGACCTTGCCGCGGTTCCTCAGCGTCGATCAGGCGTTTCGCGTCATGGAAGCCCCGCCGAAAGAGGACAAACGGGC
>DASRZF010000399.1:0-2082 GCA_035686645.1 Polyangiales bacterium
TGAGATCACACAAACGAAGCGCCTCTCAGTCGACGCGGAGCCCCTGGTCGACCACGGACCCTCGACAGGGGACACGCTGAGGTTCTCAACCCCCCCGACGGCGCGACACCTCACGCTCGAGCTCGTCATTTCGGACGCGGAGCTCCGAGACCGCCCCGAGCCCTCGGGCGAAGATGCGAGCGAGACCCCCTCCGCCGAGTACCTTGCGCAACTTCCGTCGATGTCCCTGTTCGCGGAAGTTCCGGCGGCGGTTCTCACGAGGATCGTCAGCGAGTCGAGCCTGGTCGATCTCGAACCCGGTCAGAACCTCATCGACAGAGGCACAACGGCCGACGCCCTTTTTGCTCTCGTAGAAGGAAGCGTTCAGGTGATCCGCACTGCGGATGTCGACGCCATCGTCCTATCGGAAGGCGACGTGGTCGGCATCTCCTGCCTGCTCGATCGGGTTTGCTACGAAGGCGACGCGACCGCTCGCACGAAGGTGCGCGCCCTCAGGATCAGCAAGCTCTTACTCGATCGACTCGTCGCAGAGCACCCCGCGCTCGAAGACATCTTGCTCGAGATGCTCGGCCGGCGTCTGGTCGCGACCCTGGTTCGGACATCACCGATCTTCGCCAGCTTCGACGACGAGACTCGTTTGAAGGTCGCCGGCATGTTCGAGGTCCGGCGCGCACACCAGGGAACGGTGATACTAAAGGCGGGAAAGAGAGCCGATGGTCTCTACATCCCCATGATCGGGGCACTGACGGCGATCGACGCGAATGGCGCAGAAATGGGTAGCCTCAAGCTCGGGCGCGCGCTCGGGCAACATTCGATGCTGACCCGAACCCCCTCGCCTCTGACCGTGAAAGCGGCGACTGATGTCCTTTTGCTGCGGATGTCGGCCCGCCGCTTTCATTCGCTCGTCGCTGCGCACCCGACGATGGTCGCGCACCTCGAGGAGCTCGCGCGGCATCCCAGCGCACCAGCCTTTTCCCTCATCCCTGAGCCGCAACTCAAAAGCGGCGCCTGAGACCCCAGTGGCGATGTGCGCTCCTTGACGGAGCGCCTATACTGATGCCCTCATGAGTTACAGCGCCTCATTTCGTTGCGTCGCCGGGTGTCCGGGCACCTACCCCCTCAACCAGGTCATCTACTCGTGCCCCAGCTGCGGTGAGCTTCTCGAAGTCCATCACGACATGCAGGCCTTGAAGGACCGCAGCGGCTCGGCGTGGATCAAGTTGTTCGATCAGCGCTGGATGACGCGCGACTGGCCCTACGGTAGCGGCGTTTGGGGTAAGAAGGAATGGGTCCAGCCCAACCTGCGCGAAGAGAACGTGGTGTCGACCGCAGAGGGTGGCACGAACCTCTTCTGGGCGGAGCGCTATGGCAAGACGCTCGGTCTCGACGAGGTTTGGATCAAGAACTGCGGCAACAGTCACACGGGTTCGTTCAAGGACCTCGGGATGACGGTTCTGGTGAGCACGGTCAAACAGATGATAGAAGATGGGACGCCGATACGCGCGATCGCGTGCGCATCCACGGGCGACACCTCGGCAGCGCTTGCTGCATACTGTGCATCGGCTGGGATCCCTTCCGTCGTTCTGTTGCCGAAGGGGAAAGTCACGACCGCTCAGCTGGTGCAGCCCTTGGCGAACGGTGCCCTCGTGTGTGCGCTCGATACCGACTTCGACGGTTGCATGGAGATCGTCCAGAAGCTGACCACCGAGCAAGGGATCTATCTCGCGAACTCCATGAACTCGCTCCGCCTCGAAGGACAGAAGACGGTCGCCATCGAGATCGTGCAGCAGTTCGATTGGAAGGTTCCTGATTGGGTGATCATCCCCGGCGGTAATCTCGGCAACGTCGCGGCGCTCGCGGCGGGCTTCGACATGATGTTTGACCTCGGGCTCACCTCCAAGCGCCCGCGGATTTGCCTCGCGCAGGCGGAAAAGGCGAATCCGCTCTACCGAGCATACAAGCAGGGCTGGGACAAGTTCGAGCCGATGACCGCGGGCGACACCGAAGCCAGCGCGATTCGGATTGGCAACCCGGTGAGTGTGCGCCGTGCGATTCGCGCGCTTCAGGCCTTCGACGGCGTGG
>DASRZF010000400.1:0-10231 GCA_035686645.1 Polyangiales bacterium
CGGGCCGTCGAAGTACGCCCAGAGCTTCCCCGGCACGGCTCTGCCGCGAAAGGACCCGACCAGCGCGCGCCACGCGTCGTCGTCGATTGCACCGGCCGTATGACCCACGAGAGCAGTGCTCAAGAATGGATTTTCTTCGTCCAGCGCTCGTGGTTCCTGGGAGAGGATCCAGCGGACGGCGTTCGAGATTTCGTGCTGGGTGCCAAAGAAGAAGACGTGGTCATCTCCCGGCGCCTCGATGTACTTCGCATTGGGGATGTTTTCCGCTAGGTACGGCCCGTTTCCCGGATGACTCATCGCGTCCTGTGCGGCCTGCATGACGACCGTCGGCACTCGAATCGTGGGCAGCAGTGCGCGGAGATCAATGCGCGTATTCATCTCGAGTAGATCGAGTGCGCTCCCAGGGCTCGTGCCTTCCTGTTCGGAGAACGCCACCCAGTCGACGAAATCCGGGTCGCTGAGCTGGCTTGGTGCGATCGCACGCAAGGATGCGCCTTTTCCCCAGGCCCCTCGTATGTAGCTCTTGAGCTTTTCCACTTCTTCAGCTGTGTATCCATAGGGATAGTCTGGGGTCCGAATCATACGCGCGAAGGCGCCGCTGAGGACCAATCCATGGACGCGTTTCGGATACGTGGCCGCGTACAACATCGCCAGCGCTCCGCCTTCGGAAAAGCCGATGACGATGGCTCGTTTCGATCCACAGGCGTCGAGAACCGCACGAAGGTCATCCATGCGTTGCTCGTGGATCGGGACTTCCTTGACTCGGTCGGAGAGCCCTGTGCCCCTCTTGTCGAAGAGAATCACTCGGCCGATTTCCGAGAGAGCTTCGATCGCCGCTCGCGTCTTCGGATGCTTGAACATCGCACGCACCGAAAGGATCCAGCCGAGCACGATTACGATATCCGTCGCGCCTTCACCCAATGTCGTGTACGCGATGTGAACGTCGCCGCTTCGAGCGTATCGAGGCTTGAGGCTCTGTTTGGCGTTCGGCTTGTCCGACACGCGGATCCTGCCGATGAACCGGTATCCTTGTCGCGGAAACGTTTGGATGAGCTCAGCGCCACGCTCGCCTAGCGCGCTCCTCGCCAGGCTGACCGCTCGCTGAATCGAGCTTTCGGTCACGATGGAATCGGGCCAGAGGGTGTCGAGAAGCTCACGCTTCGGAACGACTCGCTCGTGGTTCTCAACGAGATAGAGCAAGAGATCGAACACCCGAGGCTGCAGGACGCGCACTCTGCCCGCTACGCGGAGCTCGCGTTTTGCAGAATCGAGCTCGAATTCGTCGAAAGCGATCGTCATTTCGGTCGTCGCTTGGATCTATCACAGTCGATGCCAGCCGCAGCAGTCCGAATGTTCGCTAGAATGTCCAGACGCCGGAGAGCGCGTCGATGAACCCGTGTTGCGTCAGGCCATTGACGAAATACAGGTAGCCGACCTCCAGCGAGAGGCCCCAGTGAGGCGTGAAAAGATAGGTGCATCCCCCTATGGCGCCGACGCCAAAGGTGTACTCGACCCGTCTGCCCTCTTCTTGTTCGAGCTCCCCGCTGAACAATCGCAGGTTGCCGCTGACCCCTGCACCGACGTAGGGATCCCAGTGACCCTTGGGAAAGGTCACCTTCAAGAAGACGTCCAGTGGAGAATCGAAGCGGTCTTGCGTGAAGTGAAACGGCTTTGCGATGACCAACGCCAGTCTATCCGGAATGAGAATGCGCTCGTACGCGACCACGAAGCCCCAGAGGTTCTCGCTACGGCCCGCTTCCGCTTCGCTCGGGCTCGTTCGCAGAAGCTGAAACGTGTGGGTGTAGCCAACTTCGAGTGCATTGCGGCCCTCCTCTTCCTCTGCGCCCGCTCGTGCTGGAACGGCTGCCGCCACGAGGCAATGACAGCAGAGGGCGACCAACGCCGCTTGTCGGATCACTTTCTGACCTGCGCGGTTCATCCCTCAGGCGAGCAGCAACAAACCGAGGGCGATCATGGCTGGGAGGCCTTGCATGAAGAGGATCGACATCTTTGCGGTGACCCCTCCGTAGAGCCCGGCAAGTGCCACGCAGGAGAGGAAGAATACCTGCAGAGTGAAAGCCGTATTGGGATTCTGAACGAGGAAGCTGAGCACCAGCCCGGCTGCGAGGAAGCCATTGTAGAGGCCCTGGTTGGCGGCAAGGGTCTTCGACGACTCGGCGTCTTCTTTGGAGAGGCCGAAGGTCTTTCGTCCCAGGGGCTTGGTCCAGAGAAACATCTCCAGCACCATCGCCCAGAGGTGAAATAGGATGACGAAGACGATCAGAGCGGTGATGATGGCGGCCACGAATTGCAGAGCATACTACTTGCGGATTCCCCAAAGAAAGTGTTTGTAGCGGCTGTCCGCTTTTCGCAATTCGTCGCCTATGCCCAAATCAAGCCTTGGACTTCGATTTTCGATCCAGATCGTCCTGATCGTGGGGTGCCTGGCAGCGCATGCGAGCGGCCAATCGGCCGAGCCGGATGCGGGGGTGTCGCCGCTTGGCGCCGAGGAAACGAGTGCCGAAGCGGCGAGCGCCGAGGAGCAAGCGCTCGCCGCAGCGCGTGAGCGGGCGCTCGCGGAGGCAAATCTGGCGCAAACCGAGACGCGCCGGCTAATCGCGGAACGACGAGCTCGCCTGTTGAGTGTGAAAGAGGGCCAGGCTCGGTATACGGATGAGCTCGCTGAGAAACAGGTCGAGCTCGCTGCCGCGCTCGAGTCGGCGCTCGCTTGGAACCGTCAAGTCCGCGAGCTCGAAGACTCCGTTCCCGAAGGTCGGTCCCGGGGCGCTGAGGCCGACAGGTTTTACGACGCGCTCGTTCACGATTTGACGCAGGCACGTCAGAATTTGGGGTCGGCCCTCGACGCGGTCCGATCCGAGCCGAGCGCCGTCCCGCTTCTGCAGGCCGCGGACTCCGACAGAATACCACTCGACATCGACGACGGTTCCCTTGACGAGCTCGAAAACGAGCTCGTCGGCGCGGCGTCCATCCTGCAAGCCGAGGAGACCAAGCTTCGCTGGGATCGCGCCCAAACCCTCAGCCGCGCCATCGTCATCATGAACGAATCGCGGTTGCGTCTCCTCGACATGCTCAGTGAGGCCCGGCGCGAAAGCCTCGAGGGGTTCGGACCCGAGGGCATCGCGCAGGTCAAGCGCGAGGTTGAACAGATCATCCTCGAAGCCCGATTCGACTTGCTCTCCCTACCGCGCGAAGCGACCGAGCGCTACGAGCAGTTACGATCCGCTCCCGGGCCTGCTCTCGCCGGATTCTTTCAGCTTTTCCTGTTGATCTTGGGCTTCCGCTGGTGGTGGAAGCGGGCCGACTCCACGCTCGAAGAGATGCGAAGGACTTGGCTGCAAAAGCGGCCGCAGACCCTCGTGACCCGAGGCGTTTCGACGTTTGCTTGGTATCTGCGCAGAATCCGAAAGCCTCTGGAGTGGCTGCTATTTTTCGCGATCCTGGCCCGAATCATCGCCCGAGCAGGTCAGGTCGCGGACACGAAGTATCTTCACATCGTGATCCGCTGGTTGGCGGTCGGCGCCTTCGTCGTCCAGCTGATCGATGCCACTGCAAGCCGGCAAGGCTTCTCGACCGAGTCCTTGGACAAGCTTCGCTTCCGCTCGCTGCGACTGGTTGGCGTGAGCGTCGTCGTGGTCGGCTTGATTCTTTCGCTGACCCAGACGGCGGTGGGAAAGGGCGCGATCTACGCCTGGGTTGCCAGCACGTTCTGGTTTCTCGCGATTCCCATTGGCTTGATTTTGGTCTTCTGGTGGAGGGAGACCATCTTCGAGCGCGCGAAGGCCCGTACGGCCTCTCGATTTCTCCAGTGGGTGGCGTCTCGCGACCACACGGTGTTGATGTATCCCGCTGCGGTGCTCGGCGGTGCCTACCTTCTCATCGAAGGTATCGTCGGCTTCTTCCTACGGAAAATCAGCGAGCTGGCGCCGCTGCGACGGCTCTTGACGTACCAAATGCGGCGCGGCGTTCAGAAGAGCACGACTGCGATTCCGGCCGAGCGTGGGACGGAGCCGCTTCCTCCAGAGCTCTTGGAGGCCCTTGGATCGGGGCCTCCGACGGCAGCCGGCCTCGTCACCTCGTACATGTCCGACCGTGTTCACGCGATGCGTGCACTGGTTCGCTCCGACAAGCGCGCGGTCATTGCAGTCGTGGGCGAACGAGGACTCGGCAAGACGACTTTTCTTGGGCGCGTTACCAGCGACCTCGAACCGGATGCCCTTTGCTCGGTGCAGTGTCAACCGGGCGGGTTTCCGGTGCTCTTGGCGCAGTTTGCCCGTGCGCTCGAGCTTCCGGAGGGATCGCCCGAGGAACAGATTATCGAGTCGCTTCGACAGCGCGCCCCGCGAGTCATCTCAGTGGATGATGCTCAGCGGCTCGTACGCCCCTTGATCGGAGGCCTTGAAGATTTCGATCACCTGACTCGGTTCATGCGCCTCGTCAGTCCCGAAACCCGTTGGTTGATCGCGATTGGAAAGCCCGCCTGGCACTACCTTCGGAGAGCGCGCGGAGACCGTTCCGCGTTCGATCAAATCGTCGACCTGAAACCATGGGAGGAACCACAGCTCGCCGCTTTGATCGAGCAACGCACGCGCGAAGCGGGAATCGATCCCAGCTTCGAGCGGCTGGTCGTTCCTCGCCAAGTTCAGACCGTGCCCATGTCTGATGAAGAACGCACCAAGCGTGACTTCTACCGCATTCTTCTGGACTACTCCGATGGCAATCCGGAGGTTTCGCTCTACTGGTGGAGGGCTTCCCTATACCGGAGACCGCCTGATGACACCGTTCACGTTCGCCTGTTTCAAGGGCCAACGGCGACCCAGCTCGATGATCTTCCAAGTAATTTCTATTTCGTCCTTCGCAGTGTGGTCCAGCTCGAGCTTGCGATCGAGAAAGACGTCATCGCATGCACCGACCTGAGCCCGGCAGAAGTGGCCGATGCCTTGCGCGCCGCCTGGATGCGCGGGTACATCGAAGACCGAGGCGGTTTCTACCACGTCGACATCGCCTGGTACCGCGCGATCACCGGTATTCTTCGCAGAAAGCATCTTCTGTTCATTTGAGGTGTCCGCCATGAGCTCACGGAAAACAACTGCTTTGCTCGTTGCCATCTGCGGGCTGGTTCTAGTTCCCAGCTTCGTCCTGGCCCAGGACCCCGCGGGCGAGGACGCGATCCTGGAGATCACCCAATCCATTCGCTGGGGGGGCGTGCTGACTTCGGTCTTCGTAATCCTCGGCGTCTGGATCGCACTGAGGTTCTTGAGCAACTTCGTCGAGGACCTGGGAGATCAGTTCACGACGCGCCGAATGCTGTTTCAGCGGATCGGCACAATCGTGCAGTTCTTCGTGTACATCGTCACGGTCGTCGCCGTCATCACGCTGAGCGTTCGATTCAACGACAAGGTGCTTACGCTCCTCGGTGGCACGGCCGCGGTCGCTGTCGGCTTTGCGGTGCGTGACCTCGTCGCATCCTTCATCGCGGGCATCATGATCATGGTCGACCAGCCGTTTCAAGTCGGAGACCGAGTCGCGTTTGGGGGAGAGTACGGTGACATCACCGCGATTGGGCTTCGTTCCGTCCGGCTGCAGACCTTGGACGACAGCACCGTCACGATCCCGAACAACAAGTTCTTGACCGACATGACCTCGTGCGGGAACTACGGCGCGATCGACATGCAGATCGTCATGGATTTCTATATCGGGATCGATCAGGATGTGCTTGCGGCGCGCGACATCGTCACCGAGGCCGGGCTCACGAGTCGCTACGTTTATCTGCCCAAACCGGTGGTGGTGCTGGTCAAGCAGGTGATCCACGAGAACTACGTCGCGGTGCGGCTGCAGCTCAAGGCCTACGTGCTCGACACGCAGTACGAAAAGTCGTTCGAGACCGACGTCAACCTGCGAGTGATGCATGCGTTCGCCGAGCGCCAAATCGGTCCGCCCGCAATTCTTCATCGAACCATTTCCGGTGGGGCGGTTGCGGCTGCTCCGTGTTGAAGTTGATTGCAATCGCCATGACGGCTTTGTCGGCGCTTGGATGTGCTCCCCGAAAGCCTGCGCTGCCGGACGACCTTTCGAGCGCCGAGGACTTCGAGCGCTACGTCGACTCGATCGTAGCCACAGGCGATCCGCCCGGTATCTCGGTCGCAATCGTGCGCGACACCGGATTGGTGTACGCGCGCGGCTTTGGTTGGGCCGATCGGCCGCGCCAACTTCGGGCGACACCCGAGACCGCGTATCAGTGGTGGTCGATCACCAAAGTCTTCACCGCGACCGCAGTCTTGCAGCTCGCCGAAGCGCGCAAGGTCGAGCTCGACGCCCCCGTCAAGCGATACCTCGATTTCTTCGAACCAAAGAACGCCGGGGACTATGAGCCCGCGACGGTTCGACAGCTCCTCAGCCACAGTGCTTGTCTGAACGACGTCGGGATGGCGATCCTCGGCTGGGTTCACTTCGATCCGACGGAGCGAAGGCCGCAGTTGGAGTTCGCCGAAGAGAAGTTGCGCGAGCACGGGAAGATAGTCTGTGAGCCTGGGTCTGAGGGGCGCTACTCGAATCTGGGCTACATCGTTCTGGCCGCTCTGATCGAGAAGGTGAGCGGTCAAGGCTACGAGGACTACGTTGCAGAGCACATTTTCGAGCCGCTCGGGATGAAGAACAGCAACTTCGTCTATACGGTCGCGATGCGTGGGAACGAAGCAGCGGGTTCGCATCCAAAGAACCTCATGTCCTGGTTCGCATTCAAGTTCTTCATCGACGAGAAGTTGGCGATTCGCGAGCTGATCGCTGGGCGATACTGGTTTCGGCAGCTCTACTCCGATCAGAAAGGCTCGACCGGCGCGATCGGGCCCGCGACCGACCTCGGCCGATTCGCCACGGCCTTGCTCCGGGGCGGGGAGCTCGACGGAGTGCGTATTCTGAGCCGCGAGAGCGTAGAACTGATGGCGCGCCCGGTCGTGCGCATCAGCAAAGGTGGACCTCGCAGAGGGATGCAATTCGGGCTCGCTTGGTTTCGCGAGGACGACGAGGGCCGCGCGACCCTTTCTCACAGGGGTGGCGGGATGGCGTTTCGCGCGATGCTAGCGCTCCATCCGGAAGAGAAGCTGGGCGTGGTCGTGCTCTCCAACAGCACCTACCTCGATGGAGACGGCGGCGCGCGGATCGCCAAGGCCGCGGCCATGGCGAACTAGTTGCGGGGGCGAGGAAGAGCGGAATAGCGGCTTGCTCAGTCGCTGCGCGAAGCGCAAAAGGTCGGTGTGCGCAAGTCTGCTGTCTACATGCTGGCTCTCTCGAGTTTCCCGATCCGCGACGCTTTCGCGACACAACTCCGTCGGGTGCTTTCCATTCGCAGGATTCGAGTCTTGCTCGTCTTTGGACTCAGCCGGCACCCCTGCGGTCGCTCAGATAGCTTGATTCGGCAGCGCATGCTCGATGCGGAGGCGCCGCGTCCCGACCGAACGGCGCTCGAAGCCATGGGACGCGAATGGGGTTCGATGCATGCTGATTTCAAGCGCGCCGTCGAAGATGCACCGGATTGGCTCTGGCTCAAGTTTGAAAACGTTGACGACGAGGTCGAGGCGATCCGGGCGGGGACGCGACCGTTCGAAATCGGCCTCTACGAGGGTTTCTAGAAGAGACGCCACCGCAATCTTCGAGCTTGCTGAAAGCTGTCTTGGCGCTAGAGCTACGAAAGGCTTTGCCTCATGAGATTCACCAAAGAAAGCGTCATCAAAGCTAGCGCCCAAGCGGTGTTTGCTTTCCACGAAGCTCCGGATGCCTTCGAGCGACTGCAACCGCCCTGGCAGGAGAGCGAGGTGGTTCAGCCCCCGACGTCGCTCGAAGTCGGTACGCGAGTGATCTTGCGGGCGAAATTTGGACCGCTGTGGCAGACCATCGTCGCCGAGCACGTCGAGTATGAGCCCGGAAAGATGTTCGC
Organism: Polyangiales bacterium; assembly: GCA_035686645.1. Classification (GTDB taxonomy): domain Bacteria; phylum Myxococcota_A; class Polyangia; order Polyangiales; family Houyiibacteriaceae; genus SG8-38. Next base: position 7,952 of record DASRZF010000400.1, read on the forward strand.
GGACCGGATGGTCGAAGGACCGTTTCCAAAGTGGCTCCACCGGCACGTCGTGACGCCTCGTGGTGAGTCGGAGTGCGTGCTCACCGACGACATCGAGTACGAGCTCCCCCTTGGCATCCTGGGTCGGGTGTTCGGGGGATGGTTCGCAACGCGCAACCTCGAGCGTCTCTTCGAGTTTCGTCATCGGGTGACGCGCGAGGCCTGTGAAGGAAAGCGGACTTGAACGAATCCGCGGCCATCCTCAACACCTTCGCGGTTTCGCATTTCTGCGAGAGCGCGCGATGGACGCTCGACTACAAAGGCGTCGATTACAGCGAGGAGTCCTGGGCGCCCTTGCTGCACGTCACTCGAACCTGGCGCATGAAGCGGACGTATACGCCGATCCTGCGGATCGATGGCGAGGTTCTCCAGGAGAGCGCTGCCATTTGCGAATACATAGAGGAGCGCTTCCCCGAGCCGAATCTGATACCGAAGGAGCATCGAGATGACGTGCTTCGATTGGCAGACGAGGCGCGGAGCATCGGGCCGCATGTGAGACGGATGGCGTACCATGCCATCGGCCAGAGCCCTGAGCAGCTCGAGCAGGCCTGGGCGCTCAACTTGCCGAGCCGCGAGGCAAAGATTCAGCAGTTGGTCTTCCCGCTCACCCGTCGGATGGCATTCAAGGCGATGAAGATCGACGAGGCTCATGCGAAGAAGAGCGAGCAGTTCGTCCGGGAGTATCTCGCCGATCGAGACACCTGGTTTGCGACTGGCAGGAAGTACCTGGTCGGCGAGAGGTTCACGCTTGCCGACCTGACCCTCGCTGCAATGCTTTCGCCGCTCGCACGCCCGACGGAACATCCGTTTTATCCACGCATGGACTTGGGCGCCGCATCGGAGGCGCTGATCGAATCGTTTCGAGGCTATCGGCTGCTCGATTGGGTACGGCGTTGCTACGCCGAGCATCGCGCCCGCCGCTGAGGGCCCGCTCATTACGCCGGGCGCCAAGCTAGACCAGGATCGATAATTCTCGGCCGTCGGCGCTGCCTGTGATAGGAACCCAGGGCTTTCTTGCCCTCGGAGCGAATGAGAAGACATGTCCGAAGAACAGTTTGATTTCATCATCGTAGGCGCCGGGTCCGCCGGCTGCTGTCTCGCCAACCGTCTTTCCGCCGACTCGAACAACCGGGTCTTGCTGCTCGAGGCGGGCGGCAAGGACAACAACCCGCTCATCAAGATGCCCATCGGCTTCACGCAGCTGATGTACGACGCAAGAACGACCAACCTTTACACCACGGAGCCCGAGCCCCACATGAACGGCCGGGAGATGAGCGTCGTGCGTGGTCGCGTCCTCGGCGGATGCAGCTCGATCAACGGCATGGTCTACATGCGCGGTCAGCGGCAGGACTACGACGACTGGGCCGCGCTCCCCGGATGCCGGGGCTGGTCGTACGCGAACATGCTTCCGTACTTCAAGAAGTCCGAGAACTTCGAGCCCGGGCCGGCCAACGAATACCACGCCAAGGGCGGCGAGCTGAACGTCACGCACGTCCAGATGAAGTACGACATCAGTGAGGCGTACATCAAAGCGGCGGCGAGCGTGGGCATCCCGCGCAACGAGGACATCAACGGCGAGAAGCAAGAGGGCATCGGCTACGTGCAGGTGAACATGAAGGGCGGCCAGCGCTGGAGCTCGGCGGACGCCTTTTTGAGCCCCGAGGTCAAGAAGCGGCCGAACCTGAAGATCGTCCTCAAGGTGCTGGCGAAGCGCGTCCTTCTCGACGGAAAGAAGGCGGTTGGAATCGAGTATCAGGATGCAAAAGGAAACACGCATCGGGCGACGGCGGATCGCGAGGTGGTGCTCTCCGCCGGGACATACAACTCGCCGCCACTGCTCGAGCTTTCGGGGATTGGGAAGCCCGAGATGCTCCGGGAGCTCGGCGTCGAGGTAAAGCACGCGCTCCCCGGCGTCGGGGAGAATTTGCAAGATCATCTTCAGCTTTGGGTTCAACAGGGCGTCAAAACGAAGCAGTGCCTGTCTGAGGACGGGAAGTTCCCTCGTGTAATCGGGGCCGTGCTTAAGTACCTCTTCACCAAGAAGGGGCCGCTCACGATGCCGGCCTGCAACGTGGGCGGTTTCGTCCCGAACGAGGGCGCCGAGCGACCGATCTTTCAGATCCACTTCACGCCGGGTGCGGGCGGCATGGACGAGAACGGCAAGATGGTCGCAACCCCGGACCCCGGTGTTAATTCCACCGTGTGCATCATTCGCCCGACCTCGCGCGGCAGCGTCCACGC
>DASRZF010000401.1:0-7712 GCA_035686645.1 Polyangiales bacterium
AAGGGCGTCGCGAACGTCTATCGCGAAACGTTCGATATGTCGCTTCGAATAGGCGTGGATATACTGCGAGAGCTCGGCCTCCGCGCGTATCAATCACAGCGAGCAGCGCAGAAATTCCGTCGGCACGACGAGCTATCGCTGATCAAGCTTGCCCAGCTACGACACGACCGTGTCCAATATCTCAGCGCAGCGAGGGAGCAGATCGAGTACCTGGAAAAGACGATGCTCGAGGACCTGAGCGCGCCCGACGACTTCAAGGACACGGGCTGGGACGCAGAGTCTCTACGAAAAGAGCTCGCACCCAAGTCTTAGCCTGGAGTGTTTCAATGGCAGCCGCGGCCTAGATCCAGCCGAGGACCCCACCGAAGACGATCAGGGCCAGAGCGTCTAACCCGAGAATTGCACCGACGGCCGCGGCCTGCCGTTTGATGCACTTCATGTCGTGCACCCAGTAAGCGACCACGAAGAACGGGAAGTAGCCGATCAAGAAGATCAACCATGGGGCGGAGCGGTTCCACCAGGAGTAATCCCAGGTCAGCGCGTTGACCGCGTTCAGCAGGTATTCGATGAAGACCGCGAGCGCGCTGAAGAAGACGGCGAACACCCAGCGGTTGGGAAGACCGAGAACTTTGGCTTCCTTGGCCGGAAGCATGACCGTGGTGACGATGCCTAGAATCGCAAACATGAAACAGATCTCGATGTTCAGGCCGATCAGGATGAGGTACGCGGTATCGCCCGGTGCGGCCCAGACTGGCGCGTAGCCGCTGAAATGAAAGAACAACGAGTTCCAGATCTCGTTGAACCAGTCCATCCCCCAGAGCGCGAGGCCCGCGAAGACAACGCCGTAGTTCTTTCGGCCGAGCTGGTCGTGGTAGATGTAGAGCACGATCACCAGAAGCGGGATCACGTACCAGCGAAAGTCGGACGGATCGCGAAGGTGAGCGAGCGCTTGCTGAGCGTAGTCGGAAGGCATGCGTCGGACTTACCACCGGAAATTGGGCACCGCCTAGTGCATAAATTGCGCCGAAAATCCCAATCCGGGCCGATCTTTTGAATCCCGACGAAGTGGCGCTATCCTCAGGCGTCGGCGCACGGTGGGTCGAGCGCTGGCCTCGAACATGCTTACGATGTTGCGGTTTCTCTCCAATCGTTGGTCCCTTCTATGTCTGGCAGCTCTGATCGCGGGAATCAGCGGCGGTGCGGTTGCGTTCGGCGAGCACGCATCGAGCGGCCAACAGGGCGACACCGAAATCATCGACGGCGAGCGCGTGTTGCGGGCGCCGGGTCTCGACGGGTGGAACGCTCGGAAGCAAAGCCCGAAGAATAACGCCGGACAGGGTGACCGCTTCGGTTCGGCCTTTCACTTCGACGCATACGTCTACGACAAGGCGACGAGTAGCCCAAGCGTCACCGGCGTCGTCCGAAGAGGTTCGGTCGTCGCAGTCGGAGACAAGGTGAGCGGCTCGGGATGCACCGACGGCAGTTGGTACGAAGCGACTCCCTTCGGGTACGTCTGTACGTCTCTCGGCTTTCACGTGAGTGAGACGCCGAGCACGAATCGATATGGGGTGCCACCGGCCAAAGTGAGCGAGCACCTTCCCTATCAGTACTCTCGAGTCATCACGAAGAGGGCACCCCGTTACTATCGCATTCCGACGGTAGAAGAAGAGAAGCAGGCCCGGCGTGCGATGGACAAGAAGGGATCTACGCCCGAGGTCGTATCAGTGCTGATGGAAGGCGATTACTTCCTCGCGCTCGCCGAAAAGGAGACCCGGAAAGAAGACGGGGCGGTCTTCTACAGAACCGTTCGCGGGCGGTTCGTCAAGGAAGCCGACGTCGAGCTCCGCGACCCCGCCGTAGTGCGAGGCGAAGAGCTGGGTCGGGACGGTTGGCGACTGCCACTTGCGATCGTCTACGGCGAGGATCGCGAGCTGCTGGACCTGAGCGGCAAGCAGCCACGGGTGAAGGGCAAGGCCGAGAAGCACGCGCGGTTTGTCGTCCAAGAGGAGCTCAGCAAGAACGGGGTCGCGTACGTGTCGGGATCCCCCGGCGCGGTGCGGCGTGATGAAGTGCGTGTGGCGCGTCGAACCAAGCGACCGAGCGAGGTACCGGCCAAGGGCAAGTGGATTCACGTGGACCTCGCAGAGCAGACCCTGGTTGCGTACGAAGGCGATGAAGCGGTCTATGCGACCGTGATCTCGAGCGGCAAGGAGGGGTACGAGCCTCCGACGGGTCTGTTCGAGATTCAGCAGAAATACGTCTCGACCACGATGAACGCGACCGACCCAATCGATGGCTTCTACGAGGTCGAAGAGGTGCCCTGGACGCTCTACTACTTCGGCGGCTACGCGCTTCACGGCGCGTACTGGCATACGGATTTCGGGAAGGTACGAAGTCACGGCTGCACCAACATCGCGCCCGTCGATGCACGCTGGCTCTACTACTGGAGCGAGCCGGAGGTCCCTGCCGCCTGGCACGCCGTTCGATTTCAGCCGGAAACGACCTGGGTGGAGTTCACGCGCTGAGCAGGCCGCGCGCGAGCAACATCAACGCAGCGACTCCGGCAACGAGGACGATGGCATTTCGGAGGCGCGGCCCTTCTACCCGCGGAATGAGCACTCCGCTCACGCTCAACCCCAGTAGAACCGCGGGCAAGAGGGCCGCCCCGATCGCGACCTCGTCCCAACTGACTTCACCCGCTGCGGCGCGCACGCTGATCGTGATGCAGAGTCCGACGGCGAACACGAGTCCGAGGTTCGCGCGCACGGTTGGGCCTGCATCGTTTCGGTAGAGCAAAGCGATGGGCGGTCCTCCGATCGCTGAGACCATCGCCATGGTGCCCGAAGCCACACCGGCGACGAACTCTCGTGCAGAGGTTCGACGAAAGCTCGCATGGGTAACGACAATTGCGACGCCGAGGATCACCATCACCGACATCAGCACGTCGAGCGCAGCGGCCGATAGGAGCTTGAGGAGCACCACGCCAAGGACTGCCCCGGGGAGCCGACCCGCAAAGATCCAAAGGGTGCTGCGAACCTCGACGGCATGGCGTTCGCGGAAGACGATGGCCAGGGTGAGTGGCAACACGACGAGGAGTTGGGGAACCGGAGCGAACAGCGGATTGAGAAGCGAGAGAATGGGGACGCTGATGAGCGCAAAACCGAAGCCGACGGTGCTGTGGAGGGCGGCGGCGAGGAAGCTCACGACGAACGCTGCGGCGAACTCAGGTGTTGCGATCTGTGCTAGGGCTTCCATCGGGGATGCTAGGGTAGTCAGCGTCCGATCATGCGGCCAACCAAGATGAAGACGAGCGGAGACCCACTCAAAAAGACGGCGACTCGCGTCCTTCGTCTTGCCACGAGCGCACTCGATACGGCAGTGCGTGGCCTGGACAACACGCGCAGGGTCGCGAACTTCCTACGCGGCCGCCTGGAGCTCGAAATTCGACCAAGCGACGTCTTCATTTCGAGCTATCCTCGCTCGGGAACCACTCTGACACAGTGGATCTTGTACCTTCTGACGCACGAAGAGCAGCCCGACCCTACCCATCTCACCGAAGTTTCGCCCTGGTTCGAACGCTCGCTAGCAATCGGCGAGCTCACCGCAGCGGACTTGGATCGGTTCCCTTCACCGCGCATTTTCAAGAGCCATCTACCGAGGGAATGGCTTCCTGACGGTGCGCGCTACATCTACGTCGAGCGGGACGGGTTGGATGTTCTCGTTTCCTACTTCCATTTCTACTGCGCGTATCTGGGCTTCCAAGGCTCGCTCGAGGACTTCCACGGCTTGTTCATCGAAGGCCGCCTGCAGTACGGCTCTTGGTTCGAGCACGTCGCTGGATGGCGGGCAAGAGCGTCTGACCCTGACGTTCTGGTGGTTCGCTATGAAGAGCTACTGAATGATCGAAAGGCATCGATCGAAGGGATCGTCGATTTCCTCGGCTGGACGCGCGAGGAACGTTGGGTCGATCGAGCGGTGATCGAAAGCAGCTTCGACGCGATGAAACGACGCGAGTCGGTGTTCGACCATGCAACGGCGTTACTGCTCGAGCGGGGAGTGAGTCCCCGCTCGTTTCTGCGATCGGGCCAAAGCGGGAGCGGTGCAGACGCTCTGACGCAGGCGCAAGTTCTAGAGATCAGGGAGCGAAGCTCGAAGGGGCGCCGGCTCGCGATTCGCGGGCTTCCCGCTTTCCTGCAGTAATCGGACTTGCAGACGCATCCACGACGAACTGGAGGAAGGTCTCAGGGGTACCTGGGTTGTTTCCGGTCAGGTGGTTGTAGGCACGGGCAAGCTTCCCGATCAATCGGTGATATCCGCGAACCGCAGGAGAGCCAGGGTCGGAGTAGAGCTTTCGCACGGCGTTCTCTTTGGTGCCCAGGAGCAAGCGATCTCGGGGCTCCCGGCAGAGGTACGGACAAGCGCGCGGGCGCTGTGGATTGAGGGTTCGGCCCCCGATCGTGTAGGCGAACGAAACCCCCTCGCCAAATCGGTTGCGATAGAGCCGATCGAAGTAAGTCTCGTCGTAGGTGCAGGCTGAAAGGGCCCAACCGATCTTCACCGCGGCTCCACGGCTGCGCATGATCTCTGTCTGCACCAGTTGCTGTGCAACGTAGCCATTTTCGATATCGAGCGCCTCTTGCTTACGTTCGACTTCCGATGCCGGTGCCAATGAAGACGAGCGACGAATGTCCACGGGAAAGCCAAATCGCTCGATGAGAGCTTCCAAGGGCGCCTGCGCGAGCGAAGCTGCGCGATGCACGTCAAGCCTTGGGACGCCGGCATTGCACGCGTTGCTATCCGCGATCAGGATCGAGCTCTTTGCGAGCCCGAGCTCCCGGCGAACCATTTCCTGGGCGAAGACGAGAATCAGGACGTCGACCGGAAGGCCGCAACTCGCGTCGTCAGCCGCAACGCCGACGCCGAACCAGGTCGACGTGGTCGACTCGAGCGCTTCGGGAGAGACCACAGGCTCGTATTGACGCCGAGCGAAGAGCTCCTGGCGGTTTGCAAGCGATGCGAGGGTCCCCCTCGATGAATCTGTCCCGTTGTAACTGCTCATCCCACGTTTCGCCGCATAGCCCGAACGGCACCGTAGCGGACATGGAGCGAGTCGGCAAAACCTTTGAAGACACGAAACAGTCCGGTTACTTACGTCATTAAGTTGGAGGCTTCGATTCTTGGCTGCATGCTTAGAGCTTCGGAGAGACGCTTGAGAAATCTCGCCTGTTTTTTAACCCTGGCCTTCCTCGCTGCGTTCACCGTTTCCTTGACGCCCAGCCATGCGCAAGAGACGCCCTGGAAGAGGAGGCTCCGGACGGGGGTCGTGGTGGACGAAGCTCCCGAGCCGGCCGCCGATGGACCGAGGGGTGCGCTCACGGCCGATGAGATGCGGCGCCTGGGGCTTCGCCCGCGCGGAGGAGGTCTCGTCGACTTGTCGTACTGGCCCGATGAGCCTGGGTCACCCGCCCGAGTGCGGCCTAGCGAGCTTGCTGAGGCGATGAGAGAACTCTGTCCGACCTCGACGCGATCGAGCGAGATCGAGCGCTACGCTGCAGCGATCGTTCAGTACAGTCAGGAATTCGCCATCGACCCATGGCTTCTTGCTGCACTCGTATACTCACAAAGCGACTGCAAGGCAGACATCGAGAATAGTTACGGTACTGGACTGACGCTGCTCAACGTCGGAATGCATGCGGGCAACATTCGCGCCGGCAAGTACTACTTCGGTGTCCTCAGCCATGAAGGTTGGGAGCGCAAAGAGCTGGACGTGAGCGCCTTCGAGCTACGTCGAGACGCGCTGCTGAGCCCGCAAGCCAACATCTATTTTGCTGCCGCGTTATTGAACGTTTTCGGTCAGCAGTGTCCGCAAATCGACCGCGCGTTCGACTCGGTGCCTCATCGCCATGCCGTCTCCCATTTCGTGTGGGGAGACCGGGTTGCCGACACGGCGCCAGAGGACCGCATTCTGCTTGCGAGGCGCCGTCTGCTCAACAGTCATGCAATGCTCCAGAAGCATGGAAAAGGGCTCGGGGGGATCTCCTTCGTGAGCCCACTCGATGGCTACCCGCGAATCGCAATCAGCGGTCTGGGCGAGCCTCGCGACAATGGGCATCGCCTGCACCGAGGTATCGACTTCGCGTCCGAACAAGGTGAGCCCGTTCGTTCGATCGCGGCGGGGACCGTCACGTTCGCTGGCGTCGATTGGGAGCGCCGAGCGCACATCCCATTGGAACCTTGGGGCGCCGTGATCGTGGACCAACGCCACATGGGACCTCGGGGATTATTCGTGGAAGTCGACCACGGAAACGGCGTGGTTTCCCTCTACGCACATCTCGCGAGCTACGACGTGGAGATCGGCGAGCAAGTGGACGCCGGCCAGCGTATAGGCGAGGTGGGTCGCACGGGAATCAGGGACTCTGGACCGCACCTGCACTTCGGGCTCTTCGAGGACGGCGAGGTCAGAGACCCATTGGTGTACTTGGCAGCCTATCTCTTCCCACCAAACCTCACGAAGCGCTTTCATGTCGACTTGGCGAGCGCACACCGACACCCAAACCGCAAGCAGCGTTCCCTCAGGGGGACGCCGGGCAGGAGCGCGGATCGGGCCACTGATCGAAGATCGCCTGCACCGCATTTTTGACCTTGGTATCGAGGTCTGGACCGGTACCAAGGACCGACTGAGCAAGGCCTGCGAAGACTGGAGCAGGTTCGTCGGTGCCAACCGGTGGCGGACCAGCGAGGATGAGGAGACTGCCGACGTCGTACTCGACGTACACCGGATACCAGTATGCGCAGGGGTCCCAGTACCAACCCCAGTAGCCCCACCACCAATCGCCGACGCACTCGTAGTAGTAGCCGCCATCGGTCGATTTTCCGAGGCCGTTGGCTGCCCAGAGGTCGGGCTGATTCTCTTCGGTCACCTCATCGGGCGGGATGAACTCCAAACACACTGGTTCCGCTTGCATGGCCTGGACGATCAAGTCATTGACCTGGTCGTTGAACGCGATTTGCTCGTCACTGAGATCCGGAAGATCGTCGGGATCGACGAAGTCCGCGGTGACGACGCTGAAGCTCTGGTACTCGGTGAAGTCCGCATCTTCGTCGGTTTGGACCTCTACGGTACCGGTTTGGACGACGCTGCTCGAGCAACTCGAGCAAAGAAGCGCTGACGACACGACAATGGACAGAGTGAGGCTACGAAGCATTTGAACCCTCCAAGTGCGATCGGGATAGCACGCTGGGGTTGTTCATCAATCCGGGGTGGGACTTTGCGGCGGCTGACTGACCTCGCTTGGGTCGACTCGTGGCCCAAGCGCACTCGGCGCGCGGGGCGGAGGCGGCAGAACGCTCTCAGGCGCGATCGTCGTGCGAAGCATGCGGGTACCCCAGGGGGCCCGGGCGATCACGAAGAGGGAGAGCAGGATCAAGGCCAGCACTATGCCAGCAAGCCAGCGATTGGGTTGGCGCTTCTGGAAGATGTCCCCCGTTCCCACCTCGGGGATGACATGGGGGGCGATTTCCAGGCCGTAGTCTTCAGCCAGGTCGATGATCTGTGTCACGTGAATCCCCGGCACCCCGGTCTCCAGAAACGCTCCGAGCACCGAAGGGGGCATGTCCTCGATGCCCTTGGGCGGCCTGGAATTGACGCCCGGAACGAACTTGCGCTTGCCGACTTTCGTTCCGACGGAGACCGTTCCGCCGCCGACGTTGAC
>DASRZF010000402.1:0-4487 GCA_035686645.1 Polyangiales bacterium
TGAACTTGCGGAGCAGCGGGACCGAGATGAAGCTCGCCAAGAGGCCCGTCGCGGCGGCGATCCCCATCGCGGGACCGAAGCCGAGATCGAGATTGAGCGGCTTGAGCCCTTTGAACAAGACGCTCAGCGCGAGGATCGCGAAGATCGGGAAAACCATGATCGGGCCCCAACCCCTCAGCGCGAGCAAGGGACGGTCGACGTTGAGGATGCGGCGCTTGATGAAGACGAAGCCGAGGTACCCGAGGAGGCCGCCCATCAGTGGGGAGACCACCCAGCTGGCGACGATCTTGACCATGACGCCCCAGTTCACGGCATCGAAACCTCCCGCGACCAAGCCGAAGCCCACGACGGCCCCGACGATGCTGTGCGTGGTCGAAACCGGCCAGCCTGCGTACGTTGCGATGTTGAGCCAGAGCGCGGCGGCGAGAAGGCAGCAGGTCATGCCGATCGCGATCACCATCGGGTCGCTGCCGAACGCCTCGACGTCGACGATGCCCTTCCGGATGGTTTGGGTGACGGTGCCTCCGACCAGCATCGCACCGCCAAACTCGAAGATTGCAGCCACGATGATGGCCCGCCTCAGCGTGAGCGCGCCGGAGCCCACGGAGGTTCCCATGGCGTTCGCCACGTCGTTGGCTCCGATGTTCCAGGCCATGTAGAGGCCCGCGACGGCCGCTACGGCCAGTACGATCGTGCTTAGCTCCATGAGAACCAGCCTAGCCCGCTACGAAAAGTCTGAACTGATCCCCGATGTTTTCAGCGTGGTTCGCCATGTCGCCAATCTTGTTGAGGACCTTGGTCCACATGAACAGCGCGGCGGGCGGCATGGAATCCTCTGCCTTGAAGAGGGCCTTCGCGCATCGATCTTGGATCTTGTCGGCCTCGTGCTCTGCCCGGCCCAAGATCGCAGCCTGTTCGAGCACACGCTCGGCTGGCGGGCCGGAGAATCCCGATTCCACGAGATCGTCGATGAGGTCGATCAGCTTGGCCGACTCGCGAATCGTATCCAGCACCCGCTCGACGAAGAGCTCGAGAACGGGTTTCATTCCATCGGGTACGGTCAGCGGACGAATCGTCAGAAGGACCCCGACATCCTCGGCGCAGTCCGCGATGGCGTCGATCTGACTGATCAGCTTGAGCACGTCTCGCCGATCCACAGGCATCAATAGCCGGACCGGCATTTTGGAGCGGGCTGCGTTCTTCGCGTCGTCCGCCTTCCCTTCCATCGCACTGATCTCCTTGGCCAAGCGCTCGACGCCTGCTTGGTCACCCTTGGCGAGCAGCCTGATCAGCTCCGGAATTCGGTCGCTCGTCTTGAGCACCTCAGCCATCAGGTCGCCCACTTTGGGCAAGGGGTTGCGCGCAAGCAGGTTCGCAAGTGGTATTCTCATGGCACCTCGGGGCCAAGCCTCTCATCCCTTTTGGTGCCGCTCAAATGCTAAGTCCAAAGGGCTGATTCCCTCGTGTTTCGTCCTGGTTCCGCGTTGAGCCCAGGGGCGCTCCGTGTAGACTGCTGGTTGCTCGCTTGGAACCAGCCCGTCACAGGGACGTCACAAGAGGTGCGCAGGCTACGGTTATCGCAAAATGGGTTCGAGAATCCTAGTCGTCGAGGACGAGATTGATCTGGCAGAGCTGGTTGCGTTCAACCTGCGGTCCGCCGGCCACGACGTCACGGTCGCCCATGATGGTCACACGGCTCTCGCCGAGATCCAACGTGGTCAGCCGGACTTGTTGGTGCTCGATGTCATGTTGCCCGATCTCTCCGGCATCGAGGTATGTCGACGACTTCGGCGCAACCCTCAAACCGTTCGATTGCCCGTGATCATGCTCACGGCGCGAAGCGACGAAGTAGACCGCGTGGTCGGCTTCGAAGTGGGAGCCGACGACTATGTGCCCAAGCCCTTCAGCCCGAGAGAGCTCGTACTGAGAATCGAGGCGATTCTTCGGCGTACCAGTGCCGTGCCAGCGTTCGAAGGTCCCCAGCTGATCACCTTGGGCGACTTGAGCATCGACGTTCCCGCGCATCGCGTCGAGGTACAAGGCGAAGAAATTCTACTCACCGCTCTCGAGTTCCGATTGCTGCTCGATCTGGCGAGCCGTGCAGGCCGCGTTCAATCGAGGGACGCGCTTCTCGAGCGCGTTTGGGGCTACTCACCGAACGTCGAGACGAGGACCGTCGACACCCACGTCAAGAGGCTACGCGAGAAGCTCGGAGCGGGGTCCAAGCAGATCGAGACAGTTCGCGGAGTTGGTTATAGGGCGCTCAAGTCCTGAGTTGGTCCGGGCCCGGGACCCGCGTATTCTTAGATCGTGATTCAACGGTACACACTGCTTGGCGGGGTCATCGCTCTGGTGATGATCGCCCTTCAAGCATTTTGGCAGGGTGCTGCGCCTGGCCTGCCTGGCTGGATCGCGGCGATGACCGCGCTTCTGATCGCCTGCCTCATCGGCTGGGCGGCTGCGCGCCGAGATTCCCGGGACCTCCGGCGCCTTCAACGCCAGGTTGCCGCACTGAGCGATCGCGATTTCGGGAAGCGAACTCGAATGCAGCGACCCGACGCAATCGGAGAGCTCGGACGCTCGCTCGACGCACTGAGCGAGCGGCTGTCGACCAGCGAGATCAAGAAGCAGGGCCGCAAGGACCGCTTGCAAACCATAGTCGACGCGATGGCGGAGGCCGTTCTGGTAACCGACGCAGAAGGACGGATCAAGCTAAGCAACGAAGTGCTTGCCGACCTCGTGGGCTTCGATCCCACTGGTAAGACCGCGATCGAAGCGATTCGTCACCCCGATTTTCATCGGGCGATTGAAGATGCGCAACAGGGCTTTTCCGGATTGCACGAGATCGAAATCAACGGACTGAATGCTCGGAGCCGGCATATCCTCCGGGCATCGGTGTCCCCACTGAGAAATCAGCAGGGCGTCGTAGCCGTCTTTCACGACGTCACGGCTGAACGAGCAGCGGCTCAGGTTCGGCGCGACTTCGTTGCCAACGCAGGCCATGAGCTCCGCACGCCATTGACCGCAATTCGCGGCTTTGCCGAGACTCTTCGCGATGGTGCGCTCGACGATCCGAAGGCCGCCATGGGCTTCATCGAGGTCATCCTCAGGCATACACGGCGCTTGCAGGCCTTGGTGGATGACCTGGCCGACTTGAGCAGCTTCGAGGGCAAAGAGCTCGAGCTGGACCTAGTACCAGTCAACGCCGGCGCTGCGCTCTCCGAAGTCGTCCGCGGACTGGAAGCGCAGTCGAAGGCAAAGGGCTTGAAGGTCAACCTCACCGGGCTCGACGATGCGCCTCTGGTGTTGGCCGAGGAGCGTGCCCTCGAACAGGTTCTGGTCAACCTGGTCGACAACGCCATCAAGTACACGCCCGAACGGGGAGAGATCCGGATCGACATCGCGCCCGAAGGAAGGGATGTGTTCATCGAGGTCGCGAACTCCGGTCCAGGGATCCCCGCCCGGCACCTTTCACGGGTTTTCGAACGATTCTATCGAGTCGACGCAGGGCGCTCCCGTGAGCTCGGCGGGACGGGTCTCGGACTCTCGATCGTGAAGCACTTGGTGGCCAAAATGCGCGGCGAAATCAACGTTGATAGCAGCGCCGGATGGACCCGGTTCCAGCTCTGCCTGCCCCTCGCAGATAGCCCCAATAGCGACACAAGTGTGTCACGAAACTGACACATAATGCGCGTAGCTAGGGTGCCATGACACCCGCACGATTCATTTGTCACGCGCTCGTCGCCCTGGGTCTCACCTCGACCGTGCTCGCACAAGAGGACCCAAGCTCGACCGAGACTGGGCAGACCCAGCAGGTCGTGGTCGAGCCGCCGGCTGCCGACGCGATGGCCGATGTCGTGGAGCCGACCGGGGATATGACGGGCGATATGGCGGAACCAACGGAGGACGTGGCAGAGCCTCTGCAGGCTGAGACCCCAGAAGTGACGGAGGTGGTCGACGCGCCGCCTCCCGAAGCCGAGACGACGCACGAGGGCCGTCGCTCAGCAGAGGAGCTCCGGCCCAAGCGCGAAGACGAAATGATGGGCGACCACCCGGTGGGCCCCGGCGGAATCAAATTTCGGCCTGGCACGGGCTTGGAAATCAATAGTGAGGACGATGATTTCCAACTGCGCATCCGCGTTCGCGTTCAGTTCCTATACACACTCGTCAAAGGAAACTTGGGACCGCGCGAAGCGGATGAGCCTGAGGATCTGCGAAACGATTTCCGCATTCGCCGAGCACGCTTCATCTTCCAAGGTCACGCGTTCGGGAAGAACAACAAGTACAAGTTCGAGCTCGATCCTCTACGGCCTGACAATGTCGTCCTCGACTATTACCTCGACTTCACACAAAACAGGAACATCGAGGTTCGTGTTGGGCAATACAAGATTTCTTCGAACCGTCAGCGTGTGATCTCCTCGGGCAACCTGCAGATGGTCGATCGATCTGCTGTCAACGCGGAGTTCAGCCTCGACCGCGACATCGGT
>DASRZF010000403.1:0-31211 GCA_035686645.1 Polyangiales bacterium
ATCGCGAGCACGCCCGTCGCGAGCCGTCCTCCGGTCACCCAGCCGCGCAACACAGTTGCTGGCGCCAAACGAACGGGGCACGGGCGAACGCGGCGCGTCCCGGTGATCCCGAGAGCCGCCGGCGTTTACGCCTTGCCGATGCTGCGCACGTTCGGCGCCACGTCGAAGACCCCGCGACGCTTTGCCTTTGCGAGAATGCGAAGTGCGTCGCGGTATCCGCGTCGCAGCATCGTTCTTGCGTGCAGACGGGACGTGAATGGCATCCGGCCGAGGTCCGGGGAAACCACCAGAACCTGCATCTGCGGGTACATCTTGTGAATCAAGTCGATGCCGCGCTTTTCTTTTTCGTTGAGAATGATGTTCAACGATTGGCGCGCGACTGCGAGAGCGCCGTCGTAAACCAGAGACGGGCTCCCCACTCGGCCGACGTGCGGACGATAGACGTTGGAGATGATGACGACGTCGGCGCCGGCTTCGACCGCGAGATCGATGCTCAAAGTTCGAACGACCTCACCATCCACGTAGAATCGATCGCCGATGCGATGTGGGCGGAAGAGCCCTGGGACACAGGTCGAGGCGGCCAGGGCCTGACTGATCGGCACGTCGTCACGGTACCCGCGACCAAAGACCACTCGGCCGCGACCGTCGATGTCCGCAGCCGTTATCAGCAGATGCTTCTCGAGGTCTCGAAAATCGTTGCTCGGAAGCTGGCTCGCTACGAAGCGCTCAAAGCGATCGATCGAAAGGAGACCGCTGGTCAAGTAGCCCCAGCTGCGCCTCTG
This sequence comes from Polyangiales bacterium, assembly GCA_035686645.1. Classification (GTDB taxonomy): domain Bacteria; phylum Myxococcota_A; class Polyangia; order Polyangiales; family Houyiibacteriaceae; genus SG8-38. Next base: position 783 of record DASRZF010000403.1, read on the forward strand.
CTCCTTGTTCGGGAGACCGAGGAAGTACCTGGCCTTCAGAGGCGGCGCCTCGAGGCCACGCTGCCAGAACGGACGAAACCAATCGATCATCTGCGATGGCGTGTATCCCTGAGAATAGAACGCACCGGCAATCGCACCCGCAGAAGCTCCCACGCAGATGTCGGCTTCTATGTCGAGCTCCTGCATTGCTCGGAGCACGCCGATGTGAGCTATGCCCTTCGCGGCACCACCGGAACCTACGAATGCAATACGCGGCCGGGCCATCGATAGACAACTTGGCACACGTTAGCGACCGAGTCGACACGCAATTCCTGCGCGGCGCTTCACTCGGCAGCGTCGGCCGCAGGCGCGACCAGCGCCTTCTTGCCCTGATACGATTCCCGCGTCACGTCGCGAAGCATCGGTCGGGCGTCGCGAGACAAAGCCGATCTCGGCCACTTCTTGATCAGCAGCTTGAGCGCTTCACGGGACGTATCGAGATCGCCGACGTCGCGCGCGCAAAGGGCCACGAGCCACCAGCCATCGGGTTGCAGGGCGCTGTCGGTGGTTTGCTCGGCCACTTGCTGCGCGACCACGAGCGCCTCCGCCGAACGCTTGTCGCTTCGGAGAGACAAGGCCAGGCTCCGCTTGACCGCGGGGATCTGTGAGCCGTTCGGATGCAGTTCGATCGCCTCTTCGAAATGCTTGATCGCTTCCTCGTGCTTCTTCGCCCCAGCGAGCCCCAGGCCTTCTTGATACGCTTCGATGGAGAGGTCCTGGCGGAAACGCTGCTCGAAGTCGCGAAACACGGCGGCCTCCGCCGGCGACAGGGCCTCTTTGGCGATGGCCGGGTAATCGCGGACCACCTCGACGCGCTTCCGCGCGCGGATCTCGTCGTAGTACTTGGCGGCCTTGGCGGCAGCCGACGCCCGTTCAGATGCTCTCTGCACCTCATCATCCAGGTCCTGACGCAGTTCTTCGAGCGTGGTCTCGGCCTCTGCCATGGCAGACCGCATTCCCCCGGTCTGTGCATCGAAGTAGAGCTTCAGCCCCGCGAAAGAAACGGCGCCGATGACGGCAATTGCAACCCAGCTATTCCAGTTCAGCCGTCGCTCGTATCCCGCCTGACGCTTGGCGATCGATTTAACGTCGGCGCCGAGGGCGTTGACCAGGTTGTTGGTCTTGATGATGAGGCCGCGGCTTTCGACGATCTCCTTCTTGATCTGGCGCACTTCGTCGTCGACATCTCGCATGAAGCCCGGAGTACAACCGACCCGGACGCGAGGCAAGGGCAGGCGCTTGACGGGACCAGATGGTCCGCCTACAAGCCGTGCCGAGGAGCATTTCGTGGGGTTACGCGGTATTATCTTCCTGGCATCGAGCACGATCCTCGTGGTCGCGGGTTGCAATCAGCCAGCTGACTACGCACTGGTCGGCAGCGCGTTCGTGCCGTCGGCGCAAGGGGAGATCGAGGTCGAGAACGGCGACGGTGGGGAAATCCTGATCAACATGACCATCGACCAGCTCGTCTCGCCCGAGAGGATCGAGCTTGGGCTAACCCACTACGTGGTCTGGTTCACCTCTGTCGGCGCACTACCGCAGCGCCAGGGGACACTCGACTACGACCCCGAAACGCAAACCGGCCATGCTTCGATTCCCACCAAGTTGCGGGAGTTCGAGCTGCAGATCACCGCAGAAGCCGGCGAGACCCCGAATCGACCGAGCGACCTCGTCGTCGCGTCCCAGAAAATCCGCGAGAAGTAATCCCATGGCAGATACCTCCGACATCAAAAAAGGCTTCAAGATGCTCATCGACGGCGTGCCTTTCGCAGTCGTCGACCACCAGTTCGTGAAGCCTGGCAAGGGACAAGCCTTCGTTCGGACGCGCATCAAGAACATGATGACCGGAGCGGTCATCGATCGGACGTTCAAGAGCGGTGAAAAGCTCGAGAAGGCCGACACCGAAGAACGCACGATGCAGTACCTCTACCCAGAGGGTGAAGGACGCGTCTTCATGGACACGCAGAGCTACGAGCAACTCGCGCTGTCGAACGAACAGCTCGGTGATAGCGTGCACTACCTCCTCGATGGCACTCAAGTCGACGTGATGCTCTTTCAGGGCCGTCCAATAGGCGTGACGCCTCCGACGTTCGTCGAGCTCCTCGTCACCGAAACGGAACCCGGGTTCAAAGGCGACACGAGCAGCAATACGACTAAACCGGCGACCCTAGAAACCGGTCTGCAGGTCAACGTGCCACTTTTCGTAAACGCCGGAGACAGGCTCAAGATAGACACGCGTACCGGCTCCTACGTCGAACGCGTCAAAGGCTGAGCACGCGAGTGGCGGAATCCGCCGATCGCGCCCTGCTGCAGATTCTGGAGCTCCGCGCGGGGGCCTTCAGTGCAATTCGCCGCTTCTTTGGAGAGCGCGAATTCATCGAGGTGGATACGCCCTCCGTCGTGCCCTCCCCGGGACTCGACCCGCACTTGGCGGCGTTCGAGGTGCGGGCGCCCAAAGGCAAGTCCGTTGGCTGGCTCGCGACCAGTCCCGAGTACCAGATGAAGCGCCTCCTGAGCGCAGGCGCCAAACGCATCTTCCAACTCAGTCGGAGCTACCGAGCCGACGAGCAAGGGCAGCACCACGAGCGCGAATTCACGATGCTCGAGTGGTACCGGGCCGATGCCGGCTCCGAGGACGTGATTCGCGACACGGAAGCGCTCGTCGCCTTCGTCGCGGAATCGCTGGACCAGCCAGCGCCCGAGGTGCAGCCACCCTGGGAGCGAATGACCGTCGAAGATGCGCTGCAGTTCCACGCGAACGTGACGCTCGAGTCCCTGGTGGACGACGAAGAGAGTTTCTTTCGGATCTGGGTCGAGCAGGTGCAGCCTCGACTCGGCGGCGAGCAACCGGTGGTGGTCACGGATTGGCCGGCGTCGATGGCGTCTTTGGCAAGGATCAAGGACAACGGGATGGCGGATCGGTTCGAAGCGTTTTATCGCGGAGTGGAGCTCTGCAATGGCTTTGGGGAGCTCACGGACCCCGACGAGCAGCGGCGTCGTTTCGAACGCGACCAGGAACAGCGCCGGGCCCTCGGAGTGGCGGTCTATCCCATCGATGAGCGGTTCCTCGACGCTCTAAAATCCGGGATACCCGAAAGCGGTGGAAACGCCCTCGGCGTCGAGCGACTGCTGATGCTCTTGCTTGGCGCGGACTCGATTCAAGCCGTGATGCCGTTCCCAGAAGAGCGCCTCTAGCTTCCTACGCTTGCCTCTCCACCGCTTTGGCGCGCTCCCACATCGCGTCTAGCTCGCGCTCGTCGTAGTCGCGCAAGCCCTTACCCGCGGCCTCAGCGGCACGCTCGCAGTGTCGGAATCGTGAAGAGAACCGATTGAGAGATGCACGAAGCGCGGCCTCGGGATCCAGGCCTTGTTTGCGTCCATAGGTGGCGAGGGCGAACAAGAGATCGCCCAACTCGTGCTCGAGTGCGGCCATGTCCCCGCTCTCGGCCGCCTCGTCCAACTCCTTCAGCTCTTCGTCGATCTTGTCGCGGGGGCCGCCGGCGTCGGGCCAATCGTAGCCGACAGCGCTCGCCTTTTCCCCGATGCGGACGGCGCGCAATAGGCTCGGCAAAGCCAAGGGAACTCCACTGAGAGCTCCGCTCTCTTTCTTCTCACTCGCCTTGATAGCCTCCCAGCTGTTGATCGCTCCGCTCGCGTCGTCGACCTTTTCTTCGCCGAAGACCCAAGGGTGTCGACGAACGAGCTTCTCGCAGATCGCGTCAACCACACCGTCGATGTCGAACCAACCTTTTTGCTCCGTGAGTGAAGCTTGAAAGACGACCTGCAAGAGAAGGTCCCCGAGCTCTTCGCGCAGCATCTCGGGCGTACCGTGATCGATCGCGTCGACGACTTCGTGGGCCTCTTCGACGACGTACTGCCGCAGGCTTTGCAGCGTCTGCTCTCGATCCCAGGGGCAGCCATCGGGGCCTAGCAACGTGCGCATCAGCTCGACGAGGCGCGTTAAGGACTCACCTTGGTTGCTCATCGGCTGTGCTCTAGCACAAGCGGTTGACGAGCCCCAGGCCGAGGCGTCATGGTCTCGCATTCATGGCGTACGCAAAGAGCGCGGTCAGCTCACAGCAGATCATCGACGCGGCAATTCGAGTCCTGGCCCGCCAAGGCTACGCCAAAACCAGCCTGCTCGAGATCGCCAAGGAGGCGGGCATGAGCAAGGGTGCCCTCCACTACCACTACCCGAGCAAAGAGGCGCTGATTCACGCTGTTCTCGAGGCAGCGTGCAACGCCGTGCAGCTGCGGACTCTCGCCGCCTGGTCGCCATCGGACAATCCGTTCGAGGCGCTGCGTAAGTCCCTCGAGGAGCTTTGGGCCGCCCGGGCGGAGCGCAGCGACGAAGCCATGGTCGTTGCCGATCTCCTCGCGTTGAGCCTCTACAACGAGGCGCTCCGTCCGAGGCTCGCCGAGTTTTACGAGCTGGGGGCCGAACAGATTCGCGCATACCTACAAGAGCACCTGATCTCGCTCGGACTCGAGCCACGAATCTCACTCGACATTCTGCCGCGCGTCGTCATCGGGCTGCTCGATGGACTCGTCATGCAGGCATTCGTCGACCCGGAGGCTCTGTCTCCGGACGACGTCGTGGATGCGGTGCAGACCATTGCGATCGCGATCTTCTCGGGGGGCTCGGGGAAGTGAGCCCGCTCGAGTCGGTGAAAGCACAGCCGGGGGCGGTTCGTGCGCTCATGCGGGCGCGGGAGCATGGCCGGGTGGCCTCCGCGTATCTCTTCGACGGACCGAGCGGCGTCGGAAAGGAGCTTGCCGCCCTGGCACTTGCGACGGAGATCGTGGCCGGAGGTGATCGCCGCATTGCGGAACGAATCCGGTCAGACGCACATCCGGACGTGCGCGTATTCCGGCCGCGCGACGAAGGCAAGCGCAACATCCAGGTCGAGGTGCTCCGCACGGAGATCCTGCCCCTTGCTCAGTTCGCTCCCTTCGAAGCGTCTTCGACCTTCTTCATCTTCCCCGAAGCGGACATTTCATTTCCGCCCTTTCAACCCGAAGCGGCGAACGCCCTGCTCAAGACGTTGGAGGAGCCACGCCCCAATGTGCACTTCATTCTGACGTCGGAGCGCCCAGAGTCACTTCTCACGACCATTAGGTCGAGGTGCCAGCGAATTCGCTTTGGACGACTTCCAGATGCGGTCCTGACGCAGATCCTCGAGTCCGAAGGCGTGAACGAGGCAAGCATCGCTTCCGCGGTCGCACTGAGCTCGGGTCGCGCTGACCTCGCGCTCGCGCTAGCCCGCGATGGCTCGGTGGAAGCCCTCACGGCGTTGGTGATCTCGGTCGATGACGCCGTCCGCGGGACGGGTCCCGGGACCCTCGTCGAGCTTTCGGAGAAACTGGTGAAGCGAGACGACTTGGAGCTCGTGCTCCTCACGCTTCAGACGTTCTACCGGGACCTCGCTCTGAGCTCGCTCGGCGTTCCTGCCGAGGCGCTCGGCTTCTCCAGCCTCTCCGAAGATCTGAAAGAGCGGGCGGCACCCATCACCACCAGCGCTGCGGCAGCCCGGGTCTCCCTCATTCACCAGTGCGTGCAATCGATGCGAAAGAACGCCAGTCCCCAGGTCGCTCTGGACTCGCTGCTGTTTGGTCTCCGGAATCTGCGCTAGCTGGCGCGTCGGCCGATATTGGCTAGTCTCGGGCGCGCAATGGCTCGCCCCTTCTACGTCACCACGCCGATCTACTATGTCAACGATCGGCCCCACATCGGCCACGCGTACTCCACTGTGGCCGCGGACGTGGTGTCTCGATATCAGCGACTCCGCGGCAAGCCGACGTACTTCCTGACCGGACTCGACGAGCACGGCCTGAAGATCGAACGCCGAGCAAAGGAAGAGGGACTGGCACCACAGGATTTCGTCGATCGGATGGCCGCGCCGTTCCGATTGGCCTGGGAAGAGCTCGGGTGCGCTCATGATGGCTTCATTCGCACGACTTCCACTCAGCACCGCGAGAACGTGCAAGCGCTCTGGGAGCTCATGCAGGCCAACGGTGACATCTACCTGGACGACTATGAAGATTGGTATTGTGTCGGCTGTGAGTCGTTCAAGACCGAGAAGGAGCTTCTCGAGGGAAATCGCTGCCCGATTCACCAGAAACCCGTCGAGCGCATCAAGGAGCGCAGCTACTTCTTTCGCCTGAGCCGGTATACCAAACCGCTTCTCGACCATTTCGAGGCGCATCCGGATTTCGTTCAGCCCGAAGCCCGCTTCAACGAGGTGAAGTCTTTCGTCAAGGAAGGCCTGCGAGATCTCTCGATATCCCGGACCAGCTTTCGCTGGGGCGTTCCCGTGCCGAATGATCCGGAGCATGTCGTCTACGTATGGCTCGATGCACTGATGAACTACGCGAGCGCGCTTGGCGGACCTGCCAAAGAAGGCGAAGCACCGCTCTACGACGAGTTCTGGAACGCGTCAGAGGCGATCATTCACATCGTCGGTAAAGACATCCTGCGGTTCCACGCGATCTACTGGCCGGCTTTCCTGATGAGTGCTGGAATTCGACTTCCAACGCAGATCTGGGCCCATGGCTGGCTCACCGTGAACGGCGAAAAAATGTCCAAATCGCTGGGCAATTTTCTTCCGCCGGGTCCTCTGGTAGAGGCCTTCGGCGCCGACGTGCTGCGGTACTACTTCATGCGCGAGGTGGGGTTCGGCCAGGACGGTGATTTCAGTCACCGCAACCTACTCAACCGATACAACGGCGAGCTCGCCAACGGGCTGGGCAACCTGATGAACCGAATCGTCGCAAGCATCGTGAAGAAGAGCTTTGGCGGTCGGGTTCCGAAGTCCGATCTTCGTTCATTGGAAGAGATCGATCGGCAATTGATCGAGAAAGCGAGATCCACTTCGCTCGAAGTGGCAAAGCACTTCGAGGCGCTCGCGTTCCACCGCGCCCTCGATGCCATTTGGGAGCTCGTCTCCGCCGCGAACAAGTACGTCGATTCGACCGAGCCGTGGAGGCTCGCCAAGCAAGACGACCAGACCCGACTCGAGCAGGTCTGTTACACGGTGCTCGAAACGCTTCGCTGGCTTTCGATCATGCTGTTTCCCGTGATGCCCGAGAAGTGCAACGAGCTTCGCGCGCAGCTCGGCATGTCTCCGCTGTTCCCGACCGAGCAGGTCGATCTCTGGCCGAGCGCCTGGGGAGGTCTCCGGTCCGGCACCCAAACGCAAACTGCAACTCCCCTGTTTCCGCGATTCGACGAGAGTCAGGAGCATTCCATTTTGGAGCGTCTAGGAGTCGAGGCTCCTCGCGCGGAAAAGAAGAAGGCCTCCGCCATGAAAGAAAACGAGCCAGAGAAGAAGCCGTTCCTCGAGTTCGACGATTTCATGAAGGTCGACCTGCGAGTGGCCTTGATCAAAGAGGCTGAAAAGGTCGAAAAGAGCAAGAAGCTCGTCAAGCTGATCGTCGACGCGGGCGACCCGGAGCCGCGCCAGATCCTGGCAGGAATCGCCGAGCACTACGCTCCCGAGGATCTCGTGGGTCGCCGCGTCGTAATCGTCGCCAATTTGCAGCCTCGGAAGCTCATGGGCTTGGAGTCGCAGGGGATGGTGCTGGCCGCGAGTGACGCGGATGGGCTGAGCATCCTCGGAGTCGATAGAGACGTCGCACCCGGATCCTCGGCGAAGTGATTCCCCCGCTCGCTCCTACGTTCGAAGCCGCCCTGCGCGACGTGCGAGCTCAGGACCCGCGCTTTCGAACCGCGTCGGCAGCGAAACTCGGCGAGGCGCCCATGGAGCGGCGCGACGAAGCCGTTCAGGGCTTGTTGCATCTAGCGAATGACGAGGTGGGTGCCGTGCGCGAGGCGGCTTACGAGTCGCTCGGCGCCCTGGCCGCGATCGAAGGACTCAGGACGGTGCTCGATGCCTTCGACGACCCAAACCTGGGCGCACGCCAATCCGCCGTCATGGCAGCCGGCCGGATCGCGCCCGACGAGAGCGCCGATGCGATCACCGCCCTGCTCCACGATCCACGCCCAGAGATGCGTTACTCGGCGATCTGGACCTTGTCGCACCTCGGCACCGAGTACTCGAGCCGAATCAGGGCGGGTCTCGCCGACGCAGACCAAGAAATCCGAGCTCTGACAGCGCAGTGCCTGAGCGAGCTTGGAGCCACGGAGAGCTCGAACGAGCTTGCAGATCTTCTCACCGATCCTGCGGATGCCGTTCGGTTCGCGGCTGCAACGGCGCTCGCGGCCTTGGGAGATGCGCGTGGTGCGTCCGTGTTGCGCGCTGCCCTCGGTGAGCCCGACCGAGCCCTTCCGGCTGCGATCGGTCTCGGCGACTTGCACGACCAGGACTCCGTCCCTGCATTGAAGCGTCTCGCCGCACATCCCTGGCGCTCCCCCATCTTGCGTGCGGCCGCCGCCCGCGCACTCGTTCGGCTGGGCGACCCCCTAGGAACCGAGGTGATTCGCAAAATCGTGCGGAGCTGGCGCATCGAGGCCAGGCAGTATGCGGTTCAGCTCGTGGGCGAGCTCGGCCTCATTTCAGTCCTGCCGGACCTCCGCCGCGCTCTGCGCCGCAGTCGCCTGTCAGAGCGACCCGTCTACGAGACCACGCTCGAGCAGCTCGCCCCGAGCAGCTCCGAGGCAAAAGCCTTGCTTGCTTCGCTCCGCCAGGCGAATCAATCTCGGTAAGGAACTACCGATGCTCTTCGACACGCATTGCCACCTCGACGATCCACGCCTTTTCGACGAGCTCGGTGAGGTCCTCGAGCGCGCCGAGCAAGCTGGGGTGCGTCGTATCACCAGCATCGGCTGCGCAAGTGACGTCGAATCGGTCATGTCCGCAGTCCGGCTCGCGAAGCAACACCCCAACCGAATCTCGGCGACAGTCGGCGTTCATCCGCACGATGCAAAACATCTGGACGACGCCCTCTACGATGCGATCCGGGACGCTGGCTCCGATGCCTCGGTGGTCGCCATCGGGGAAACCGGGCTGGATTTCCACTACGACCACTCCCCACGGCAAGCGCAGGAGGAAGCCTTTAGAAAACAGGTGACGATCGCCAGGGAGCTCAAGAAACCCCTCGTGATTCACACCCGCGCGGCACCCGAGCAAACACTTCGCATTCTGAGGGAAGAACAGGCAAAGGACGTAGGAGGCATCATTCACTGCTTCAGCGAGGACGCGCCCTTTGCGGCGGCGGCGCTCGATCTGGGTTTCGTTTCCTCGTTCAGCGGGATTGTGACGTTCAAGAAGGCGGTCGCTGTCCAGGAGGCCGCCCTCAAGCAGCCCTCGGATGCACTGCTCATCGAGACCGATGCACCGTATCTGGCGCCGATCCCAAAACGAGGAAAACGCAATGAACCCGCGTACGTAGCGTACACCGCGGCCCGAATTGCGGAGCTCCGGGGCGAGGATCCCGAGCTGCTCGCCCAGACGACATATCAAAATGCCCTTCGAATCTTCGGTATCGCGGACTGAGCGGACGGGCCGCCTGCTCGACGCTCCGCCTTGACTCGCGACTGGTCATCACTATCTTTGCGGCCCTTTTCCCGGGGAGAACACTTGTGAATACGAATCCTGGCCTCATCGGCACCAAGCTTGGCACTACTCAAATCTTCCTCGACGACGGGGAGGTCCGGCGCGTCACTGCAGTCAAGGCGGGACCCTGCGTCGTGGTAGGCAAGCGCACCCTGAGCAAAGATGGCTACGCAGCCCTTCAACTGGGCTTTGGAAGCCGTCGCGAGAAGCTCGTGAGCAAGCCCGAGGCGGGCAACTTCAAGAAGGCCGGCGTGGATGCGCAGCGAGTCGTTCGCGAGTTTCGCATCGACGAATCGCTGCTCGAGCGCTTCGAGGTCGGCCAAACTCTCGGCGTCGCCGACATCTTTCAGGACGGCCAGTTCGTGGACGTCTCGGCAACGAGCAAGGGGCGCGGCTTCACCGGCGTCATGAAGCGTCACAACTTCGCGGGCGCCGGTACGGTCGGCCACGGTACGCATGAGGCCAAGCGCCACGGCGGTTCCATCGGCCAGAACATGACCCCCGGCCACACGCGTCGCGGTCAAAAAATGGCAGGCCAGTATGGCAACAAGAGAGCGACGCTTCTGAATCTCAAGATCGTCAAAGTGCTCTCCGATGAGAACATCGTGCTCATCGAGGGCGGCGTACCCGGCCCGCGCAACGGCGTGATCACGGTGAAGGCCGCGGTGAAAAAGATCGTCCCGCCACTGCCAGAGCGTGCAGCCAAGGCAGAGGCCAACGTGCCTCCACCGGAAGCGACCGAAGAGGCCTAACTGGGCCCTCGGCGCCAGCAGGATCACCACGGACGCCGTGCGCGGCGCGAAGGGTACCCGGCTCGCTCCGTCTACAAGCTTCAAGAGATCGATCGGCGCGTGGGCCTCTTCAAGAAGGGGCAGCGCGTGCTCGACCTAGGAGCCAGTCCTGGCTCTTGGACGCTCTATTCGGCAGAGCAGGTTGGACCGACGGGACGCGTGCTCGGAATCGATCTGAACGATCCGGACGTGGCACTTCCACCGCAGGCCGAGATCCGTACGCTCGACGCCTTTGAAGTCGACCCCGCGAGCCTGGGTGGGCCTTTTGACCTCGTCATCAGCGACATGGCGCCGAAGACCAGCGGACAGCGTCATGCCGACCAGTACAGAAGCTACGAGCTCGTCATGCGCGCACTCGAGCTCGCGAAGACCGTCCTCAAGCCCGGAGGCACCTTCGTTGCGAAGATCTTTCAGGGCGCCGAGTTCGACGACGCCCGCAAGTCCCTGCGCGACTCGTTCGGCAAGGTTCGAACCATGCGGCCCGAAGCGACTCGAGACGAGAGCTACGAAGTGTTCCTCGTGGGAATCGACTTCAAGCCAGCTAGTTCTTGAGCGACTCGAGACGGGCGCGCGCGCGCTCGGCGTACGGGCCACCGGGATCGAGGCTCACGGCGCGACGCAAATGCACTCGCGCTTTGCCGACCTGTCCCTGCTTCGCGAGAATCGATCCATAGGCATACTGAAGGCCCGGATCGAGCTCGTCCTGAGCTACGGCGCGCCGCATCGTCGCCTCTGCAGAACCGAGGTCGCCGCTCGCGTAGTAAGCTAGCGAAAGCTCACCGAGCAGCTCGGTCGGTGGCGGCTCGGGCGCCTGTTCGAGCGCTGGACGCAACACAGAAACCGCGTCGTCGGGGAGTCCTGCTCGTCGAAAACCCTCCCCGACGGCGATGGAGAGCAACACGTCCCCTCGCACCATCGGATGGACCAGACGAAGCTGTGCGGCCGCATCATCGAAGCGCCGAAGGTCGATTAGCATCATGGCGAGATTGATCCGGGGGACAGGATCGTTCGGCAGGTCTTCGATCGTCGCAAGGTACTCACGCTCGGCGTCCGCCATCTTCCCCAGCTCTTCGTAACAAAGAGCCAAGTTGAAGCGCGCTGGGGTGAGATCCGGGTCCAAAGCGACTGACCGCTCGAGCGCCGTGGTTGCCTCCGCAAGCTTTCCGGTCTCACGCAAGAGAACGCCTGAGTTGTTGTACGCCTCGGCGAAGTTCTGATCGAGCTCGGTGGCACGCCGGTATGCGGCTTCCGCGGAACCGAAATCGCCTTTGGCCTCGTGCACCAAACCCAGGTCGAGCCATGCCCGTGGATCGGTCGGGTCGTCGGCAAGCGCCTGCTCGAATGCGCGCTTCGCCTCGCCAACCTTCCCTTCCGAAAACAGCCGCTCGCCGCGCAAGACCTCGGGGCTCGCGGGAGGTCGGCTCACGACTGACGCAGGAGGAGACTCCTTGGCTTCGCCCTGTCCGGACGCGCACCCAAGCGCGAGCGAAAAGATGGCCGCACAGCAGAGTCGCGCACTCGTCACGGCACCTCGGCACGCGCGTGCAGGCCGAGGATGCGATCATAGAGCACGCGCTGGAGTTTCTTCAGACGTTCCGGGTCATGAACCTTGTTGCCGTCTTCATCGGAGACGTAGAAGACGTCCGCAACGCTCTGCCCCTCCGTGTTCACCTTGGACAGGGCGATGGTCAGGTCCAATTGGTGGAGCGTGCGCGCGATCTCATGAAGGAGACCGATCCGGTCGCGGGTGAAGACGTCGACGATCGTGTATTGAGAGGAGGCATTGTTGTCCACGCTGATATGCGTCGGAACATCAGGCCCCGGCCGCACGGACCAGGGCGGAGGCGTGCTCTGGCGCGCGATGAAATCCTGCGCGGAGACGCGGTTGGTGAGTCGATGATCGATGTCTTCTTGGAGCGCTTCGGCGAGCCTCGTGGGCGTTGGGGTGTTGTCGCCGACCTTGATCCAAAACAGGTCGAATGCCTCGGCGCCGCTCTTCCGCCGGCGGGTGTAGAGTTGCGCAGCCAAAATCGAAAGATCGTGGGCAGCGAAGACAGCCGTGAAATCTGCGAGAAGGCCGGGACGATCCGCCGAAATCACGACCACTTCTTCCACGTCTTCACTCGGACCGGGCCCCACTCGCACCGTGGCTATGCCACTGGAGCGGTCCCGGGAAATCCTCGCGTGACGCCGAACCGCGTCGACAGGGTTTGCAAGGAAGTACCGGTCCGGCATCTCGTCGATGAAGCTCTGGAGCTCCTCCTCGCCAGCATCTCCGGCGAAACCCACGATAGCCTGCAGCTTCACTTCGAGCACTCGGCCTTCGGTGTGCGCCGGAGCACTCCCTGACTCGATCTGGGCGAGCGTTGCTAGGTAGAGGTCCTCGAGCGCACGCGCCTTCCAAGAGGTCATTGCTTTTGGGTTGACCGTCGCGATGACCGACACGGTGCAGAGGAACAGATCGCGAAGCCGCTCGGGAGTTTCTACGATCTTGACGACTTCGGTCAGTCCGCGCGGGTCGTGAATGTCGCGCTGCGTTGCCCATCGGTAGAGCGATTTGTGCTCCCGAACCAGCCAGGCGACGTGTTGAGCGTCGACTGCACTGAGCCCCAAACGGAGTGCCACGCTTTCAGCGAGTCGGGCGCCCGCCTCGTCCTGGTCGCGCCCACGTGCACGCCCGAGTGAATGCAAAAGCACTGCCAAGAAGAGCGACAGTCGCCTCGGGGCCTCGGCCGCGAGTCGAGCAGAAAGCGCGCGACCCTGGCTCTCGCCACGGGTGAGCGCTTGAAGATACTCGAGCGCTTTGACCGCGTGGATGTCGGCCGTGTAGACGTGAAACACGTCATGGTAGACGCGGCCCACCAGAGGCTCGAACTCCGGAATCATCGCGGACACCAGCCCAACTTCGTGGAGCTCTGCGATCGTCGAGCCACTTCGGAACGGCGACTCGTCGACATCCTTTAGGAGAGCCAGGAAGAGCTGCGTCGCCTCCTCCGAACCTTGAAGGCGGAGTCTCCAACGCTTGTCGGGGGCGATTCGGGCGATCGCGTCCAACGCAGAGTGGTCTGGTCGCTTCTGATATCGCAAGGCCTGACGATAGAATCGAAACGCGAGCGCGGGATCAGCATCTAGCCGCTGTGGTTTTTCCAGGCTGATGGTTCCATCCGCCAACACGATCCCATCGGCGAGCTTGCGAAACGTCGTAGCGCGAGCGCGATTTCGAGGGCGTGCTCGATCGAGCATCCGTTCCGCGGTGAGCGCAACGATTCGCGCATGGCGGTAGTACGCCTGCATGAACTGCTCGACGCCCAGCGTGACACCATCGACGAACCCGAGCTCCTGAGCGATGTCTTCCTGATCTCCAAACGTCAGTCGGTCTTGCTGCCGTCCGGCACGGAGGTGAAGGAGATTGCGAACGCGCCAGAGCATTTCACGCGCGGCGTCGAGCTCTCGAACCTCGCGGGCGAGAAGCGCGCCCGTCCGAACGTAGTCTTGCTCGTTACGTGCGCCCCATCGGGCTCGTGCGGCCCATTCTGCGACGTCCATGTCCCGCAACCCTCCTCGGCCCTGCTTCACGTCGGGCTCGAGCAGGTAGAGGCTGCCACCAAATCGCCGATGCCGTGTCTCGGTGTCCTGTTCCAGCGCGCCGAGGAACTCGACGAGGTACGGTTCGAAGACCTGTTCGCGGGCCCCGCGCTCCAAGTCGTCGAGCAGAGAGCCGCTTCCGGCGATCCGCCGGAAGTCGATCAAAGTCGTCGTGGTCCGGATGTCTTCTCGCGCTAGGCGAAGTGTCTCCCCGACGCTCCGAACAGCGTGGCCGATGTCGACTCCGAGGTCCCAGAGCGGATACAGCAGGCCTTCGGCCAGCGCAGCCACGAAAGGGTCATCCGAGTCGTCGCAGAGGAAGACGACGTCGACGTCACTGTGTAAGCCGAGAGTCCGCCGGCCATAGCCTCCGACGGCCACCAAGGCGACCCTCCCACCCGGCTCGCAACCTTGTGCCCGCGTGGCTGCGTCCGCTGCGCAGTAGAGTGCTCCCAAGAGACCATCGAGTGCCCTCGCGTGCGCCCGGGCCGTGCTGACGCCGGGGTCCCCACGGCGAACCGCGTCCTCGAACGCCCGGCGGTATCCACCGAGGTAACCGCTACAGGTCTTGCCGAGCGTTGGTGCGAGGCCACCTAGATCGACGACCGGACTGGATCCATCCGACAACGGTCGGCGAGTATGACTGCCGCCGTCGGGCCGGGCAAGGTATTCACTCAATGCGCCTGCAGGTACGAAACGATGCCTGAAGCAACACCGTCGGCCAGGGCCCTGCGATAGCTTCGTTTGGCCAGCGCGCGCGCTTCCGGCTCATAGGTCAGGAACGACGCCTCGACCAGCACGGCCGGCATCCGGGCGCCGACCAGAACGTAGAACATCGCGCGGCGGACGCCGCGGTCGGAAAGCTCCGGCAGAAGGGAGCGGCCCCGTTTGAGCGTGTGGCGTTGGATCTTGTCCGCAAGAGTGAGCGAGCCTTCTGCTTGGGTCTGCCGGTGATGCTTCGCAAGTAGACTCTGAATCCCAGTCACCTCCGCGACGCGGGTTCCATTCTCCCGGGCCGCAAGCCGGAGTGCTTGGCGGTTGTTCGTGGTGTCGAGCACGAACGTCGTGACACCACCCCTACGAACCTGCTCCGAGCTCGCGTTCAGATGAATCGAGACGAAAGCGTCGGCCTCCAATGAGTTGGCCATCGCGCAGCGTTCTTCCAGCGAGAGATCGACATCGCCTGTTCGCGTGAGCATCACGCGGGCGCGGGGCATGATCTCGCGCAACCGGTTTGCCGTGAGCTCTGCGAGCTCGAGCGCGATCTGCGACTCGACCAGTCCGTATCGATCATTTGCCGCGCCGGGTTCAGGGCCTCCGTGTCCCGGGTCCAAGACGACCAGCGGCCTGTCCGATCTTCGCGGACGGCGATCGGCGCTCACATCGACGACGATGCGATACGGATCGGTGAGATAGAAGACACGCCCGGTCGCACCGGGTAGGAGATCCAAGACGACGCGGGGGTTGGGCGTCGCCAAGCGCACACGCTTCAACCCGGCTCGCTCGACCGCCTGGGAAACGGGCAATTCGGCGCCCCACTCCGCATCTTGCAGCTCGATGGAGATCCGAGCTGGCATGACGCCTTGCGGGGGCAGCTGCTTTTGTTGAAACAGCGGGGCGCCTTCGAAAAGCAACACCACGCGGGCGCCTGCTGCATCTTTCGAGTCGACCCCGTAAACGTCGATACGCACCAGGCGCGCCTTCTCGCGGGCCGGCTCGACCGCCTCCGGAAGCTCGGGGAGCGGTCGCGGGAGGTCGCGATCGGGGCTTGGAGGCGAGTCGGAGCGGCAGCTCAAGCTCAAGGAGAGCAACCCGAGCAAGCAGACTTTCCATGTGTTATCCCCGCTCCGAATGAAGGCGTGTTTACGCGACGCTCAAGCGAGCGTCAACGTCGCACCGCTCGTTGACCCGCACCGAGCGATCGCCTAGCTTCCGCGGCATGGCGGGCCTGACCTATCGCGACGCTGGTGTCGACATCGAAGCCGGCGAGCAACTCGTCGAACGGATCAAACCGCTCGCACAATCGACACGCTCCGAGCACGTGCTCGGCTCGATTGGCGGTTTTGCAGGGCTCTGTTCGCTCCCAAGCGACATCGAAGACCCAGTTCTCGTCTCAGGGACCGATGGCGTCGGCACCAAGCTGAAGTTGGCGTTCGAGCTCGAGCGACACGACACCATCGGGATCGACCTCGTTGCGATGTCCGTGAACGACATCATTACCGTCGGTGCGAGGCCCCTGTTCTTCCTGGACTACTTTGCGACCTCGAAGCTCGATGTCGACCAAGGCGAAGCGGTGATCAAGGGGATCGCAGAAGGCTGCCGACAAGCAGAGTGCGCACTTCTCGGAGGAGAAACAGCGGAGCTGCCAGGGTTCTACGCGACCGGAGAGTACGATCTGGCTGGCTTCGCAGTCGGCGTCGTAAGCCGCAAGCGGATCATCGACGGCGAGTCGGTGCGCTTGGGCGACCAGGTGGTCGGAGTCGCCTCGTCGGGTTTGCACTCGAATGGATTCTCCCTGGCAAGGCGAGTCCTCTTCGGGGGTGATACTCCCCTCTCGGTCCATGATTCCTTGGATTCGGGCATTGCTCTCGGAGAAGCCCTGCTTCGCCCGACTCGGATCTACGTGAAGGCTGCTCGACTCGCGCTCGACCACGATGTGCACGCGATGTGTCACATCACCGGCGGAGGCCTACCGGAGAACCTACCCCGCGTGACACCCAAAGGTCTCGGAATCGAGATCGACCCGAGCTCCTGGCCCATCGATCCCATTTTCACCCTAATCCAAGAACGTGGCAGCGTTGCAGATGCCGAGATGCGGCGCACCTTCAACATGGGCGTCGGCTTCGTGATGGTGGTGAACCCCGGACGAGCCAAAGGACTGGTCGATGCGCTGAGCGCCGCAGGCGAGAAGGCATTCGTCATGGGCGAGGTCGTCGATCGCGAAGGTGTTTCGTTCTCCGGATAGAGCCCTGCATGGACGTCGTGGTTCTCGTTTCTGGTCGCGGTTCGAATCTGAGGGCCATCTGTACGGCGATCGACGCTGGCGCATGCGATGCAAAGATCGTCGGCGTCGTCTCCGATCGAAAGAGCGCGGCTGCCCTCGAGTTCGCCCAGGCGCGAGGAGTTCCTACTAAAGTCGTTCCGCTGCGAAAGTCTGACGACCGCGACCGCTGGAACGAGCTGCTCGCGCAAGAGGTCGCTCAGCTCGATCCGGAATTGATCGTTCTGGCAGGTTTCATGCGCGTCCTCGGCAGGCCGCTGCTCGACCGGTTTCCCGGTCGCATCATCAACGTGCATCCTGCGCTGTTGCCCTCGTTTCCCGGGCATGACGGGCCCCAGGATGCACTCGCGGGCGGGGTTCGAGTGAGCGGATGCACCGTGCACATCGTGGACGCAGGCGTCGACACGGGTCCGATCATTGCACAGGCCGCCGTCCCAGTCCTCGTGGATGACACCGCCGAGACCTTACATGCGCGAATCCAGGTTCAAGAGCATCGGCTCTTACCAGGTGTGATTCACCAGATAGCGATCGGCGCCATCACGCTAGCGCCCCTGACGGTGCGCACCGCGGTCGCTGACCCTACCCAATCGCTGACGGTTCCGGACGCGTAGATTCGTGCCAACTAGCTTCTACGACGTCGTGGTCCTGGGAACGAATCTGGAGCCGCTGCTCTGCGCCGCGCTCTTGGCACGTGAAGGACTCCGCGTGCTCGTCCTCGGGCAGGACGTTCCTGAACCCTCGTACACCCTCGCAGGCGTCGAAGTGGAACCGTACGCCATGGTCGTCGCGGGCGCGCAGAGCCCCGCAGTGGCCAATACCTTGGACGAGCTCGCTCTGCGACAGGACCTGCGCCAGAGGATCGTGGAACGCCCGAGCGTACTTCAGCTCCTGTTGCCGGAACATCGGCTCAACGTCCACATGGAAAACGAGAAGTGGCTTGCTGAGCTCGACCGGGAACTTCCGGACGTCAGAGGTCAAGCCGTAGACATCACGCGCACGCTCCGAGAGGTACGAACCGAGATCGACACGATGGTGAGCCGGCGGTTGATTTGGCCGCCGGAGACATTCATCGAACGGCAACGGTTCTCGCTCGCGGCCACCACGCAACGCTATGACCGGCTCGGGCTCGGTTGGACCTCGTGGAACCAACTACCCAAGCGGCATCCGTTGCGTACTGCGTTCGAGGCAATGCTTCCTCACGTCTCTGGACTAGTTCCAACGCAGCATTCCGACGCCACCCGGGCGCGCCTGCATGGTCATCTGCTCTACGGTGCCACGGAGCTCAGTGGGGGCTGGCCCTGGTTTCGCGAAGCCCTCTTCGCGCGGATTCGTTCCTGGGGCAGTGATGTTCGTCCCCGAGACAGCGCGAGATCCATCCAGCTCCATGGTAGCCGCGGTCACACGATCCGCCTCGCCCGCAGCGACGAGGAGATCGGCTGCTCGCAGGTGGCCCATGGGACCTCGATCAGCGAGCTCTCCCAGTTGCTGCCGGACCGCAGTTCCATGACAGCGATGTTCGAACGCGTGGGGGAGCCTCGTTCGCGCGCATACCGCTGCACCGTCCATGTTCTCATCGACGCGCGGGGCGTTCCCAAAGCCCTCGAACCCCTTGCCCTGCTGTGCGCGAGCGCGACCGATACTGGCAAAGCGTTCCTGTTGAGAACCCACGAGGTGGACGACGAACGAATGCTGATCAGCACCAGCGGCCTCATCGATGAACACCGGATCGACAGCACTTCATCACGGCTTCAATTCGTGCGCGAAGAAGCTCTCGATGCAATCAGGAGCGTCATTCCGTTCCTGGACGAGCATGCGATTTGGGTCGACAGCCCTCACGATGGGCTGCCACCGCGCTCGTTGCGCGGTGAGGGGGAGCTTTCGTGCAGTGATCCCTGGGTCAGGGGTCCGTCGACGATGAAATCTGTCTACGAGTTCCCGACGCGGAGGGCGCTTGGCGTGTGTGCCCTACCCACACGCACCCCCGTGCGGGGAGTGTTCCTCTGTAACGATCAGATCGCACCGGGTCTCGGTTTCGAGGGATCGTTCTTGGCCGCAACCTCGGTCGCCCGGCTCATCGGTTCTGAGTATCGCCGACAGGACTGGCTGCGCCGGGGCCCGTGGGCGCGTCGCAGCGTTTAGGGCATCGGGTCCAACCCTCTGATATGCTTTAGCGCATGGCGGCACCCGAGGAGGCACCAAGGCTCACACTGCGACAGTTGCTTCGACTGATGGTCGAGCGTGGCTCGTCTGATTTGCACATAACGACCGGGTCGCCACCGCAATTGCGTATCGACGGCTCATTGGTGCCCCTTCGCACCGCCCCGCTCAAGCCGCGGGAGAGCAAGGCGCTTTGCTACGAGGTGATGACCGAAGACCAGCGCCTCCGTTTCGAAAAAGGACACGAGCTCGACTTCTCGTTTGGCGTCAAGTCGTTGTCTCGATTTCGCGCCAACGTGTTTCTTCAGCGCGGCGCAGTGTCAGGCGCCTTCCGAGCGATTCCATTCAACATCCGACCCCTGTCGGAGTTGGGTGTTCCGCCCGTCGTCGAAGAGCTCTGCACGCGTCCTCGCGGCCTGGTCTTGGTGACCGGGCCGACCGGCTCCGGGAAGTCGACGACGCTCGCCTCGATGATCGACAAGATCAACAGCGAGCACCGCCATCACATCGTCACTGTGGAAGATCCAATCGAGTTTCTGCACTCGAACAAGCTTTGCGTCGTAAACCAGCGTGAGGTGGGCTCTGACACTGCGGGCTTCAAGGACGCGCTCAAATACGTTCTTCGTCAGGATCCGGACGTCGTGCTCGTGGGCGAAATGCGAGACCTCGAAACCATCGAAGCGGCGCTCACGATTTCAGAAACGGGCCACTTGGTCTTCGCAACATTGCACACCAACACCGCGGTCCAGTCGATCAACCGTATCATCGACGTGTTTCCCTCGGGCCAACAGAGCCAGATTCGGGCTCAGCTTTCATTCGTGCTCCAAGGCGTCCTGAGCCAAATGCTCTTGCCGCGCGCCGATGGACCCGGTCGAGCGATGGCCTGCGAAGCCCTCGTCCCGAACGCTGCGATCCGGAACCTCATTCGCGAGGACAAGATTCATCAGATGTACGGCATCATGCAGACCGGCCAGGGATCCTCGGGAATGCAGACCATGAATCAGTCGCTTTTGCACCTGGTTGCACACGGCGCCCTGGACCGGGAGCTGGCCGAAATCCGCTCGCCGGAACCCGACGAATTTCGCCAAATGCTCGTGCACTTAGACCAAAAGGGCTATCACCAAGCCATTCGTGCTGGGGGCTGATTCGGCGTCCCGCCAGATTTTGACTATTGTTAAGGGCGGGAATTGGGTGATGGAAACCACAACCGAACACCGGCGCCGGATAGCGCTGCTCGCCTTCACGATATGCTTGTTATTTTCCGCTGTGGCCGCAGCAAACACGGATGACCCCGGCGGAGCCGTTTCGTCGAGCAACGTGCGAAAGCGGCCGAGGCATACGACCAGGGCACCTCGGCTTATCTCACCGAGCGCTACGAGCTCGCCGCACACTGGTTTGAACGAGCCTATCGACTCGTGCCGACTTCGACCGCCCTACTCCAAGCCATCCGCGCGCACGACAAGGCTGGCAATTCGATTCGAGCAGCCAATCTCGCACTGCAACTGCGCGATGAGTATCCGAACGACGAGCGATCCAGAGAAGTTGCAAAGTCCGTGATCGCGGCGACGAAACTCGACAGCGTTCTCGTTGAATCCCACTGCGAAAAAGAATGCACGTTGGAGCTCGATGGAGCTTTGATTCAGCACCCGACGTTCTTCGTGACTCCCGACGTAGAGCATTCGTTGAAGGCCGCGTTCGACAACGGCGAAACCTCGACGTACGTGCAAGGCGCTGCCGGCGACGTCAAGAACGTGACCATCGCTGCGCCGGCCCCACCTCCTCCTCCGCCGGTGCCTCGCTGGGCGTTCTTCTCATCGCTCGGCGCGACGGTTGCGCTCGGCGCAGTGACGGTTTGGTCTGGCATCGACGCGAACAATGGGGTGAGCGCGTACGAATCTGCTGCACGCACCGCCAACTCGCCCGGCATCAATGGCAGCGGCTCTCCGACTCCCGAGCAGCAAGCGCAATCCCTTCTCGACGAGGGTCAGCAGAAGGAGCGCCGAACGAACATTCTGATCGGCGTTACCGCGGGCATGGCAGCCAGCACGATCGTTCTCGGCGTGTTCACCAACTGGAAAGGTAAGCCGCCAGAAACCACAGCCAAACGCCTCGAGCCATCGATTGGAGTCGGCGCGAAGGGCGGATCGATCGCGGTCAAAGGGCGGTTTTAGTGAACGCTCCTGCCAGCGCTCCGGGACCAGATCGGTTGTCACGACCCATGGCGGGTCGGCAACTCGGCCGATACGAAATCCTAACGCAGCTGGCATCGGGCGGCATGGCCTCGGTTTACATCGCGCGCGCTCAAGGGGTCGCTGGCTTCGAACGGCTTGTGGCGATCAAAGTGCTTCATCCGCACCTTGCTTACGAGCAAGAGTTCATCTCGATGTTCCTCGACGAGGCTCGGCTCGCCGCCCGCATTCGCCACATGAACGTGGTTCCTACGCTCGACATGAGCGACAGCCCCGGTGACGGATACTTTCTGGTGATGGAGTACATCGAAGGCGACCACCTCGGAGCCTTGCTCGGCTGTGCTGCCAAACAGGGCGAAAGACTCCCGAAGCCGTTCGTCTGCCGCGTGCTCGTCGACACTCTTCAGGGACTGGCCGCTGCTCACCGGCTCACGGATGAGAACGGAAATCCTTTGAAGCTCGTCCACCGCGACGTTTCACCACACAACATCCTCGTTGGAACCGATGGGATCGCGCGGCTCACCGACTTCGGCGTCGCGAAAGCCGACGTGAGAATGGCATCGACACGAGCCGGCCAGTTCAAGGGCAAGCTTTCGTACATGGCGCCCGAGCAGGCGTCATCGAGCGAAACGGACCAGCGCTCGGACCTTTTCAGTGTGGGAATCATTCTCTGGGAGTGCCTTACGGGTCGGCGACTCTTCAAGGGAGAGTCCAACGCCGCGACGCTGAACAAACTTCTAAACGATGCGATTGTGAAGCCTTCCGTTCTCTGGCCGGACCTAGAGCCTTTCGATGCTGTGGTCATGAAGGCGCTGAACCGGGATCCTGAACGGCGCTTTCAGAGCGCGGACGAGCTCGGTGAGGCGATCGACTTGGCATCAGGGCGCAATGGTATCGCGAAGACCCGCGACGTCGCCCAAGTGGTTCGGACTCTCGACGCCGAGAAGCTGCAAGAGGAACGACAACGAGTTCGTGACGCCATCGAGATGCTCGGTCGCGCAGAATTCGCGGAATCCACGATTCCGATGCCCCGGGAAGGCATTCCGGCCAAAGGCACTAGCATTCGGCATGGCAGTGCAACGGGCTCCTACATCCATGGGAGCGTCTCGGGTGTTTTGGAGGACGGAACCCCGGTAGTCGTGCGACCTGCTGGGGACTCAAATGCGCTGAAGTGGTTCGTGATGGCCCTCGCCGTGCTGGTCTTCTTGTATGCCGGGTTCCTCGTCTGGGAGCTCCTCCTAACGCCGTCGGCGCGACGGGCTCCGGAACCGAGCCGTGCCGTCGAGGTCGCGGCCCCCGTACCCGTCGCTCCCGAAGAGCCTCGGGCTACGAAGAGAGCCGAACCCGGCGTCGAGGTCGCTCCAGATCCTACGAGAGAAACTGAACAGATCGATGGGGTACCGGAACGCAAGAGCAGCGCAGAGCCGTCTCGACCCGCCCGGAGACGGGCTCGGGCGAAGAGCCGCGCCAACGTTCCGCGTGCAGCCGAGTCCAAAAAGGCCGAGAACCGAGAGGCTGAATCACCTCCGTCCGTCCCGGCTTCCAAAGCCGATCCAGTGGACATCGACGTCAGGAATCCATACCGGAACTAGTCTTGTAGAAGGTAGTCGGAGCGGAATTGGGCCTCGCTTTTGACCAGTCGATCCAAGATCAGCTAGGATTTTGGTAGGCCCATAGGGGATTGGGCGGAGAATTCATGGCCGAGTGGGTATACGAGGCGCGCACTCGCGCGGGCGAGGTCCAAACCGGGATCATCGAAGCGGACAGCAAGGAAGCCGTGCAGTCACGACTGCGCGCGCGCCAGCTCAATCCGGTCAAGATCAAGAAAAAGGGGCGAGAGCTCAAGCTCTCGTTCGGAACCGGTGTCACGCCCAAGGAGCTGGTCGTCTTCACCCGGCAGTTCGCAACGATGATCGACGCCGGTCTGCCGCTGGTTCAGTGCCTCGATATCTTGTCGAGTCGCGGCGAGAACAAGGCGCTCAATGCGATCCTCAAAGACGTCAAGGACCACGTCGAGCAAGGCGGCACGTTTTCGGAGGGCCTCGCGAGGCACCCCAAGCTGTTTGATGAGCTCTTCGTCAACCTGATTCGCGCCGGTGAGATGGGCGGTATCCTCGATACCATTCTCAACCGGCTCGCTGGCTACATCGAGAAGCGAGTCAAGCTCGCCCGACAGGTTCGGGGCGCCATGGTGTACCCGATCGCGATCTTCTGCGTAGCGATCATCGTCGTCGTCGTGATGCTCGCCTGGGTCATTCCGAGCTTCAAGGGAATGTTCGCCGAGTTCGGTGGTGAAGACTCCCTGCCTGCGCTCACGCAAATCGTGATCTCGGCATCCGAGGGCTTCATGTCCAACGTTCACTGGATCATCTTGGCGACCGTTGGGTTCGCCTTCGGGGTGAGTTGGGTCTACCGGCAGCCAGCCGGAAGGCACTTCTTTCACAGGACTTTGCTCGTGCTTCCAATTCTCGGACCGGTGATGCGCAAAATCTCGGTCGCACGTTTCACCCGAACCCTCGGAACGCTGCTCTCGGCCGGCGTGCCAATTCTCGACTCGCTCGACGTGGTGAAGAAGTCGGCCGGCAACGTGGTGGTCGAGAACGCGATTCAACAGACGTCGGACAAAATCCGGGAGGGCCGCACGATGGCCGAGCCTCTCATGGAAACCAACGTATTCCCACCGATGGTCGTTCAGATGATCGGCGTCGGTGAGCAAACCGGCGCCCTCGACACGATGCTCAACAAGATCGCGGATTTCTACGAAGACGAGGTCGATATCGCGGTCGCGGCGCTCACATCCTTGCTCGAGCCGCTGATGATGGTGTTCATTGGCGGCATCGTCGGCGTGATCCTGATTTCGATGTACCTGCCGATCTTCTCGATCGCTGGTAAAGTCAACGCGGATTGAACCAGACGCAAGAACGCCTGCCCCAAGACCACGAGGAGCCCAATCCGCATCGGCGGCTGCAGTGGGTGCTCGGCGGCCGACTCATCATCGCGACAGTCCTTCTGGGCGCCACGATGTATCTGGCGCTCGATGCAATTCGCTACGGGCGCTTCACGCCGACCTTCTTGCTGATCCTGATCTCGGCCATTTACGCCTCATCCATCGTGTTCGGCGTTTGGCTGCTCACCGGACGCCAAGAGAACAGGGTCGCCGTGGCGATCACGACATTGGATGTCTTGTTGATCACCGGCCTGGTGTACTTGACGGGAGGTGCCGGAAGCATCTTTTCCTTCCTCTACGGCGCACAGATCCTCACCGCCGCGCTCACCTTGGGTACGAACGCCGCCTATTACACCGCGGCGGCGAGCCTCGCCTGTTACTTCTTGCAAGGCGTGTCGCTCAACTTGGGCTGGTTGCCTCCCCCGCCCGACCAGCCGCTCAGTCAGTACGTGCTCAGCTCACGGGACTTCCAGCTGGCATTGGTTTCAAACATGGTGGGGATCGCAGCGGTGGCGCTGCTGGCGACCAACCTCGCGCGCCGAGCACAAGTGGCGGGCGCGCGCCTCATCGAAGCAGAGGAAAGCGCGGCTCGACTGGTTCGGTTGAACGACGACATCGTTCGTTCGATCGCATCTGGGCTGATCACCGCGGGCGACGATGGACTCATCCTCGGAATCAACCGGGCCGCCCGAGACATCTTGCGGGATCGAGAGGGATCGCTCCTCGGACAGTCGCTCTCGGCCGTCCTTCCGAACTACGCCCTGGAACGATTGAGCGAGCCGCCGAGGCGTGCGGACGCGATCGGTCGCCGGGCAGACGGTGGCGAGTTCCCGATGGGATACACGCTGAGTGCCCTTTTCGATGCGGAGGGCAATCGCTCCGGGTTGTTGCTCGCATTCCAGGATCTCACGGAGATTCGCACGCTCAGAAATCGGGCAGAGCGAGCCCAACGATTCGCTGCACTCGGGCAGCTCGCGACTGGCCTCGCACACGAGATCAGAAACCCGCTGAGCGCGATCTCCGGTTCGGTCGAAATGGTTCGCGAGGGCAATGCACTCGGCCCGGAAGATCGGCGGCTCCTCGGTATCGTGATTTCCGAAGTCGAGCGTCTGAATTCGCTGGTCACGACGATGCTCCAGGTCGGGCGTCCAGGCCAGATCGAGGCAGAGCCGCACGATCTTCGCTCCGTTGCAAGCGAAGTCGTTGCCATCGCGCGCGGCGAAGCGACCGCAAGCAACGGACTCGAGATCGAAGCGGTCGACCCGGGGATCCCCATCATCGTCTCCCTCGATCCGGACCGCATGCGACAGGTCGTTTGGAACCTGGTGAGGAACGCCGTACAAGCATCGCCACGCCGCGGCAGGGTCGAGGTCCGAACCGGGCGCGACCCCTCGGGCTGTGCGTTTCTAGAAGTCGCAGACGAAGGACCTGGCATCGGAGCAGACCATCGCGAGCGTCTCTTCGACGTGTTCTATTCCGGACGAACCCATGGGGTTGGACTCGGGTTGGCGTTGGTGAAGCAGATCGTCGACCAACACGAAGGACGCATCGACATCGTCGATCGCGAGGGACCGGGGACTTGCTTTCGCGTGACGCTTCCTCGCGGCGAGTCTTCGCTCAGACCGAACGCAGCAGCGCAGCCAGACGAGCACCCGGATCCGCCGAGCGCATGAGCCCTTCGCCGATCAGCACGGCGTCGGCGCGTCCCTTGGCAACCTCTCGGAAGTCCTCGACGCTCTGGACACCGCTCATGAAAACCGCGATGCGCCCCTCAGGAATTCGCTCGATGCACAGCTGAGCCGCGGCCTTATCGACCGAGAAGGTGCCTAAGTCGCGCGCGTTGACGCCGATGATCGTCGACCCGGCCGCCACGGCCCGATCGACCTCTTCGCCATTGGCGGCTTCCACGACTGGCTCCATGCCGAGCTCCCGGATTCGCGCCATGAGCATCCGGAGATCGGAATCTTCGAGGGCGCGAACGAGCAGCAAGACGAGCGAAGCGCCAACGTCGTAAGCCAGGTCGACTTGGATCGGGTCGAGCACGAAGCCCTTGAAGAGCACCGGGACGCTCACCGCTTGCGCGACGCGTCGCACGAGCAAAGGCGAACCACCGAAACCCGGTCCGTCAGCGAGAACGCTCACCACAGCAGCGCCACCGCGTTCATACCCTTCGGCAACCCGAACGCCTTCTCCAGGTTTCTGGGCGCGAATCTCTCCTGCGCTCGGGCTTCGAAACTTCACCTCTGCAATGACCGATGGCGCCCCTCCCGGCATGCGACGAAGCGCCCGAACGCCCCGCTCCGAGCGCTCAGGCTGCGCTATGCGACTGACCGGGCGCATTCGCGAGCGATGGCGCCGACGCCGCAGGTTTTCGCGGTGCGTGCGCGCTAGAATGGCGGAGAGGTAGTCGGTCATGGGCTTTGCGTGAGTTGAGCCCAACGCTCGAGGGTCACTGCTGCGGCTCCGCTGTCGATCGCTTCGGCTGCGCGTCGCGCAGCGTCGACTGGATCCCGTGCAAGTCCGGCCACCCGCAGGGCGGCCGCCGCGTTGAGCAAGACTGCCACGCGCGCAGGGCCCTCATCGCCCCGCAAGACCGCACGGATGATCTCGGCGTTGCGCGCCGCGTCCCCACCTCGGAGTGCTTCAATCGGTACTTCCGGAAGCCCGAAATCGCGCGGGCTGATCTCGAACGTGGTGACCTCCCCTTCGGCCAACTGAGCAACCTTCGTCGGGCCGGCGGGAGAAACCTCGTCGAGGCCGCCCGCCCCATGGACGACCCATGCTCCGGTCAGTCCCAGCGCCCCGAGCGCCTGCGCGAGCTGCTCGACTCGTGAAGCGTCATAGACCCCGACCACCTGGTGCGTCGCCGAAGCCGGGTTCGAGAGCGGTCCGAGCAGGTTGAACATCGTACGAATGCCAAGCTCGCGGCGGACCGGCGCCGCATGCCGCATCGCGGAGTGGTGGCTTGGTGCGAACAAGAAGCCGATGCCCACTTCCTCGATGCAACGCTCGACCCGCTCAGGCGGAAGATCGATGCGCACGCCAAGCGCCTCGAGGACGTCTGCGCTTCCAGCTTTGGAGGAAACAGCGCGATTTCCGTGCTTAGCCACGGCTATGCCTGACGCGGCCGCTACCAAGGCCGCGGCCGTTGAAATGTTGAAGGTATGCAAGCCGTCGCCCCCTGTCCCACAGGTGTCGAGCAGTGGCCCATCAACCTGCGGCTGGATCGTCTGGCAATGCTTCCGAAGGGCGAGCGCCGCGGCTGCAATCTCCACGGCGGACTCACCCTTCATGCGAAGCGCGACTACGAACGCTGCGATTTGGGCTCCCGAGGCCTTCCCATCGAGAATCACATCCATCGCGGCCTCGACCTCGTCCGCAGACAAGTCACGGCCTGAGACGAGAGCTTGGATCGCGGTCGAGATCACGACTTGCCGCTCGCCGGAACGGAGGACAGCCAGTTGCGAATCAGATCATGGCCATGCTCGGTGAGAAAGGATTCGGGATGGAACTGCACCCCTTCGATCGGAAGCTCGACATGACGAATGCCCATCACTTCGTCTTGATCCGTCCAAGCAGTGACCTCGAGCGTGCTGGGAATCGTGTCTCGCTTGACGATCAAGGAATGGTAGCGTGTTGCCGTCAGCGGGCTGGGGAGGTCTTTGAACACGCCGCGACCTTCGTGGTGGATCTGGGAAGTGCGCCCATGCATGAGGCGCTCGGCTCGTACGACCGATGCGCCGAAGTGTTGTGCAATGCTTTGATGCCCGAGACAGACCCCAAAAATCGGAATGTCCGCGCCGAGCTCGGCGATCGCGTCCAAGCTGACCCCAGCTTCTTCGGGCCTTCCGGGGCCTGGGCTGATCAGGATGCCCTCGGGACGACGCTCGCGGATCTCCTCGACGGAGACCGCGTCGTTGCGCTCAACCGCGACGTCTGCGCCGAGCTCGCTCAGGTACTGAACGAGGTTGTAGGTAAAGGAGTCGTAGTTGTCGATCACGAGAATCATCGGTGTCGATCGCTAGCGGCTTGCTGAGAGCGCGTCAACTCGCACCTGCAGGCGACGGTTCGTAGCCTCTCTCTCGGAAGAACTTCTCGAGCCTCAAGTTGACCATCTCGGGATACTCGAGGGCTGCGTAATGGGTCGCGCCCGGAATCAGCATGATCTCGGACCCGCGAGTTCGCCGGACCATGCGCTCGGCGGCCGACCTCGGCGTGAATACGTCGCGGGTCCCAGCGATGACCAGCATCGGCACGTCGATCAGCGGAAGCAAATCCCAGCCATCGTGCTCTCCGAGCTTCTCCAGAAGCCTGAGGAACGTATCCATGTCCAGGGTGCGGAACTTCTCGGCGAGGGCTGCGACCAGTTGCACGTCCAGGGTGCTCGCCGCAAGGCCCATTCGCTTGATCCACCCGCCCGGATCCGGAACCCGCATGGCCTGATGCACCACGGTCTCGATCGTGCGCGGCATCGAGCGCAGACCGCGTAGAAATGGCGGCAACAAGCGTCCCACCAGATTGAGGTTGAAGACGTAGTCCCAGGGGCGCCCGGCCACGCCGTTGACCATCGCGAGTGAGGCCACGCGCTCGGGCTCGGCGCGAAACACCTCGAGCGCGACCTGAACCCCCATGGACCAGCCCACGAGCGCAGCTCGCTCGGCGCCTACCTCATTGAGCAGGCAAAGGGCATCCCGCGCGTGATCGGCAATTGCAAGCGTCGCGGGGTCCGCGGGGCGCGAGGAGTCATAAAGCCCACGGTAGTCCCAGGACAGAAGCCGGTAGCGGTCGCGGAAGTACTGAATCTGGTGGCTCCAGGCCTCCCATCCCCCTCCGAGCCCATTAATCAGCAAGATCGGGCGCCCTTGGCCCACGGACTGGTACGCGATTTCAGTGCCATCAAATGACACAAAGCGGCGTTCTTCGACTGGTGATGGCATCATGGCAGCCGGCGAAGCGTATCAGGGGCAGCTTCTCGGCGCTTGCCTTGACAAGTTCGGCCCCGCACGGATAAATTTGAGGAAGCTGAAATGTCAGACGAACTCCAAAAATCCAAGAAAGTCCGCGATATACGCGAGCGACTCGGCAGAAACACTGCGGCACCACCGCCTCAGAGCCTCGAAGAAGGGGGCGTGGCGCCACCGCCACCGACGCTGGGGGGAGTGGCACCGCCGCCTGGCTTCGTCGGCGGGCTGGCTGCAAAGCGGTCCGGACCGTTCGGCGCCACCGCTGCGAAGGCACCTGCACAACAGGAAGTCCGCATCGTGGTCGACGAGCAGGCCGTCGCCACCGCACACGAGGGCAAGAGCCGGCGTGTGCGCAAATTGATGATGATGACCGGCGGGGGAGCCGCGCTCCTCGGCTTGTTCATCGGAATGCTGGCGAGCACCGTGATGGGTAAGCGCAGCGAGTACAACATCGCAGTGCGAGACGGAAAGGCCGTCTACGAAGGCGTTCGTGCGGCGGCTGACCAGGTGACCGAAGCAAAGCGGCTTCTCGATCGAGCGATGGCTTCGGCCAAGGCACGTCCCGGCGAAGGCCCCTCGGTTGACTACGAAGCGATCGAGCAGCTTCGCGCCCTTCCCACTCCGTTTACGGCTGCCGATTTCACCGGTCTCAACTACACCAAGTTCAATCGTGAGACGGTCAACTCGCTGTTCGTCTACGCACGTCAGGTCGGCGAGCTTTGGGATCAGTTCGATGGTCTCGCCGGGAGAGTTCTCCCCGAGTCGCGTCGCGCCGAGCTCGATGAGGCCGCACAAGACGAGACTGCGATTACGACGAGCCCAACCGGTTGTGTCCCCACTCTGGGAGAAGGTGGATTTCGCTGCGGCCTCGTATACGTCGACATGCCAGAGAATGCGGCTGCGACGACGCTCAAGGTCCGCGCTACCCGCGGCAGCAAAGCCTTCGAAAAAGAGCTCTACATGGGTCAGGAACTGCGCCAAAACGCCAGCAACTACGTGATCCTAACGAATCCGGAACAGTCCGCCGGTGTTCTCGGTCAACGCAAGAATGCGTTTGCCTCGTACCGCCGCGACTTGGCCGAACTTGGGCGCCTGATGGAAACGACTCTGGAGACGCAGGGCACCCTCGAAAAGGGCCTGGGCTCAGTGGCCGGGCTCGAGGAGATCGTGAGCTTCTGAACTGAATTCCCCTCGAGGGATCGAGGGGTTCCGGGTGCAGATCTTTCGACGCGATCGATCCT
>DASRZF010000404.1:0-11959 GCA_035686645.1 Polyangiales bacterium
GTCCCGTCGAGATGGCACTTGGAGGTCTTCCGCTTTCCAAAGGGCAACGAAGCATCTCCCGGTACGGCTTATCGTCTGTGACCGTTCTCTTCGAGAGCCAGGCGGATATTCTGCAAGCTCGCCAGCTGGTGCAAGAACGTCTTCTCGACGTCGCCGGGAGCATGCCACCAGGCGTCGATTCTCCTGCACTCGGTCCGCTGACGGGCGGCCTCGGCGAAATTTACCAGTTCACGGTCAGCTCACCCGATAAGAGCGCGGCCGAGCTTCTGGAGTTGGTGCGGTTCCGAATCATGCCGCTCTTAAGCGCCGTCCCGGGCGTGGTCGAAGTCAATTCCTGGGGTGGCGAACGCCGCACCATGGACGTGGTCGGAAACGCAGCGCGCATGGCGAGATACCGAATCACGCTCTCGAATCTGACCGAGGCGACGCGTAAGGGCACGGGCTACGCGGCGGGCGCGACGCTGGATGCCGGCGAATCCGGCGTGCTGCTCCGCGGCGTCGCCTGGCCCGAAAGGGCTTCAGACCTAGCATCCACAGTCGTCTCGATGAGCGAAGAAGGCGCTCCAATCCGCATCGGGGACGTCGCCGAAGTCGTGGACAGCGCTGTCGCACGAATCGGAGCCGCGACGACCGACGGGCGGGGCGAAACCGTCTACGTGATGGTGCAAATGTTGCTGGAGGCCAACGCGTTGGACGTGCTCGATCGCGTCAAGAGCCAAATGCCAAAGGTTCGTCAGGCCCTGCCCGACGACGTCGAGATCCAAGTCGTCTACGATCGCAGCGAGCTGGTTCACGCCACGTTGCGGACCGTTTTCACCAATTTGCTCGAAGGTGGTCTGCTGGTTGTCGCCGTGCTCTTCCTCTTGCTCGGCAGCTTCCGGGCCGGTGCGCTCGTCGCGTCGGTCATCCCCTTGTCGATGTTGGGGGCGGTGATCGGAATGGTCTTGCTCGGTGTTCCTGGAAATCTCATGAGTCTTGGCGCGCTGGACTTCGGTCTCTTGGTCGACGGCGCCGTAGTCATGGTCGAGGCCATTTTTCACAGCACTCATGAACGCGGAGGCCCCATTGCCGATCGAGTCGAGGAGACCGCCACACGCATGGCGAGGCCGGTCTTCTTTGCCGTCCTGATCATCATCCTCGTGTACCTGCCGATCCTGAGCCTCGCCGGCGTAGAGGGAAAGATGTTCCGACCGATGGCGCTGACGGTGCTGCTCGCATTGCTCAGCGCGCTCATCCTGTCGCTCACCTTCGTGCCCGCCATGTCCCGACTGTTTCTACGGGACCAAGACATTCCGACGCGACCTCCGTTCCTCGTTCGGTGGGTCTCCGAGAAATACGGCCCGATCCTCGCCTGGGCGATGGGTCATCCGCGCCAGGTCGCTGGATCCGCGGTGCTCTTGCTGCTGCTCGGTGGAACGCTCGCCGCCCTGGCTGGTGCGGCATTCGTCCCTCAGCTCGACGAAGGTGACCTCGTCGTGCAGACCGTCCGAGACGCCGATATCCGTGTGGACAGCGCGATTGCGGACAACACGCGCATGGAAGCGGCAATCCTCGAAGCGGTGCCCGAGGTGCTGCACATCGCCTCTCGAATCGGCAGTCCGGAGGTGGCGACGGACATCATGGGGCTCGAGCAAGCGGATATCTTCATCGACATCGCCCCGCGAGCAGAATGGCGCAGTGGTGTGACGAGAGACCAGATCATCCGGGAGATCCAGGACGCTGTCGCCAGCTCCGCCCCGGCTCAGGAAATCGCCTTCACGCAGCCGATTCAAATGAGGTTCAACGAGCTCGTGGGCGGGAGCGTGACCGATGTCTCGCTGAGCATCTACGGAGAAGACCTTGCTGCGCTACACGACTACGCCAGCGCCGTCGTGACGGAGATGGCGGCGGTGCCGGGGGCAGTCGACGTTCGCGTGCTCGCGCCGCCCTCGGTTGGTTTGCTCGAAGTCCGGCCGCGACCGCTCGAAGCGAGTCGATTTGGATTTCGCTCGGAAGACATCCTCGAGCACGTCAAAGCAGCGCGGGCGGGCATCCCTGCAGGGACGACGTACGATGGTCCGGTACAGATACCGATCCGCGTTCGTCTGGCCACTCGCACCAACGCCTTGTCATTCGACCGATTCGAGCTGCCAACGCCAAGCGGGGCGCTCGTTGCGCTCTCTCAGGTCGCGCATGTCTCCCGAGAGCGTGGACCCGCCTTGGTGAACCACGAAATGGCGCAGAGGCGAGTCGTGGTCGGCATGAACGTTCGGGGCAGGGATTTGGGCTCGGTAGTCCAGGACGCTGAGGCGCTCCTCGGGTCTCCGAACCTTCAGCCGCCGGAAGGAGTCCTACTGGTATGGGGCGGTCAGTTCGAAAGTCTGCAGAGCGCAAAGAAGCGCCTGAACCTGATCATTCCCGCGGTGCTCGTGCTCATGCTCTCGATGCTTCTGATCTTGTTTAGGCAACTGCCGCCTGCATTGCTGATCCTCCTGAACGTTCCCTTTGCAGCCGTTGGTGGCATTGCAGCGCTGACAGCGCGAGGCCTTCCGATCTCCGTGTCCGCCGTCGTCGGATTCATCGCATTGAGTGGCATCGCCGTTCTCAATGGGGTCGTTCTCATCACCGCCTTGATGAACGAGCTCGACAAGGGCGTGAACGCCGTCGAGGCAATGCGGCGCGCGGCCCTCTCTCGATTGCGGCCCGTGCTGATGACCGCGCTGGTCGCAGCTCTAGGCTTCGTACCCATGATGCTCGCTACGGGCGTGGGCGCCGAAGTTCAGCGGCCCCTGGCTACCGTCGTCGTGGGGGGCTTGCTGACGAGCACTTTGCTCACCCTCGTGATCCTCCCTGCCATCGTACCGCCCGTGCTCGCACTGAGCGCACGCGCCCGCGCCAAAGCAACGCCTTTCACGACGGGTGCGTCCTGACGGTCTCAGCTCTCGCGCTCGACCGGGAGCATCAGGTCCTCGAGGAAGAACGCAGCCAGGTCGTGACGGCCCGACAAGCCTCCCTTCTTGTAGACCGCCCTCGCCTGCTGCCTGGCGGTCGCTTCCGTCACAGCGCGCATTTCCGCGATGTCCTTGTGGCTCAATCCTTTGAGCAGAAGCAGAGCGACTTCTTTTTCGGCAGGCGTCAGGCTCCAACGATCGAACTGCTGGTCGATGGCCTCCGCAAGCCCCCTAACCAGGTCTCGCGCCTCGCTTCGCCACCGGCTCGCGTCGGCCCGACTCGTCTCGAGTTGTTCGGTCAATGCAAGCACTTCCTCGTGAGCCGCGCGCGCGCTCCGCAGCGTGAGCACGAGGCGGCGGGCCATGAAGATGGAACCCAGGAGCGCCACCAGTAGGATTCCGCCTTCGACGAGAACGTGTCCAATGGCGGTGCCTTCGTGGAGATCGGCCGAAATGTCGATGGCCGCAAAGACTGCAACCCCGAGGAACGCGATCAAGACGCCGATCAGGAGGCGCCGTTCGGAGCTGAGGGGCGATTTCGACATCGATTCTATCCGCCGGATGTAGCACGGCACCCGACCAAGCGCTGGAGATCATTCGCATATGACATCCGCAGCATGGCGCGAGGGCATCGCTTGCGCCCATCGTACGCTCGGAGGTTACCACCATGGACCAGCTCATCTTTCATCCCAAAGTCGTTCACCTGCCGATCGCGCTCGCCGTCCTGATGCCATTGATCAGCGGGGGCGTTCTACTGGGTTGGTGGCGCGGTTGGTTCGACCGCCGTGTATGGGTTCTCGTGTTCTCGCTGCAAGCGGCTCTGGTCGGATCGGGCGTACTCGCGATGAACACCGGAGAACACGAAGAAGAACGGGTCGAAGAGGCAGTCGCCGAACGGCACATCGAGGCCCATGCGGAGGCCGCGGAGGCGTTCGTCTGGGCGAGCGCTGCGCTCCTCGTCTTGATGGCCGGGCCGCTGGTTCTGAAGGAGGGCAGAGCACGGCAAGCGGTCTCCCTCGGTGCGTTTCTCGGCACATTGATCGTCTTCGGACTGGGTTTCAGAGCCGGAGAGGCCGGAGGAAAGCTCGTCTACGAGTACGGTGCAGCCCAGGTCTATGTCACGGGAGATGCGGGCGCGAGCCCGATCGCAGGCGGCGACGAAGCAGAAGACGGGGACAGCGACAGTGAATAGAACCGGCGCAGCGGATCTGCAGCGACCGTGCTCGGGCATATGCAATGCACAGCCGCTGCAGTACGCTTTGGCCATGCGGTTCATCGTTGCACTGCTCGCCCTGATGTTCCTCTCATCCACCGCGCGGGCGGAGGGCTGGCACGGGTCGGCAGCCGGCGGTGCGGACTTCGCCTTCATCCCCGAGGTAACCGGGTTCGGATTCGTGCTCTTCGAAGCCACTGGCGAAGACAAGGTCGGCAAAGGCGACGTCCGTCTCTTCTACAACACCGATACGATCCACTTGGAGATCGAGCGCATTCCCCTCGCAAAGAACTTGGAGCTCTCGGTGGCCCTTCGCGGGGAAGCGGTTTTCGCGGGCTTGCTTCATCAGTACTACGAGCAGGGTCTGCGCAGATCGGGTCTGGGGTTCAACGCGAGCTACCTGGTGCTCTTGCCAAAGCTGCAATGGCACTTCGCGGACCACCATACCTTGGAGCTGCTCACCAATGTCCGGTACTGGATCTTCGGGAAGAACCAGGGCGAGTCGCAAGGCTACATTCTTCCGCCCGACACCGTAGTCTTCGAGCCACGGCTGGGGTACATTTATTGGAAAATCGATTCAGACGGAGAGGAGTTTCGGGCATCGAAGCTCTTCCCACGCATCAAGGGCGTCGCTGCCGGTGCATCGGTCGGCGTGGACGTCCGCTCGACGGTACAAACCTGGGGATTCGTCGCCGATCAGCCGGACCGCAACGATCCGACAAAGGCGATCTGGACCTTGAATCAGTGGCTGCGTGCGGGCTGGAAGACCGGCGAGCGCTTCCGCCTGGAGCTCCAGGAGACGTTCAACTGGGGATGGAACCAGGACGACATCACGCGGATGCGGGTGGGAGGAATGAACCCCTACGTGCTGGTCGTTCCGGGCCTGCCCTGGTCCGCGGTCATTTCAGAACGCTTGGCGATCGGACAACTGAGCGGCCACATCCGACCGAAGAAGGACAAGCCACAAGAGTTGGGCGTCCTCGTTTCGGGGGGCACCGTCAACGACCCGTATCGCCAGGGTCTTCTCGAGGAGTTCGGGGGAATCGGCGGCCTGGCTTTGTTTACAGATCTTCGCTGGGGCCGCTGGCAGGTCTATGCGCGCGTGGGCTGGGCCTTCCCGACGGCATGGCTCGTCGACAACCCACACGTCTCGGGTTTTGTGGGCCTCGGCGTCGATGCATTCTGAGTCTCGCCCAGGTCACTGAAACGTGACGATGAGCAGCTTGACCTCGACCTCGTCCTCGAGACTGATCTTTGCGGCGATGCTCTCCGTTCCAACGCCGAACTCGGTTCGATCGATGGTGAGCTTGGCTTTGTAAGTCGTCGTGTCGATCCCTGCTCCGTTCTTGCCCCTGGCGACCTTGAACGGAACGCTGACCAACTTGGTCTTCCCATGGATGGTCAGGTTCCCCTTCACGATCAGCTCGTCCCCTTCGGACTTCACCCCGATCGATGCAAACCGGATCTTCGGGTACTTCGCCGTATCGAAGAAGTCCGGGCTCCTTAGATGGTCGTCACGTTTCTGATTCTTCGTGTCGATGGAGGCGACATCGATGTTCGCCTCCACTTTCACCGTTTCGGGCTTCGCCGGATCTCCATCGATGTTCACGGTGAAGTCCGTGAACTCGCCGTCCACGTCGAAGATCAGCGTCGCAGCGGTGAAAGCCACCTTGCTGTGAACCCGGTCCAGCTTGAGCGCCGAAAACGCCGCGAACGCAGACGAGCTGAGCAACAAAACACCAAGAGCCAGCGGGAGCGCGTTCCGAATCCAATGCTTCATGTGGTTCTTCCTTTCGTACACGGCCACCGGTACGTGCCACGCGCCAAGATGTTTCGGCCGACCCACCTGTTTGCTCAAGCCTCACTCCCCGCGTCCGAGCGCCAGGGCTCGCGCCCCGGCTCATCGGTCGAAGTGGCCGGGTCTTGGTGAATGATGACCTCGGCGTTTGGCAGGAGGGTCAGGATGCGCGCTTCGACTTCGTCGGCGACGGCATGTGCCCTGGTGAGAGGCAAGTGGTCATCGAGCTCGAGATGAAGCTGCACGAATCGCAGGCGACCGGAACGTCGCGTGCGAAGGTCGTGAACCCCGAGCACTTCTGGATGCTCTCTCGCGACCGAGAGTATCTTCTCCTGGGTGTCCTCGGGCAACTCGCGATCCATCAGTTGCTGGAACCCTTCCAGACCGATGCGAATCGCGCTGTAGAATATGTAGACGGCGATCATGATCGCGAAAACCGGATCCGCCCAGCCCCAGCCGAAAGACGCCAGCAGTAGGCCAGCAACGACCGCGAGGTTCGTCAGCAGATCGGTCGCATAGTGCAGCGCATCCGCCCGAATCGCGGTGGACTGGGTCTGCTTGATCACCCGGCGTTGGAGTGTAAGCAGCGCGGCCGTCAAGAAGATGGAAAACACCATCACGACGATGCCGACCCCGATGTCGCGCAAAGGTCGCGGATAGCGCAGGCGATCGATCGCATGAAACAGCAAGAACACCGCCGAACCGCTCACGAAACCCGCCTGAGCGAGGCCAGCCAGCGGTTCTGCCTTCCCGTGACCAAAGCGGTGCTCCGCATCCGGAGGTGCGAGTGAGTACCGAACAGCCACCAAATTGATCGCAGACGCAAGGCTGTCCATCAGCGAATCGACCAGTGACGCAAGCATGCTGATCGAACCGGTCCAGAGCCAAGCCGCGAGCTTCGCCGCGATCAGGACCAGCGCCGTGAGCACGGAGGCGTACGTGGCCCGGCGCAAGTGCGTTTCATAGGCCCGCGCCTGACTCGGGTCTGAAGGGCTCATCTCTCCGAGGATATCATTTCCTCAGTCGGCCGACTCGATACGCGCGAGATCGGGTCGGATGTGCTGTGGATCCGCCACGCGCTCGAGGCCACGGACGGCCGCTCCTGGAAACAAGCCCGCGAGGAGCAAGGTTGCCATGACCACGGTGAGTGTTCCCGCTTCTCGTCGCGTCAAGTCCTGTTCTCCGATGTGCTCGGACGAACCGCTGAAGAGCTTGAAAAACGCTCGCATGACGGATACGCCGTTGAGGGCAGTCGCCAAGATGAGGGCGAAGGCAAGAACCGGAAACTCCTCTACGGAACCCTGAACGAGCAGATCTTCCGCCACGAATCCGACCGTTAGAGGGAGTCCGACGCTTGCAAAGCCCATGAACAAGAACGCTACGGCCATCCGAGGTGTCCGCGTGAAGCTCCCCGCCGGGTGCCGAAGCGAAAGGTCGCCTCGGCGCGCTTCGAGGGATGCCAGGGTCATGGCGAACCCTGCCGTGGCCACGCCGAGCACCTGCCAGGTCAGGAGCGCGCCCACCTGTGCAACCGAGGAGCTCGTATCCAGACCGAACGCGACCAGACCGGTCTGACTCATGACCAGAAATGCGAGCGCCCGGCGCGCATTGCTTTGCGCTAGACCCAAGGCTGCCGCCACTACTGCTGTGACCGCGCCAAAGAAGGCTACGCCGTGAGCGAGTTGCTCTGGCAGCGCTCCACGGAGAAGCTCCATGTGCGCGTAGACGCCGAGCTGTGGTGCGAAAAAGGCGACCACCACCCCCATGGGCGCGAACTGCACGAACGGGGGGAACCAGCTGTGTAAGGGAATGACCGCCTCTCGAATGGCAATGGCCGCCAGGAGAAGCACCAGGCCCGCAGCGACGTAGCCCTGCGTGAGACAAACGGCGCCGATTGCGAACGCGGCGGCACTCGGCAAGTGATAAATCGCGAACAGCTTTGCGATGTTCGGAGCGTTCTTGAGGTCTCTGAGCTCCAGCCAGGTCAGCACGGCCGAAGCGCTCCACAGGACCGCAAGTCCGATGGGGCTTCGGACAGAGAGAAAGAGCAATGCGACCGAGATGAGCAGCAAGATCCTGCGAAACGTCTTCGGGCGGGTCTCGCGGATGGGGCTGAGCGAAACCGCGGCGAACCCCATGAGGCACGAGATCAGCGAGAAGGCCGGTACCCAGGGATGTGGATTCGAGACGGGCAGAAATCCTTCCGACCAACCGGGACCCGGAAGATCAAAGGTGTTCCAGGCGATTTGCGCGAGGGCGAGCGCCCCGGCTGCGAGCATGACGAGGCTTGCTTGAGTGCGCGCTGAGCGCGACGAGTCGGAACGCCCGACCGCCCATGACATCGGAAGGAGAAGGAGTAGCTGCAAAGCCGCAAAAGTCGTGGTCATCGGAGCACCTCATTGGGCTGGCTCTTCCGCTGCCTCGCGACGGTCGGTTTGCTGAGGTAGTCGACCCAGGCCTGATCGAGCCGATCGATCCGGCAGATGAAGCGGAGGAGTGGGGCTACGATCCTGTCCTTGAGGAGCGCATCGAATCCCCCGCGCTCGAGGGCCACCCGATAGAGCCAGGGCTGAAGAGAGTCTGGAACCAAGCGCTCGAGGTGTCCGCCCGTCCGCGGCAGTTGTTTGCCCATGGCCTGTTCCAAGTGATGGTGGTCGTGGAGCAGGCTCGGTGAACGCAAAATCTGAAGCGTTCGGATCGCAGCGTGGCCCACGATGTGCGCCACCGCCAAGTAGCGGAATCCGAGACCGATCTCGACATAGATCAATCCAACTTGCGTCATCGACGCATAGGACAATGCGCTCTTGATGTCGCTCTGTGTTCGTCCGACGAACGTGGCGTGTAGTGCCGTCAACGAACCCACGGCGATGACGGCGCTTGCAGCGAGCCATGAAGACTGCAGGATCGATTCGGCGCGAAGCAAGAGATAGGGTCCCAGATGGATCGACAGCGCCCCGTAAAACACCGCGCTCGATGGAGTGGGACCTTCCATGGCGCGCGGAAGCCATCCTGAGAAAGGAACTTGAGCCGCCTTGCCCATCGACGCCCAGAGGATGAGCAGACCTACCACGGTCGCTCCTGCCCAGGTCGGTGGAACCACGAAGCCAGCCCACGGTCCGCTGGTGAGCGGGCCCACGTCGGACGTTCCAACCATGAAATGAAGAGCCACCCCGGCGGCGAGCAACCCAATGTCGCAAATTCGATAGGTGACGAATGCTCGAAGCCCATGCTCGACTGGCCCTGGCCGTTGGTGAAAGAAGGCGATCAGCAAAGCGGATGTAACGCCCACGAGCTCCCAACCCAAGAACGCCAGATCCAAGCTTCCCGCCAGGACTACGAACTCCACGGCCGCCCCGAAGATCGCGAGCAGCAAGTAAAACCTGGCAAAGCCCGGCTCTCGATGCAGGTATCGCCTCGCAAATGAAGCAACGAGTCCGAGCAATACGGCGGAGAAGGTCGCGAACGGGATCGACAAACGATCTGCGATCAGGTTCCACTCGAACGAGTAGTGCCCGGCCGAGAACCATGCACCGAGTGGTACGCGTGCTTCGCGCACGCCGGCCATCAACAACGACACGGTCGTGACCACACAAGCAATCGTCGAAGCGGCGAAGCCAGCCCCTACGATCCCCACCGTCGTTCGCTCGCTCCAAGGATGGTAGAGCCAGGCGCGAAGGCCCAAGACCAACACGGCCAGAGCTGGAAATCCGACGATACCGAGTACCGCCCAGCGTACGATGAGCTCGCTCATGCGACACCTCGCTCGAGAAGGCCTGCCTTCACATGGGCCGGACTCAAATGGCCGCGTCTCCGAGAATAATAGTCCGCCGATCTGTCGACTACGGCGATCGCCGGATTCTCGACGGCGTAGGGGTGAAACTTTCCGTCTTCGTAGACCGCCAGGGCATCGCTATCCGGATCCCAGGCGACGAATTGAATCCATTCCTTGTTGACCAGGTTCGCGAGCCCCTCCTCTAGGGCGAGCACACGTTCCAACATCTCGGTCTTCGCTTCGACGATCGTGAGAAGTCGAACGGGTTCGTGGATCTCCACCATCTGCCAAGGGAGGCCAGTTCTCAGATCGGACGCGTGTCCGTCCATCACGCCGACGAGCCCGACGATGTTGTGAGGCAGCTTGGTGCCGCAACCGTACCCCGTGGGATCGACGAAGCTGAAGTAGTATTCGAGATTGATGCCTGCGCCCACTGGTCCAACGGCTCGCAGCAGCCCCGCCAAGATCGTCCCCGTTGGATCCTCGCTGGGATCGTAAGAAACCAGAAATGCACGGCGGTCGAGAAACAGGCCGCGGGTTCGCTCCCTTCGACCCACGATACAGACGGCGTTCGTCGCATGTCCGTACTCGGGTCGGGGTTGAGCGAGGTCATACGAATGCGCTTCGGCGTGGATCAGCGCGGACTCTGGATCGATTTCCAGAGAAGCCGACTCGAACCGGCGGCATCGTTCGTGCGCATCCAGACGGCAAGCGTCCTCGAACGCCCGCTTGGCATCGTCCAAAGCGTCGCTCGCCTCCTTCGGAAGCAAGTCCTCGTCGTAGTAAGCCATGGAATCGTCGCAGGTGTTGTGATAGGCGCCGACGAACCAAGTCGTGTCCGGTATCGGCAGATCCTTCGCGCGAAGTTGCTCTCGAACTCGGGCGTCGTTGGCCATCTGAGCGAATGCGCGTGCGTTCGGCCCTCCCCGACCGCCTCCGGTCGCGCCACAATCGTGGGCCGCTTCGTGTGGATTGTTGAGACTGGACGAGCCGTGACCAACGATCAGAACCAAGGAGGTGAGATCCTTTTGGATCCCCATGGTCGTGAGCACGTTCGCTACGACATTGGTCATTTGGTCGAGAGTGTACCCGGACGCCAGTCCGTCGGGACGAACCTCGCCGGTTCCCTCGACTGAGAGGCGCGTCTCTGGAACGGGCGCCGTTCTATGCACGGCCCAGTGAGCAAGGCGCTCGGTGGCGCGGGGAAACAGGCTCCTGCCCAGCAACGGAATCACGGCGAGAAAGCCAAAGAGCGCGGACAGCAGGCCACCACGCGTGAGCATCTTGCTGCCAAGTCCGATGGAATGGGTGACTTTTCCCTGACGCCGTCGTCTTTCCGCGAAGGCCGCAGCTTCATGTTCGTCGAGCGCCCGCTCGTAAACGTAGTGACTGGGACGCACTGCCACCGGGCAAAGGGGCCTCGCTCGGATGTCCTCGATCCCTCGGTAAGCCATTGCTATCCCGAAGAAGCCAGCGTAGCCGAACGTTTGGACGTCGGGACGTAGCTCTTCGAGGTGCCTGCGAAGCGATTCCTCTCGGTCATCTATACAGAACACCGCTTGAAAGCTAGCTCTCGACGGAGACACGCGGCCCGACCGACAGTGACCCACGATGCCATCGAGCACACTGATCCGATGCCGACGTTCGTAGGCGAGATGCAGAAGTCTTCTGCGTTCGTTGGAGTCGAAAGATCGGACCGCCTCGAGCCATCTGCTCGCCTGCGTAGAGCTGCCGATCTCGGCGGGTCCGACTCCGGCCAACTGAGCCACGATGAAAGCTTCATACACGAGCTCGAGGTTCAACTGTCGCTGCTTCGTGTCGTCGTTGAGGCGTTCGGAAGCCTCTGCGGGGTCGATCGACTCGCCGGCATGCGTTCGAAGCGCGTACCTCGCCGCATGCAGATCGAGCATCAGCTGGAGGGCGAGGTAGTCTGCAAGGCGGGCGTTTGGCGGTGCGACGGGAGCGGTATCCGGACGCAATTCCAACTGCCGAATCATGCCCGCCCATCCACGAAGAGAGAGGAGCGTCTCTTCGATATACGCGTCCCACTGCGACTCGGCGACGCCCATCGCCTCGAGCGCGGAAAGTATCGTCTGTTCTGCGTCCCACTCCTCCGACTGTTGACGTCTCAGCTCCGAGGACAGGCCACGCATCCAAGGGTCGAGGGGTCCTGAGCCCAGGCCATAGAGGCCTCGAAATCCGTCGAGCAAGCCGCCTTCGCGCCCGGGCATTTGCCAGTAGGCGAT
>DASRZF010000405.1:0-3497 GCA_035686645.1 Polyangiales bacterium
TGCGTCTCGGTCGCCTGCAGCAGCGATCCGGATCCCGGGTCAGAGCAGGATCAAACGCTGCGAATCAACGAGATTCAGGTGCTGGGCACCCACAACAGCTATCACATTCAGCCGCGTGACGAGATTTTGGAGTTGCTCAGGATCTTCGACACTCCGGAGACGGCGGACAGCCTCGAGTACACGGCCCTTCCGCTGCAAGAGCAGTTCGACCACGGCGTCCGACAGATCGAGCTCGACATCTTCGCCGATCCGGAAGGGGGACTGTACGCGACCCGGCGCGGTCTGATATTAGTCGACGGGGCAAATCCGGAGTCCGGCATTCCGGAGCTGGACGAGCCGGGCTTCAAAGTCCTGCACATACAGGACATCGACTTCGAAACCCACTGCCTCACGTTCCACGCCTGCCTGACCACGCTCAAGGGATGGTCCGATAGCCATCACAAACACGTGCCGATCACCGTCATGCTGGAAGCCAAAGAAGAGGCCATTTCCGATCCTCTCGACCTAGGCTTCGTAATCCCCTTGGAGTTCGGCCCCGAGGAAGTCGCCGACATCGACCGGGAGATCCTTGCTGTGTTCCCCTCAGAGCAGCTCATCACACCCGATGATGTGCGCGGGGAGGAGGACTCACTCGAAGCGGCGGTGTTGAACGGAGGATGGTTGACCCTCGCCGAGGCCAGAGGACGAGTGATGTTCGTCTTTCTCAACAGGAGCGCGGCGCGAGACCACTACATCGATGGGCACCCTTCACTGCGAGGGCGAGTGATGTTCACCAACTCCGAAGAGGGTGAAGCGGAAGCTGCATGGTTCAACGTGAACAACGCGTTAGACGACGGTGAACGCATACGCGAGCTCGTGGAAGCTGGATACATGGTGAGGACACGCGCCGACGAAGACACGCATCAAGCGCGCGACAACGACTACTCTTTGCAGGAAGCGGCCTTTGCGAGCGGCGGCCAATTCGTC
This sequence comes from Polyangiales bacterium, assembly GCA_035686645.1. GTDB lineage: Bacteria > Myxococcota_A > Polyangia > Polyangiales > Houyiibacteriaceae > SG8-38. The sequence goes on from DASRZF010000405.1 coordinate 967, forward strand.
AGCACCGACTATGTCGTCCCCGTCCCAGACTTCGGCAACGACTACTTTGCGGAGGTGCCTGGTGGGTACGTCGCGCGCTGTAACCCGATCTCCGCGCCTGCGGACTGCGACTCCGAGCTGATAAGGCCCTAGCCTGGGCTCAGCTGCCATAGGCCAAGGCAGGTGCTGGACGCACCTCATCGCGGGAAGTAGGTTCTTCGCCGACGATCAACCGAGCGCGACTGGTTCGAAGTGATCGTCTTGCAGCACTAAGAGCTTTCTCATTTTGTCACGACCCAAACGCGAACCAGCACGACGATGGATGGCTGTCCTCGTGATCTCTCTCCTGGCGCACGTCATTGCGCTCGTGGCGATCGGCGTGGACACCCGTGCGGTCACGACTGCCGAGACGACCTCGATCGACATCAGGTTCAGCGTGGCGGCCGATCCGCAATCCGCCGCACCTAGCCACACGGTAGTCGAGGAGCCCGCCGCTCGGGCGGACCCGGAGCGAGCGGCGCCGCAGAAGTCGCGCGCAGCCGTCCCCGAGAGCTCGCTTACTGCGGCGAGCCGGAAGGCCGCCGTGCAGGTCGAAATCGGATTGCCAAGCCGAGAGGCGAGTGTGCCACTCCTGAACCTCGATCCATCGAGCGCCGCACGCGCCTTTCACCTCTCGCAGCAGACCGTGCCGCAAAAAGCTTCTGGCTCGGAGCCCCTCGCAGAAGATGCTGATTCCGAATCTCGCAATTACTTCGAAGGTGCTGGTGACAAGAAGCACCTCAGCCGGCGTGAACCACCCAAACTACAGAGGCATCGGGACGGCTCCTACCGCTATCGTGGTCACGCGTTCAAGGCGACCATTGCAAACGACGGGACGGTCGAGTTCGATGATGGATATCAGCAAGGGCGCAAGATCGCGTTCGACGTGACCGACATGTTGATGCGGAGGCGTGGAGAGGACCCCTATCGGGTCGAGAAGCGTTGGTTCTTGGACAGCACAGAGGGGCTCCGCGAGGAGTTGCTCGAGCTCTGGCGCGTCAAGCGCGAGCGCCACTCGCTGCTCAAGCTCCGTGGCCGTCTCAACCGAGTTGCTGAAGACCGGACACTTTCCGATCAACAAAAGGCGGCTCGTGTCGTCTCCATGTACCAGGCCACGACGGATGACGACACGGGGATCGCAGCTCGCGACGTGATCTCGGAGTTCGTCGCAGAGAGCATGCCGGGCATCGTGCTCCCGAATCGGACCGACTAAGCGAGGTCCCGCCCTGGCATCTGGGTTCTAGTCGGGGTCAGGACCAATTCATGGATTGCACGGCGCGGATTTCCTGTGCATGTACAGGATTGCCGTGTCTGATCAGATCAAATCTGGATTCTTGCCCATCCGCGCCGTAGTCGCCCGAACGGGACTCAACCCGGACACGATTCGGGCCTGGGAGCGGCGCTACGGGGCGATTGAGCCGGACCGAAGCGCAGGTGGCACCCGCCAATTCAGCGAAGAAGACGTGACCCGGCTGCTTTGTTTGAAAGAGCTCCGAGAGCGCGGTTTCAGTCTGCAGACCATCGCCCAGCTCCCCACGGCCGAGCTCAAGTCCATGCGGAGCGGCGACCGGGAAGCCATTCCGCGCGTCCGTCCCACTCAACCCCCGCTATCGGATCAGCAGCAGGCGTACTTGGATGCGATCGAAAACCTCGACGCCAACGGTGCGCTCGAGCAGCTGCACGCGATGAGCGAAGGGATCGGTAACCTGCAGCTGATCCTCGGCGTCGCCATCCCGATCATGTGGGAGGTCGGGGACCGGTGGAGCCAGGGCACTCTGGGCACAGCGCCGGAGCATCTGGTGAGAGCACAGCTCAAGAGCCTCATGACCGCCCGCTTCGAACAAATCCCAAACCCGGTGGGCGCTCGGAAGCTCCTGTTTACGACGCCGGCCGGTCAATTACACGAGTTCGGCATTCTCGCTGGTTCGGTGCTCGCCAAAGAAGCTGGCTTCGACGTGCTCTACCTGGGCCCCAATCTTCCGACCGAGGACATCATTTGGAGCGTTGCCAAAAGCCAAGCAGACATCCTCGTCCTGTCCGTGGTCCGGCGCATGGACAATGAGGAGATCAGGCAAATGGAGCGCCTCGTAGACACGATCGCGCCTACCGTCCCGGTTTGGATTGGATGTCCTCCCGAACACCCCCTCATCGCGCGGACTCCAAAGGCGACGTTCATCAGCTCGATCGAGGATTTCCAGCTGGCCGCATCCTCCCTGCTCTCACGCGCGCCCAACTAATCCGCGACATCCCGAGGGTTTGGCGTTCGCCCCGGATGCACGTAGGCACATGACAGCAGCCATCGGAATATGTATCGTTCGACCGCATGCCGTGCGTGACCGTCTCACGAAGATGGAAGAGACATCATTGGGCGTACGTCGCCTGTGGCCTCTGGATCCTAGGCTTCGACGTCGTTCCGCTGGCCCATGAGGTTTTTCACGACTCGCTCGATGCCCACGATCACGGCCATCACCATGATTCGCAGCATGGTCATAGGCATGAGGGTGACCCCGAGA
>DASRZF010000406.1:0-2919 GCA_035686645.1 Polyangiales bacterium
TGCCGGTGATCTCGTCGGTGTCGACCTTCGGCTCTATCCTGCGTGTGATCTTCAACGCGCCACCGAACCCGGAGGCTGGCGTCTACGATGTCGTGATTCAGGTGTGCAACGCCTGCGGCTCGTGGGACATCCCGATCCGGCTCGAAGTCGTCGACCCGGTCATCATCCCGACCACAGACTGTGGGCTCTCTCAGGCGACTTTCCCTCCGTCTGCGACGCCGATGGATGTCGGCGATCAGATCCTCGCTTTCCGCGCCGGGGCGTGTATCACGGTCGATCCGGTCTTGCCTCCGGACGTCTGTGCCACCCTCGGCGCCTTTCCAGAGTTTCCGCTCGCGCCAGTCACCGATCGGGTAGTCGTCGTCGATGGGGTCAACAACTGCAAGCTCGTCCCCGCTGACGACTTCCTCCAAGGTCTCACGCTCTGCGCGCAGATCGAGAACCTGATCACCGATGACATCGAGGCCGGTGATCAGGTCGTGGCGTTCCGCCCCGGGGCGCCGAACGTCTGCGTTCGCGGAAGCGGTTTCGACATGGTGTGCTCGGCGCTACAGGCGCTCGCGCCGCTCGCCGGGTCTCCCACGACGCTCGTGGTCGGAACGGACGGCGGTATCTGCGGGACGCTCGATCTCGCCACGCTCTACGGACTTCTGAACATCCCGCCAGCGTTTGACGGTGGGACTATCGCGAACCCGATCGAGGGTCCGGATGGCTCCTGCGCCGCCCCGACCTACTCGTTCACGACCGACCCGACGAGCGGCCTTCTCTACGAGGCGGGTGTCCCGGCGGTCACGCTCGGCTACAGCAACTGCTCTGCCTTCGTGCGCGTCGGTGACGTGGTGCGTATCGAGGCGTCAAACTCTGATTTCATCGAGGTTGGGGCGAGCGTCATCGCTGACTCAGAGAATGGCTTCGTCACGCTGCGAGGCGGATCTGCGGCTCCGGGGGCCAACTGTGGTCTGATCGTCGAGACAAACGCTATCGAGCGGCTTCGCATCGGATCTCAAGGCGCGTGGAACCTGAATGCTGGTGGTGGCGGGAATCTGGGTGACATCATCACGTCGCAGGGTCCGGGGCTGCCTCCTGCGTGGGCGCCGCCCGCGCCAGTGGCCCTTGCGTGCCCGGTGTATCTGCCGTGCGACGGAAGCTATGCCGGACCGTCCTACTCGTGGGGATCTCGCCCGGAGGCCGGCTTCCTCATGCTCGATTCGTCAATAGCCGCGCCAAAGATCGGCGTCGCGCTGGAGGGTATCCGATTCGCGCGCATGGCGATCGACGACTTCAACTTCGATCAGTACCGGCGCACGTTCCAGCTTTTCGGAGAGCAGACCCTCTCGACGAACGTGTTCCCGCGCTGGCACGTCACGCAGTTCTACAACGGCCACGTCAATCACCCGTCGATCTGGATGCACCTTCATTCGGAGAATGCGATCGGGACAGGCATGGAGGCGTCGAGCGCAGCGCTCGGTAACAACGCTGGTTACTTTGCGTTCAACAATGACCCGGCGCTTGGTGTGAACGGGTCTCGCAACGAACTGAACACGAGCCCCGGGGCAATCGGACTCTACATCGGTAACAGCCCGATCGCGAATCCCAACCGTATATTCGTTCGCTTGGAGGACCGGGTCGGCCCAATCACGCTGTTCCAGATCGCGCGAGACGAGACTCTGAACGAACTCAACATCACGATCAACGAGGGATTCGACGGTGCGGCAGCGGCGGCGGGTACGCTCACGAACGCCCCTGCCGCCGGAGACCCGACGTTCTGGCTGCGCGTGACAATCAACGGAGTGCAGCGCTTCATTCCTGCGTGGTGAGACATGGACCCGAAAAAGCTGAACCCCTGCGAATACGAGATCTATTGCAAGCTGGTCGAGTGGGCCGAGACCGACTGCTGGTGCTGCACGGCCACGAGAGGCTTGCTCGTGGGTCTCGTGGCCGGCATCACGCTCGGCCTCCTGCTTGGTGGTCACCCGGTCGGAGCGGTGTGGTTCCTGATCGTTTCTGCGCCGCTCACCATCGCTGCGCTCGTGTGGGCTCGCAAGGCGTGGGCTGACGAAGGGGAAGAGAAATGAGCCAGAAGATCACCCTGTTCGACGTCAACTCGACGTCGCCAACGTCGGCGATCATCAACGTAGGCGAGAAGTCCTGCGTTCAGATCCGCGCGTTCAACCTCGGTGCTGGCGAGGAAGTCCTCGTCGAACTGGTGAGCCTTCAGGCTGGAAGCTACCCGAAAGGCGTCATCAACTCGTGCCTGCCGAACCCGGTTGCATCAGGCCCGCAGGTCATCGCTGTCACGCCCTACACGCCCTGCGGCTATCAGCAATTCCTGCTCGACGAGACGCGGAACACGATCGTCATCCGTTCGGCCGGCTTCTACCAGTTCCAGCTTTCTCTGGCTGCGGTGGGAACCGCAATCGTCGAAGCGATCTTCTACGAGGGCGCCGAGGCGTGCGATGCGATCGCATCCGAGTGCTGCTGCCAGCCGGAGATCGCGTGGCTCGGGACGTCCACGAACCCGTGCCTGACGATCACTCCGGGCGGTCCTGCGGGGCATTCTCCGGTGTTCGGTCTGGATGCGTGCTGCCTGCTTCAATCGCTTCCGGCGAACCCGAATCCAGTCCTCACAGATCGCCTCGTATTTCTGTCCGGCCCGGACTGCTTCACCGCGACGATCGACGAAGTGTTCTCGATGGCGGTCGTGTGCGACTCGCTCGGTGAGTTCGGCATCGGCGCCTATGCCGCAGGCGACACGCTCGTTGCGCTCGACGCTGGCGAGAACTGCAAGCGTCTCGACATTCAAGCGGCGGTCACGGCGACCGAAACGCCATGGACCGGAACCTCGAACAATCCGAATCTGACGATCACGCCCGGAGGGGTGAACGGTCACGCGCCGATCTTCGACTACGATCTGTGCGC